>JALOQF010000646.1 GCA_025459425.1 Myxococcaceae bacterium | reverse complement strand
GGTGCCGGCCCGCAATGGCGCTCGGTTCCCAGCTTCGCGACGTGATCGACGGCTTCAGCGAGCTGACGGCCCATCACATTCGCCTGGCGCGGGTCGAACTGGCACAAGACGCGCGCTTCATCGGCGTGCGGGTGGGCGTCATCGCCGCGTTGGCGCCGCTGATCCTCGTTGGGTACGGGTTCCTCTGCGTGGCGCTGGCGCTGGTCCTGCGGCGGGTGATGTCCGCGGATCTCGCCTTTGCCCTGGTGGGCCTGGTGAACCTCGTGGGCGGCATCGCCGGCATCGTCGTGGCCGCGCGGCAGCTCAACGAGAAGAAGGTGATGCACGAGACGTTGACCGAGCTTGAAGAGACGTCATCGCTCGTGGTGCGGCGCGAGGACGGTGACGCGTGAGCACCGACTCGGCCATCGTGAAGGCTCCGACGGGGGCGCTCGCCCGCCGAACGCAGACGCCGGCCGAGGTGAAGGCCGAGTTGAACGCGGCGCGCGAGCGGGTGAAGGCCAGGCTGGCCACGCTCGAAGACGAGCTCGGCGCGGTGGGGCAGTGGCGCGAGGTCGTTCGGCGTCACCCGGTACTCACCATCGGCGGCGTCTTCGTGGCGGGCTACCTCATCGGCAAGTGGTGGGGACGCAGGTAACGAGTGGAGGCACCTGACATGGCATCAGAGACCGAGACGAAGGCGCCGGTGACGCCGGAGCTGCCCGAGGGGCTCAAGGAGCTCCAGGAGAAGTACGCCCCCCAGCTCGAAGACGCGATGGAGCGCCTCACCGAGGCCAACGAGCAGGCGAAGACCTTCATCCGCAAGAACCCCGGCACCGTGCTGCTCGGTGCGGCTGCCGTGGGTTTCCTCATCGGGCGCTGGGCGGCGCGGCGATGAGCGCGCCGGCTCAGCCGAACGTGCTCCCCGACGGGACCGAGGCCGTCGACGACGTGCACCCGGTGGTGGAGCAGGTGCAGGAGGTGCTCCACACCGCGAACTCGACCCTCAACGGGCTCGCCGACGCGGCGGGGTTGACGCCGAAGGTCGAGGCTTCGCCCTACGGCATGGTCGCCGCGGCGCTCGGCGTTGGCTACGTGCTGGGCGGCGGGCTCTTCACGCCCACCACGCTTCGGCTCGTGCGCCTCGGCATGAAGCTGGCGTCGATTCCCGCCGTGAGAGATCGCCTGCTGGACGTGGCCGAGTCGGCCGTCGATGGTGTGTTGAAGAACGCAGAGACTGCCCCGGAGGACACATGAGCACCGCAGCGACCGTGTTGAAGACCCTCAAGAGGCTCGGCGACGTCGAGAAGGAGGACGTGCTCGATCTCATCGGCCTCGAGGAGCGGCGCAGCACCTCGGACAAGCTGGTGCCCGCGCTCGCGCTCTTCGGTGCCGGCGTGCTGGTGGGCGTCGGCATCGGGCTGGTGCTCGCGCCCAAGCCGGGGCGGCAGCTCCGCGAAGACGTCAAGGCGAAGCTGGGCAAGGGCCAGCCAGCTGGCGCCCCCAACGGTCAGGCCCAGGCCACGCCGAAGACGGTCTGATGCCCGGCCCGAAGCGCCCGCGCTCGACCAGGCCCGAGGTGAGCGCGGAGCCCCCGGAGCGGCTCCCGCGTGACACGCCGGTCGACACGCCTGCGGTGACACGCCGGGCGCCGCCGCTCATCGAGCCCCCCGTGCTCGTGGCGCCGACGTCGGTGTCGGCCCTGTCGAACGCGCCCGAGACGATCGAGGCCGCCTACGACGCGTGGGACGCGCTCCGCGCCGAGCTCGCAGCGCTGCGCGCGACGTCGACGGCCGAGCGGGTGCGGCTCGAAGAGCAGGGCGCGCTGCTGCTGGGCGCGGTGAAGGCCGCCTCAAGCCCCGCTGCTGGGCCAGCGGGGTTGGTGAAGACTTCGCAGCTCGAGCAGCTCGCCGACGAGGCCCGGCGAGGCTGGGAGGCGTCGAAGGCGGCGCTCGAGGCGCGCGCGTCGGCGGCCGAGGCCGAGATCGCGAAGGCCATCGACGAGCTCACCGCCGAGCTTCGCCGCCGCGTCGAAGCGCAGGCGACGCTGGCGCCGCCCTCGCTCGAGCTGATGGTGCGTACGCTGCCGGGCGACCGACGGATTCTCCACCTGCGCCGGCCGGCTCCCGATGACGCCGTGCTGCTGCTGTTCGCGATGAGCGGGCGCTGCCCGACGCGCTACGGGTTCCTCTTCGACGACTCGACCGATGACGGCGTCACGCTGCGGTGGTTGTCTCGTGGGGCCGTCCTCGAGGCCGAAGTGGCCGACGGCGATGGGTTTCGGAACCTGCTCTCTCGTGAAGAGGCGGAGCAGCTCACCGGCGCGCTGCTGTCGCTCAAGCTGGCCGGCGCCATCGAGCTCGAGCTCGTTCGAGGCTGAGATGATCGTCCCGCGGTTCTGGGCCGAAGCCCGTCGCCAGGAGCGCATCGAAGGCCGGCAGGTGACGCTGCGCCGGTTCGGCTGGTCGAACGTCGACGACGCCGACGCGCAGCGGGTGGCCGAAGAGCGCGTCGTCGAGGCGATGGCCCAGGTCCGCCGCGGCGTGAGGGTGCCGGCGCGCGAGAAGAAGGTGCCCTACAACGGCGCCGACGGACTGCCGATTCGGGAAGAGATCGTCGAGGAGCGGGGCGCTGCGGTGGTGACCCGCAACAGCTACGGCGCGCGCTGCCTGAACGTGCCCGACGTGCTGATCGCCGATGTCGACGTGGCCCCGGGCGACCCGCCGGCTGCGGTCTGGGTCGGCGGGTGGTTGGTGGGCATCGGGGCTGCCGTGGCGTCTGGCCTGCTGGGCGCCGGGTTGGCGTGGGCGTCGTTCGCGTGCGCGGGGGGCCTGGTGGGCGTAGTGGGCGGTTTCGTCGCGCTGCGGCAGCTGCGCATCGGTGCCGGCGGCGGAGCCGAGGCCGTCGCTCGCGGTCGCATCGAAGGCTTCGCGCGTTCGTACCCCGATTGGCGGCTCCACCTCTATCGAACGCCCGCTGGTTTTCGGGTGCTGGTGACGCACCAGCGTTTCGACCCCTCGAGCCGCGACGTCGCGTTCTTCTTCGAGGCGCTCCGGGTGGACCCGGCCTTCGTGCGCATGTGTCGGATCCAGAAGTGTTTTCGCGCCCGGCTCACCGCGAAGCCCTGGCGCATCGGCATCGAGACCCCGCTGAGACCGCGTCCCGGCGTCTGGCCCGTTCGCCCGG
>JALOQF010000286.1 GCA_025459425.1 Myxococcaceae bacterium | reverse complement strand
TCAGTGAAGTTCCGCCTCGGCCTCTTCCGCTTCTCGTCCGTCTCCATGTGACACCCCTACTTGCTTCGAAAGGTGTCCACCAAACCGGATCAAGCCCACAGTCGAAAGACCAGCCACAAGGTGCGACATGTGCGAGCGACACCGCTCTGCCACGGCGCTGCACGCCACTCCCACCACCGCCACGCGGCACCGCCCCTGCGACAGCTGGCCCACGCTGAACCGTTCGCGCGGACCTTTTCGGTGAACCTCGACGCGACCAGCGCGAAGGACTTCCTTCGACGACGGCCGGGGCTACGCTCGGGCACGACATGAACATCTTGTTTGCTTCGTCCGAGGTCGCTCCTTTCGCGAAGACGGGAGGCCTGGGCGACGTCGGCGCGGCGCTGCCGAGAGCGCTGGCCGCGGCGGGCCACGACGTGCGGGTGGTGCTGCCGATGTACTCGCGCGTGCACGGCCCCGGCCGCGTCTTCACCGAGGTGTTGCCGGAGCTGTGGCTCGAGCTCGGCGACGTTCGCGTCAAGGTGTCGGTCTTCGAGAGCGAGCTGCCCGGCACGAAGGTGCCCGTCTATTTCATCCGCTGCCCGGGCCTGTACGACCGGCCGTCGCTCTACGGCAACGCGGGCGACGAGCACCTGCGCTTCGCGGTGCTCAACTGGGCGGCGCTCAAGCTGTGCCAGCACCTGCGCTTCTCGCCCGACATCATCCACTGCAACGACTGGCAGACCTCGCTCATCCCCCTGCTCTTGCGCGCCCGCTTCTCGTGGGACCGGCTCTTCGCCGGCACGCGCACGGTGCTCACCATTCACAACCTCGGCCACCAGGGCACCTTCCCGGCGAGCGTGATGCCGCAGACGGGCCTGGCCGACAGCTGGTACCTCTTTCATCAAGACGAGCTGCGCGCCGGGCGCCTGGGCTTCTTGATGACGGGCCTGCTCTACGCGAACGCCATCACCACGGTGAGCCCGACGTACGCGCGAGAAATCCAGACGCCGGCGCAGGGCGTCGGCCTCGACCACGTGCTGCGCCAGCGCGCCGACGTGCTGACGGGCATCTTGAACGGCATCGACGAAGACGAGTGGAACCCCGCCACCGACAAGCACCTGCCGGCGACGTTCTCGGCCGAATCGCTCGCCGGGAAAGAGGTGTGCAAGCGCGTCTTGTGCGAGTCGGCGCGGCTGCCGTACCGCCGCGAGGTGCCGGTCTTCTCGCTGGTGGCGCGGCTCGTCTGGCAGAAGGGCATCGACCTGGTGCAGAGCGTGCTGCCGAACCTCTTGCGCCATCACCGCTTCCAGCTCGTGGTGCTGGGCAAGGGCGAGCACAAGTACGAGGAGTTCTTCCGGCTGCTCCAGCGCGCCTTCCCGCAGAAGGTGCACTACGACTCGCGCTTCTCGGAGCCCCGCGCCCACCTCGTCGAGGCCGGCAGCGACGTGTTCCTCATGCCGTCGCGGTACGAGCCGTGTGGCCTCAACCAGATGTACAGCCTGCGGTACGGCACGGTGCCGCTGGTGCACAAGACGGGCGGCCTCGCCGACACGGTGTGGCAGTACCAGCCGAGCTCCGGCCGCGGCACCGGCTTCGTCTTCGAGCACTTCGACGAAGCGGGCCTGTCATGGGCGATTCGGCGCGCGCTCGACGTCTGGGGCTCTGGCACGGCGGAGTACCGGACGCGGTGGGAAGCGCTCCAGCGCGCGGGCATGCAGCTGCCGCTGGGGTGGAAGCACCGCGTGGGCCGCTACGTCGAGGTGTACGAGCGCGCGCGCGGCGGGTGAGCGAGGACGCGCTGGCGCTTGGTTGCGCCGGGGCGGCGTGAAACCATCTCGGTCATGTCTCCATCTTCGAGCCGCCCGACGGGAGCGGCCGTCGCAGCCGCCATCAGCCCCTTCCTTGGCCTGCCCCTGACGTTCCTGCTCCTGCTGCGCTTCCTCGGCAGCGAGGCCCCCGACGAGTTCGGCGGCGGCGGTCGCTTCAGCGCCGTCGCCAGCTTCTGGGCCGAGGGAGGCGCGATGATGTTCGTCGTGCTGCTGGCCCTGGGCGCGCTGGCCACCGTGTCGGCGGTGCTCATGTTCTTCGGCGTGCACCGCGGCTCGGCCCTGGTGCTGGCGAACGGCCCGCTCGCGAGCCTGCTGGTGACGGTGGGGGCGTTCGCGTACTCGAACGCCATGCACGGGGCCCTCGAGGCCATCACCCACGCGGCCCCGGCGGACCAGGCGACGATTCTCGCGGGCTCGACCGGTGAGGCGATGGCCACCACGCTCTTCGGCCTGTGCGCGATGGCCGGGCTGCTGAGCGCGCTCCTGCCGGGCCTGCTCCTGGGGGCCCTCGCGCAGGGCGAGCCGGCGCGGCGGCTCCTCCTCGTGGCGATGGGCGTGTTCGCCTGCCTCGCGGGCCTCGCCGCCGTGTCCGCGCGGCGGCTCGCGGAGTTGAGTGGCAGCTTCAAGGCCATCGCGCATGCCAGCCCGGCCGACCGGTTGACGATTCTCGTCGGCGTGGGCGAGGAGCTCTCGGGCTACCGCGCCTTCATCCTCGTGGGCATCGGCCTGCTCGTCCTCGCGGTGGTGGTCGGCGCGGCGGTGCTGAGGCAGACGCCTCGGCTCGCCGTCTCCGTGCCCCTGCTGGGCCTTGGCGGGCTCTTCGGGTTCGGCTCGCAGGCGGTGTTCGAGCAGCGCGTGCGGGCGACGGCGGCGCAGGTGGTGCCGCCCGCCAGGCCCATCGGGCTCGTCCAGTTCGAGGGCCCCGACGCCTTCGAGCCGCGCTTCTGCCTGGGCCCGGACGCGGTCCTCGCCTGCAGCCTCGAAGGGCTCGCGGCGCCGGTCGACGGCGAGGTGCTCCGCGACGAGCTGACCGCCGCGGGGGCCATCGAGGCGCTCGACGACCGCGCTGGCGAGCGCGAGCCGACGATGTTGCTCGGAGTCGTCCCCCGGGCCGGCGCCGCCCCGGCGTGGGACTTCCTGACGCGCGCGCAGGCGGCGGGCGTTCGCAGCGTGGGCCTCGTCGGCGAAGCCCCTCCGCGCCCGGACGTCGCGCTGCCGCCCGAGCTCGAGCTCGTCGGCAAGGCCCTCGACGTGCGCTTCCGCGTGGTGAGCCTGGGCCTGTCGAACGAGGGCCGGGGCTGTGGCGCCTCGTGCGTGCGTGGCACCGTCGACGGAAAGGCGCTGGTGGTCGGCAGCGAGCGGTGGACGGCTGGGCCCCTGAAGCCCTGGTACGGCGCGCTCCCGCAGCGGGTCGCCATCAGCGCCGACCCCTCGCTGAGTCCCGAGGCGCTGCTCGAGCTCGCGACCGCCGCGATGGCACACGAGCACCGGCTCGTGGTGGTGCTGCCCGGCGCCGATGCGCCCGCGGCCGAACCCCAGCCCGAGCAAGGCCCACCGAAGTCAGACCGCGAGAAGGTGCGCGACCTGATGAAGGGCCTGTTCGCGCCGTAGCGCCGACACGCACTCAGTCG
Source organism: Myxococcaceae bacterium (assembly GCA_025459425.1). Taxonomy (GTDB): domain Bacteria; phylum Myxococcota; class Myxococcia; order Myxococcales; family Myxococcaceae; genus Xiheimicrobium. The sequence continues at coordinate 5,772 of JALOQF010000286.1, read as the reverse complement.
GCGACGTACGAGACCCGAATCGTCTCGATGATGAACTTGAGCGCCTTCTTCACCACCTCGGTGTCCGGGTCGCGCACGACGATGTACCCGTCACCTTCGTAGCTATCGCTGCGCATGGCGCCGAGCGTGGGCAGCTTCGCCTCGGCGATGTACCGGCCCACCGCCTCGTGCGTCTCACGAACGCCGGTGACGTGGGCGACGCGGCCGTGGCCCATGCCCCGCAGGAACGCCGAGCCCACCGCGTACTTGCGCTCGGTCTTCGCCTCGAACACGCCGTCGACCACCGCGCGCGCCCAGGCCCGGTAGAGGTCGAAGTCGTGCGCCAGGCCCGTCATGAGGCTGATGTTGGCGCCGGGCGGCCGCTGGGCAATCTCACCGATGGCGAGGCTGCCGTCGGGGCGCTGAAACCACTCCATGTGGGTGACGCCGTCTCTCAGGCCGAGGGCCTCGATGGCGCCCCAGCCGATGCGCCGCGCCTGGTCGTACTCGCGCCCCGAGACGTCGCGCGGCAGCAGGCAGCACCACTGAATCCACGGGTTCTCGACGGCCTCGAGGCACGTCGGCAGGTAGTGCGAGATGGAATGCAGCTTCACCTCGCCGCCCACCGTGATGGTCTCGAACGAGAACTCGCGCCCGCGCAGGAACTCCTCGGCCAGCACCTCGCGGCCATGGCCGACGCCGAGGCTGTTCAAGGTGGTGAGCAGCTGGCCCACGTTGCGAATGCGGAACGTCGACTTGGCGCCCATGCCCTGCACCGGCTTGAGCACCATCGGGAAGCCGACGCGCTCGGCGAAGGCCTTCGCGTCGGACAAGGAACGCAGAATGGCGTTGCGGGCCACCGGCAGGCCGGCCTTCGCGAGGGCCGCCTTCATGCGCGACTTGTCGCGGAAGAGCTCGGCCACCTGCGGTGAGGTGCCCTCGACGCCGAAGTGGGCGCGCACCTCGGCGAGCTGCACCTGCACCGCCTCGAGGATGCCGATGATGCGGTAGGGCTGGCCGTAGCGGCGCTTGAGCTCGGCGACGCCTTCGATGAGCGAGGCGGTCTCGAGCGGGCGCTCGACGCGCACCACGTCGTCGTAGACGCGGCCTTCGTCTCCTGGCGGCGGCGTGTGGACGACGCCGAGCACGCGCACGTCGGAGAGGCGGGCGACGGCGCGCACGAAGCGCTGCGTCACCTCGGCGGGAAACGGCGCGACGAAGACGATGTTCCTTGGCACGGCCAGGGACTGTAGCCAAGTGGGTCCCCCGCACACAGCACCAACTCAGGTGCCGGTTGCGGCCGATCGATGCCCGTCGTCAATGGTTGTGGGGCCACCGAGAGTCAACAACCTGCCGCCAGGCTGAGGTAGCTTGGGACTACCGGAGACAACACGATGAACAGAGCCTTGACCCAGATTCAGGTAGAGGGCTTTCGCTCGCTCCAGAGCGTGACGCTTCGCCCGGGCAGAATCACGGCTCTTATTGGCGCAAATGGGTCCGGCAAGTCGAATCTCTTGTCACTGTTGCGGATGGTTCCGCTCCTTCGTACGCAGTCACTCAGGCGTTTTGTTGGAGAGGCGGGTGGAGCTTCATCGCTTCTTCACTACGGACCTCGCGTGACGCCCCAACTCACCCTCCGCCTCGAGTTCGAACAGGAGTCGGGACTCAATGCCTACGGAGCCCGACTGGGGCACGCCGCCGGAGACTCGTTCATTTTCCTGGACGAGACGGTGGAGTTTCAGGCGCCGGGCTCCAGCACGCCCCTTCGCGTTTCACTTGGAGCGGGGCACGCGGAGTCACGCCTCGCAGAGGATGCGCTGACACAAAGCGGACAGACATCGAAGTTTGTCAACAACTGGCTGTCGCGGATGAATTTTCTTCACTTTCATGACACGTCCGCCTCATCCCCACTCAGGCAGAACTCTCGTCAAGAAGACACGCACTACCTCAGGTCGGATGGCTCCAATCTCGCCAGTTACCTACGAGAACTCTCGACCACGCATCCGGCGGCTTGGGTTCGAATTCTTGGCTTCGTTCGACAAGTAGCGCCGTTCATCAAGACCCTACAACCAACACTCGTCGCGCCCAGCAAGGGGGCAATCAGCACAGTTCGACTCGACTGGCTCGACGAACGGGACGAAGTCTTTGGACCGCAACACCTCTCAGATGGAACGCTTCGAGCCATTGCGTTGATTACTGCGCTAGCGCAGCCGTCCGAGAAGCTACCGGCATTCATTACCATTGACGAACCAGAACTCGGCCTCCACCCAGCAGCCCTGGCGGTTTTCGCATCCCTTCTTCGAACGGTGTCGAGCCGCTGTCAGATCCTGCTCGCCACTCAATCACCTGCTCTCCTCGACTATTTTAGCCCCGACGAAATCGTCGTCACGAACCGAGTCAATGGCCGAACCGAGTTCAATCGCCTCATCGCTTCTGAACTCGAGACCTGGCTCGAGGACTACTCTCTCTCTGAACTGTATGACAAGAATGTTCTCGGGGGCAGGCCGTGAAGAGGCTTCTTATCGTAGTCGAAGGACAAACCGAGGAGGCCTTCGTCAAGCATACGCTTGGACCGCATCTCGCGCCCCGTGAGATCTTTTCGACACCCATCGTGGTGACGACAAAGCGCGACCGGTTGACCGGAAAGAAGACGGGGCGTGGAGGAGGGTTCTGGAAGAACTGGAAGAAGGACATCCGCCGACTCTTCCTCGATTCCGACCCGACGACGAGGTTCACAACCCTTTTCGACCTTTACGGACTCCCAGAGGACTTTCCATCTGTGCCAGATTTGCCGATGCCCCCAGACCATGCGACCCACGTTTCTCGCCTTGAGTCGGCGATGGCCCGGGATGTGGGGGGCGACCAGCGGTTCATTCCGTACCTCCAACGGCACGAGTTTGAGGCGTTGGTCCTGGCCGGTCTGAAGAATCTAGAACGTCTCCTCGACGCGTCTGACGATCTGGCTGGCCTCGAGGCGCTCCGTGCGGAATTGGGTTCGACCCCGCCTGAGGACGTGAACGACGGGGAGGAGACGGCGCCGTCGAAGCGACTCCTTCGCCACATTCCGAGTTATCAGAAGACGGTTCATGGCCCACTCGTCGTCGAACAGGCGGGTGTGGCGTCGCTTCGTGCCTTGTGCCCGCGCTTTGACGGTTGGGTGAGCACGCTCGAGAGCCTCTGACCCGATTCGCACGGGGTTCGCAAGCCGACCTTCGCCCAAGAGCGGGAGAGCGGCCGGACTGCCCCCCCCGCGCCGCCCGTCGACTCCCGCCGTCGACGGGGTTACACGCTCCTTCGTGGACGCTCCCCAGCCACCTGCCAGCAAGGGCCGCCTGCTCGTCGTCGACGACCAGCGCAACATGCGCGCCACCACCGCGCTGCTCCTGCGCGCCGAGGGCTTCACCGTCGACGAAGCCGGCGCCGGTGACGAGGCCCTCGCGCTGCTCGCCCAGCGCTCGTACGACCTGCTGCTGACCGACCTCAAGATGGAGCCGATGGACGGCATCAGCCTGCTCAAGAAGGCGCTCGAGACCTCGAGCAACCTGCAGGTCATCGTGATGACGGCCTATGGCAGCATCGAGACCGCCGTCGAGGCCGTGCGCTCCGGCTCGTACGACTACATCACCAAGCCCTTCAAGGACGGCGAGCTCGTCTACCGGGTGCAGAAGGCGCTCGAGCGCGCGCGGCTCTTGCGCACCGTCGACACCTTCGCCGGTGAGTTCAAGCAGCGGCACGGGCTGTCGGCGCTGGTGGGCACCTCGCCCGCGATGCGCGACCTCACCACCCGCATCTCGCGCGTGGCCACCAGCGACGCCACCGTGCTCATCATCGGCGAGTCGGGCACCGGCAAGGAGCTGGTCGCCCGCGCCGTGCACGCGCTGTCGAACCGCAACAAGGCGCCCTTCGTGCCGGTGAACTGCGCGGCCATCACCGAGAGCCTGCTCGAGAGCGAGCTCTTCGGCCACGCGCGCGGCGCCTTCACCGGCGCGGTCAAGGCCCGGCGCGGCCTCTTCGAAGAAGCCCACGGCGGCACCCTCTTCATCGACGAGGTCACCGAGACGAGCGGCGCGTTCCAGTCGAAGCTCTTGCGCGCGCTGCAGGAGCACGAGATTCGCCGCGTCGGTGAGAACACCAGCATCTCGGTCGACGTGCGCGTCGTGGCCGCCTCGAACCGCGACATCGAGAAGGACGTCGCCGACAAGCGCTTCCGGCAAGACCTCTTCTACCGGCTCGCGGTGGTGACGTTGAACGTGCCGCCCCTGCGTGAGCGCCTCGAAGACGTGCCGTTGCTGGCCCAGCACTTCCTCGAGCGCGCCAACAGCCGCAACCGGCACCCGCGCCGCTTGTCCGCAGGCGCCATCGAGCGCCTCATGGGCTACTCGTTTCCCGGCAACGTGCGCGAGCTCGAGAACCTCGTCGAGCAGGCCGCCGCCCTCGCCGAAGCCGACGAGCTGACCGCCGATGACTTTCCGCTCAAGAAGAAGTCTGGTGACTCGGGCGCCATGCCGTCGCCAGTGCCGTTCGCCAGCGGTGACCTGGTGACGTTGGCCGATGCCGTCAACGACGCCGAGAAGAAGGCCATTCAGGCCGCCCTCGAGCGGCTCCCCGACCTCGGCCGCGTCGCGGAAGTGCTCGGAGTTTCAACGACGACGCTGTGGCGAAAGATGAAACGCCTGGGCCTCAAGACGAGCGCCGAGCCGCCACCCGAGGCGTGACCGCGCATCGTGCGATCGTGAATGACGACTCAACAATCTGAATTCCTTTCTGTTTTTCAGCCATGAAACCCCGGGTTGCAGCGCTGCAAGGTTCCCGCGGCTGAGTGGCGAGCCAAGTGCTTGAATCATCAGGTCGTTTCCAGTGGCATGTGACTGGCAAAGCTGAACGTCGGCTCGACGAATTCGAGGTTGAAGGAGGTTCCCCCCCACCACTTCAGCAGCCTCGTCGGGCTGGCAGTTTGAGAAGACCCGCGGCTCGGAACCTCACGGTTCCGGGCCGCCTTCTTTTGTGGCTCCCGACGGCGTCCACCGCGCCAGCACCTCGCGACAGCGCGCCGCGGAATCGGTCGGCACGAAGTCTCGCAGCGCCAACGCGACCTCTGGGAAGACCGAGCGGAGCGCTGCCACCCCGCGCGTTCGACAGCCCACCTCCTCGTGGGCGAGCAACGCCAGCACGGAACGGAAGGTGGCGCGACACGTCTTCACCCCGTTCTTTCAACGCGAGGAGCACGAGGTTCGGCGCAAGACACGCATCGCCGAGCTGCGCCTCGAGGCTCGCGGTGGGCTGCGCCCGAAGCGAGTGCCCGACCAAGCGCAGCAGCAGCAGGAACGGCAGCTGGCCCAGCGGAACCCTGCGAGTCCGAAGGCCCCAGCACCACCGATGCAGGCGCCTGCGACGAGCCCGACGACGGCGCCTCCCACCGGAAGCAGGTCGAACAGGGTCGACTCCTTCGAACGTGACGGCTCGTCTGCAGCGCTGGCGGGGGCGCCACGCTCGCAGCAGACTGGTGGGCGTCCGTCTCGGCTCGAGGAGTCCTCCTGTCGTCCAACGCCCACGTGGTCCACGCGTCGCCCTGGACCAGGAACCTCGTCAGCCGTTGGCGGCGAACGCGCGCGCAGGAGGTCGCATTCCGTCAGCTCCACGCCCTCACGCGCGCAGGCATCGCCCTGCCGACGGCCTTCGTGCAGCTGCGCACGTACGCGCCGAACGACGCCACCGCACGGGCGTTCTCGGCCATCGCGGGCTCCGTCGCGAAGGGCAGCAGCCTGGGCGATGCGCTGCGGGAACACCTCGACG
>JALOQF010000285.1 GCA_025459425.1 Myxococcaceae bacterium | reverse complement strand
CGGAAGGTCCGCCTCACCTACCACTTCACCGCGCCGACGCCGCGCAGCCTCCCGCTCCTCACGCGCGACGACGAGCTGGTCGAGCTGTTCTCCATTCGGCGGGCCGAAAGTCCGGCGACGGGACGACGCGTCGGCTACACGCGAGCGCCATGATCGAGGTGCGTCAGCTCACCAAGCACTACCGCGTGCACAAGCGGCAGCCCGGGTTGGCCGCGGCCTTCAAGTCGCTCTTTCGCCGCGAGTACACGACGGTGAAGGCCGTCGACGGCATCACCTTCTCCATCAAGCCGGGCGAGCGCGTCGGCTTCCTCGGGCCCAACGGCGCCGGCAAGACGACGACGCTGAAGACGCTGGCAGGGCTGCTGTACCCGACGACCGGAGAGGTGCGCGTCGACGGCCACGTGCCGCAGCGCCGCGAGCGCGAGTTCCTCAAGAAGATCATGCTCGTCATGGGCCAGAAGCAGCAGCTCCTCTGGGACCTCCCGCCGGCCGAGACCTTCGAGCTCAACCGCGCCGTCTACGACGTGCCCCGCGACGTCTTCACCGCGCGCATGAAGGAGCTGAGCGAGCTGCTCGAGCTGGGCGACCTCGTGAACAAGCCCACGCGGCAGCTCTCGCTCGGAGAGCGCATGAAGTGCGAGCTCGCCGCCGCGCTGGTGCACGGCCCGAAGGTGCTCTTCCTCGACGAGCCCACCATCGGCCTCGACGTGTCGATGCAGGTGGTGATGCGCGACTTCATCCGTCGGTACAACGAGCGCACCGGCGCGACGCTCATCCTCACCAGCCACTACATGGACGACGTGGCCGCCCTCTGTCCGCGCGTCGTCGTCATCGACAAGGGCACGCTGTCGTTCGACGGCACGCTGGACGACCTGGTGAAGAAGGTTCGGCCCGAGAAGCGGGTGACGTTGCGCTTCTCGCAGCCCATCGCCCGGGAGCAGGTCGCCCCGCTGGGCACCGTCGTCTCGTGCGAGGGCGCGCAGGCCGTGCTCCAGGTCGACCACGACGCCGTCAACGCGGTGGTGGGCAAGGCGCTCGCGACGCTGCCGGTGGTGGACCTGAACGTCGAGAACCCGCCGCTCGAAGAGGTGATGAGCGAGCTGTTCTCCCGCAGCCGCGCGGCCTGACGTCACGGCCGCCAGCGAATGCGAGTCACGAAGCGCGCCACGTGCTCGAAGTCCTCGGGCTCGAGCGGGTGCTCTTTCTTGCGCAGCACGAACGCGGGGCTCCAGCCGCGCTCCGTGAGGGCCGCGCGAAACGCCTCCATGGTGGGGCGTTGATACCGGTCGCCCTCGGCGGCGACGAGCAGCGTCGGCAGGGGGCGCTCCGGCACCGTGACGCCCGACACCAGGCCGGCGTGCAGCACCACGTACGCCGACGCCTCGAAGTCGGCCTCCAGGAGCAGCGAGGTGAAGAAGCCTCCGTTCGAGTAGCCCGCCACGACTGGCCGCGCGAGCGTGCGGCCGAGCCGCGTCGACGCCGCCTGGAGCGCCTGCTTGACGCGCGCTTCGATGGCCCGGCGCTCGTCCACCCGGCGCTTTACCGTCGGCCAGCACCACCACGTCGTGTACTCGGCGGCCCAGTCACACGGGCCGGGCGTGCCACGAAGCGCGACGACCGGGACGCCATGCTTTCTGGCCACGGGCTCCACGAAGCCCAGCTCGCGCGCGAAGGCCTGCTCGTCTGGCGCCAGCATGCCGTGGAAGTACACGAGCGCGCCGGGCGCCTTGCCGCGCTTGAGGCACGCGTCACCGTCGAGCGCTTCCCAGCCGGCGGGGCAGGGCGTCAGCTGCGACAGCACGAGGAGCACGAAGACCGACACGCGCCTTCATCTCACCCGCGCCCGACGTGGCAGCAAGTGATTCGCCAGGCTGCCCGCACGGCGTCGGTGGGAACCGGACCGCGACGAGGAATGCAGCGCTCAGTCCATTCTTGATAGCGTTTTGAGTGATGTCCCCGACTCCCAAGGTGCTGGACTCTGGCGTCGAGACCGACGACCCGCTCATCGGTGTCGAGCTCGGCGGCTTCCGAGTCCGGCGGCTCCTCGCGCAGGGTGGCATGGGCCTCGTCTACGAAGCGGTTCACGAGGCGATCGGTCGGCGCGCCGCAGTGAAGGTGCTGAAGCCCGAAATCGCCAGGGACCGCGACTGGACGCGTCGCTTCCTCTCCGAGGCGAGGGTGCTGGGTGCGCTCAAACATCGGAACCTCATCGAGATCCTCAACTTCGGGAAGACGCCCGACGGCCGCGAATTTCTCATGATGGAGTTCCTCGATGGCCGCCCCCTCGATCACGTGATGAGCCAGGGCGAACCCATGGCGCCCTCGGTCGCGCTCGGTCTCGTCGACCAGATCCTCAACGGGCTCTCGGAGGCACACAAGAAGGGCGTCGTTCATCGCGATCTCAAGCCGAGCAACATTCACCTGCTGCGAGAGCACAACGGTGAGACCCTCGTGAAGGTGCTCGACTTCGGCCTCGCTCGACACGACCCTGTCTCGCTGCTCGACAACCAGCTCGATCAACAGCAGTCGAAGGGCGCCTCCATCGTCGCGGGAACCCCCGAGTACATCGCGCCCGAGCAGGCGCAGGGCCACGCCGTCAGCGCGGCTGCAGACCTCTACTCGTTGGGCGTCATCATGTTCGAGCTCCTCTCGGGCCGACTGCCCTTCGACGACACCGGCATCAACCGGCTGTTGAGGCAGCACATCGAACAGCCTCCGCCGCGGCTCGGGACCCTGGTCGAAGACCTCCCCGACGGCGTCGAAGACCTCGTCGATTCCCTCCTGCGAAAGCGACCGTCGGAGCGCCCCGGCTCGGCCGACGAGGTTCGCATCAGCGTTCAACGCATCTTGAAGCGCATCGCGCGCGAGACGACCGCGATTCGGCCCCGCCCGAACCCGGTGCCCGACCCCACGACCATCACCCTCGAGGTGGCGACGAGCCGTGACCTCGAACCCGCGCGGTCGCGACGGGTTCCGGCGATCGCGATGCTCGCCGTCGGCGCGGTGTTCGTGGTCATCGTGTCGTCGTTCTGGGCGGGGCGAGCGCTGACGGAGCCGAACGACGGCGTCCGCGCCACGTCGACGGAGCCCGGCCCTGCGAGTCCACCGCTCGGACAGGTGATTCCCCCGGCCCCTCCGCCCCCTTCGGCCGAGGTGGCCGAGCCGGCTCCGGAGCAGGCCGAGGTGCCGGCACGGGCCGTGCCGGGCTCGAAGAAGGCGCCAGCTGTCGCGAAGAAGGCTTCGAGACCTGTGCAGGAAGGCGAGCCGTGCGAAGAGGGCCTCAAGCAGCATCTGCACGACCAGCTCGATCTGGGTGAAGACCTGAAGGACCGGCCCCGGGCCTATGCGTACTTCACGAGCAGGGAAGCGCCGCTCCACGCGGCGATCGCGGCGGCGAAGACGGCGGCTGACTGCGAGGCGGCCGCGGCAGCGGTGCGTCGCCTCAAGGACGAGCTTCGCGCGCTCGGCGAGCAGTAGCCCGACTGCTGGAGCCGTCAGAGGGTTGAGGTACAACCCACCGCATGGAAGGGCGCATACTCGTGTTGCTTGGCAGCCTCCTCGCGGGCTCCGTGTCGGCGCAGGCGATCAAACCGTCGGTCATGCCGTACCCGGTGCAGGTCAAGCGCGGACCTGCGGCGTTCCCGCGCGAGGCGAGAGAGGCCGTGCAGCGCGAGTACCAACGCACCTTGCGAGTCGGTGGTGCTGCACTCCCGGCGTTCGCCAGGTACGAGGGCGCCCTCAAGGGCTTCGCTCGAACCGACTGCGATCGCGACGATGGTTGCCTCGCCGAGTTGGCCCGTCGAGCAGAGGCGCTGTACGGGCTCTACGTGACCCTCGACCTCAACCTCGAGGGAGACGTCACCGCCGCCGGCCGGGTCGTTCGTGACGATGGCGTGATGGTTCGTTCTCCGGTGATGGTCTCGAAGCCGCTGGGCGCAGCCTCGTTCGAGGAAGCGGCGAGCGCCACCTTCGCCGAGCTGTTCGCCAGGTTGCTCATCGCCGACCTGCCAGTCACGCGCGCCGTCGCTGCCAGCGAGCGGGTGCCGGCGCCGGTCGCTCCGGCGCGCGTCGAGACGCCGCTCGAGGTCGCCTCGTCGACGCCTGCACCTGCGCCCGTCGCCGACCGGCCCCTGGCCCCGCTCTTCCTGCTCGTCACGGGTGGAGCGGTCGCCCTGGTCGGCGCGTCGGTCGCGATCGCCGGCGGCGTCATCGGGTTCTCGGCGGCGCGCGACTCGTCCAGGAACTCGCTCGGGAACACGTTGGCGAGCGAGGGCGCCGGCCCAGACCTCGCGTTCGGCCGCACGCTGACCGCCGCAGGCTTCGTCGGGCTCGGCGCTGGCGTCGCGATGGCGGTGGCGGGCCTCTTCGTGTTCCCGTCGAAAGCTCCGACCGTCAGCCTCGCGCTCGGCGCCGGGGGCCCTGTCTTCGCCGTGGGAGGTGCCTTTTGAAGGCCCCCGCGCTCGCCGCCATTCCCTTCGTCGTCGCCCTCGCTGGCTGCACCTTCGGAGTCACCACGTGCCGGCCCGGAACCGACACCTGTGGCCCTGACGGCACGTGTTCACCCCAGGGGTTCTGCGTTCGCGCGACCGGTGGTGTCACGCCAGGCGGGCTCACGGTCAGCCTCTCACCTGACGCCACGCAGGTGCTGCTGTCGTGGACCAACGGCACCTCGCCGGCCCTCGCTCGCGTGCTCGTGACGCGCACCCTCACCGAGCGGCTCGACGGCGGCGCGCTCGTGCAGTCACCCCCGACGACCGTCTTCGACGGCCTCGCGAGCTCCGCTGCCGAGCGGGTCGACCAGCTCCTGCCGTCGCTCGACCCGGCCCGCACGTATGCCTACGAGGTGGTCGGCTGCACGGCGCTCGCCTGCGAGGCGACCGGGCCCAGCGCGTCGCTGTCGCTGACCCTCAGACAAGCGCTGCGCGGCGGCGGCTACACGGTGTACTGGCGCCACGCCTCAGCCGAAGGTGCGTGTGACGACGCAACCGCCAGCTGCACCATGCGCACGGCCCCGACCTGCGCCGAGGCGCTGCGGGGCACCCCGCAGCAGGACTGGTGGAAGAGCTGTGACGCGACGCCCCCCACGTGCACTGCGCGCCAGCTCGACGCGAACGCCCCGACCCAGACCGCCGCCGTGCGCGACTGGTTCGATGCGAACGGCGTGGCGGTGAGCCGAGTCCTCACCAGCGAGTACTGCCGCTGCGTCAGGACGGCGGAGCAGTTCGACTTCGGGCCCACGCCCGAGCCCTCGGAGGCCCTGACGTACTTCGTGCACGACGAAGCGCTGCGGTGCGCCCGGACGATGGCGCTGCTGAACACCACGCCCATGCCCGGCACCAACGTCGCGATGGTCAGCCACGTCGGCTTCCTGCTCCCCGATGGGGGCGAGAGCTGCCCGGGCTTGAACATGCTGTCGTGGGGCGAAGCCGCCATCTTCAAGCCACAGCCCTTGTCCGCTCAGCCGTGCTCCGCCGTCGACGGCTGCCGCGCTGAGCCCGGAGAGAACCCGCCGGCCTGCGTGATGGGCCGCTGCGTGAAGCCGCTCTTGATTGCCCGGGTGCCAGCCGTCGGTGACGGAGGGTGGGCGAGTCTGCCCTGACCACCGCTGGGCCTCACCGAGGCGCCTGGCGGAGGGCACGGGCAGGCGCCGGACCGACACGCGCCTTCATCTCACCCGCGCCCGACTGATCCACTGGCAAAGACACTGCACAGCGTCAGCGTATGGGGTCGTGGTGGGACCGGTTACGTCAGTTCTTTGGCGCCGACCCGCCCCCACCACCACGTGTCAGCGCTCCACCCGCGCGGGCGGCACCGGTGGCAGCGGGGCCTCCGCCGGCGGAGCGGAGCGGACGATTCCCCTCACGCCCGCCGCTCGCCGTGTTGCCCGGCGGCCTCGACAAGGAGAGCCCCTTCGACCAGCTCGTCGCGTGGCTGGGTCTGTCTCCACCCGACCGGCTGGTGTTGACCCAGGCCGACCTCGAGGGCGACGAGGCGCTGGCAGCGCGCGCGCTCGAGCACTTTCGCAAGAACCGGCCGGCGCCCTCGTCTCTCCCGGCGGTGTCGCTCCAGGTGCTCAACGCCATCGCCGAGCCCGACCTGTCGCTCTCGGAGCTCTCGCGCCTCGTGGCGCAGGACCCGGCGCTCGCCGCCGGCGTGCTGAAGGTGGCGAACAGCCCGGCGTACATGGGCGCGCAGGAGATCCAGACGCTGCGTGACGCGGTGACGCGGCTCGGCCTCACCGAGGTGGGCCGGGTGGCGGGCATGGTGGCGGCGCGGTCGCTCTTCCAGCCGCAGGTGCGCAGCGAGTTCGCGACCTTCGGCCCGAAGTGGAGCGAGCTCTTCACCGACTCGGTGACGGCGGCGCGCGGCTCGGCGTGGCTGTCGATGCGGTTGCGAAAAGGGCGCAGCGACCACGTCTTCGTCGCGGGCATGCTGCACGACCTCGGGCGGCCGGTGGCGCTGCGCTCCATCGCGGCGCTGGCCATGGGCGGGCAGGCCCTCGACGCGCACCGCGTCGACCGCGTCATCGAGCAGGTGCACGTCGAGGTGGGCGGCGAGGTGCACCAGGCGTGGAGCCTGCCGCGGTTCCCCACGCTCGTGGCGATGCGACACCACGACCTGAACCTGCCGGCCGACGGCGAGTACGTCGACGTGCACGTGGTGCGGCTGGTGAGCGCGCTCATTCAGTTCCGCCGCAGCCCCTGGCGCTTCGAGACGATTCGCAACGAGGTGAACCAGAGCTGCGCCGCGCTCGGCGTCGACGCCTTCGTGCTGCGCTCGCTCGACACGCAGCTGAAGGACGAGCAGGCGCACGTGGGCCACTCGTTCTCGGACAAGGGCCGCCGCCGCGCCGGGTGACGGTCCGAGCTGAACCGTCGCGCGCGCGCCCGCTTTAGCGATACATGCGGCTCCCGTGAAGATCGCCACCTGGAACATCAACAGCGTTCGCGCCCGCGTCGACCGGCTCCTCGAGTGGCTGAAGACGCGCGCGCCCGACGTCGTGTGCCTGCAGGAGACGAAGTGCACCGACGACCAGTTCCCCTCGCTCGAGGTGCAGGCCGCCGGGTACACGGCGCACCTCTTCGGCCAGAAGTCGTACAACGGCGTCGCGATTCTCTCGAAGCGGCCGGTGAGCGACCTGCGCCGCAACCTGGGCAACGACGACGAGCAGTCGCGCGTCATCGCCGGCACCATCTCGGGCGTCACCGTCGTGGGCCTCTACGCGCCCAACGGGCAGGCGCTGGGCTCCGAGGCGTTCCAGTACAAGCTCGACTGGTACGCCGCGCTCACCCGCTGGCTCACCTTCGCGAAGGGCACGCCCACGCTCCTGTGCGGAGACTTCAACGTCGCGCCGGCCGAGCTCGACGTCTACGACGTGCCGCTCTTCACCGGGCAGACGCTCTTCTCGCCGAAGGAGCGCGCCGCCTTCGAGGCGCTGAAAGACACGCACGGCCTGGTCGACCTCTTCCGCGAGAAGCACCCCGGCATGCAGGCCTTCTCGTGGTGGGACTACCGCGAGCTCGGCTTCCCCAAGAACAAGGGCCTGCGCATCGACCACTTCCTGGTGTCGAAGGACCTTCTGGCGCGCTGCACGTCGGTCGAGGTCGACCGCGAGGCCCGCAAGGGCAAGCAGCCGTCCGACCACGCGCCCGTCATCGCCACCTTCTCGGAGTGAGGCCGGCCGGCCACGGTGGGCTGGAAATTCGACATGGCGGGACAGGCCTGTAGCGTCTATGGCCGCGCGCCCTTCGAGGGAGCCACCGGTTGGCACTCCGGCTGCTCTTCGAGGAGGGAACGCGTCCACCGACGCGGCACGGAGGCCACACAGATGATGGAGCGGGCGAAGCGAATCGGCGTTCTCATGGGCGGTTGGGGCGAGGAGCGCGAGGCGTCGATGCGCACGGGCGAGGCCCTGGCGCAGGCGCTCGAGGCGAAGGGGCACCCGGTGGTGCGGCTCTTCGCGGGCAACGCGCTCGACACGTCACTCCGTGAGGCCGCCGTCGACGTCGCGGTGCTCGCGCTCCACGGCCGCATGGGTGAAGACGGCCGCGTGCAGGGCCTGCTCGAGGTGATGGGCATTCCGTACACCGGCTCGGGCGTGCTCGCGTCGGCGCTCGCGATGAACAAGGGCTTCGCGAAGAAGCTCTTCCGCCAGCACAACCTGGCCACGCCGACGGGCTACGTGGTGTCGGCGGCGCGCCTGGCCGACGCGCCGGCGTTGCACGCGGACCTGGGCTTCCCCTGCGTGGTGAAGCCGGCGAACGGTGGCTCGTCGGTGGGGCTGACGCTGGTGCACACGCGCGAGCAGCTCGAGCCGGCGCTCCAGCTGGCGTGCCGGTACGGCGGCGAGGCGCTCGTCGAGCGCTTCGTGAAGGGCAAGGAAGTCACCGTCGCCATCCTCGACGGCCGCGTGCTGGGCGCGTGCGAGGTGTCGCACGACGGCTCGGTCTACGACGCCTCGAGCAAGTCCGAGGGGACGGCGCGCGCGCACGTGCCGCCGCGCCTTCCGCAGACGCGCCTGGCGAACCTGGAGCAGATGGCGCTCACGGCCGCGCGCGCGCTCGGCTGCCGCGGCGCGGTGCGCGTCGACTTCATCGTGCCCGAGGTGGGCAACGAGGTGGTGCTCGAGGTGAACACCTTGCCGGGCTTCACACGCACGAGCCTGTTCGCGCGCATCGCGAAGGCCGCCGGGCTGTCGTTCGAGGACCTGGTGGAGCAGCTCGTGGCGGGAGCGCGCGTCGATGGCGCGCACGTGCACGAGGCGCCGGCAGTCAGCGCGCCGGTCGAGGTGCAGGCGCACGCGGGCTGAGGCCGTCGCGGCGAGCCAGGCAGTAGTCGGCCGGGTCGCGGGTGTGGTCGCGGAAGGAACCTGGCGCGTCGCCGAGCTCGCGTGGCGTCTTCCTCGTGCACGGAGCCGTGTTTCTGGTTCCGTGGAGTCGTGTTTCCGGCTCCACGGAGGCGTCTTCCAGAGCGCGGTGGGCGTCTTCCTGTACGCGGTGGGCGTCTTCCAGAGCGCGGTGGGCGTCTTCCAGAGCGCGGTGGGCGTCTTCCAGAGCGTGCTGAGTCCGGTTCCGGAACGCGCCGAGTCCAGTTCCGGAGCGCGCTGAGACTGGTTCCGGAGCGCGCTGAGTCTGGTTCCGGAGCGCGCTGAGCCTGGTTCCGGAACGCGCTGAGTCTGGTTCCGGAGCGCGCTGAGTCTGGTTCCGGAGCGCGCTGAGTCTGGTTC
>JALOQF010000039.1 GCA_025459425.1 Myxococcaceae bacterium | reverse complement strand
GTCGAGGTGCTGCACGAGAACCTGCCGCATGCGCCGCAGCGGCGGCCGCTGCCGGAGCGCGCCGGGTACCACGACGCCTGTCACCTTGGCCGCGGCCTGGGGCTGTACGACGAGCCGCGCGCGCTTCTGTCACGGGCGGTGATGGCCATCGTCGAGGCACCGTCGATTCGTCGCGAGGCCGGCTGCTCGGGCGGTGGAGGCCTCTTGCCGCGAACGATGAACGAGACCGCCGTCGAGATCGCCCGCCGACAGGGGCTCGAGATCGCCGACGACGCCGAGGTGGCGATCGTCTCGGCGTGCCCCACGTCGACGCGCATGTTCGAGCGTTCGGGCCGCCGCGCGATCGATCTCGTCAGCCTGCTCGAGCGATGGGTGAACCAACCATGAAGACCTTCTTCGTCGTCAACCCGAAGAGCGCGAACGGCAGCACGGGCAAGCGCTGGGGTGAGCTCGCCGCCACCATCGCCCGCACGCTCTCGGACTTCGGCGTCGAGTTCACCCAGAAGCCGATGGACGCGGCGCGCATCACCACCAACGCGCTCAAGGCCGGGTACGAGTGCGTGGTGGCCGTCGGCGGCGATGGCACCATCAACGAGGTGACCAACGGTTTCTTCGAGGGTGGCAGGGCGCTCAACCCGAACGCCGCGCTCGGCGTGCTGCCCAGGGGCACCGGCGGCGACTTCCGCAAGACGTTCGACTGGGACACCGACTTCGAGCAGGCCGTGCGCCGGCTCAAGACGCCCGACACGCGGCCGTTCGACGTGGGCCTGTGCGAGTACGTCAACCACGAAGGGATGACCGAGACGCGCTACTTCGCGAACATTCTGTCGTTCGGCGTGTCGGGCCTGGTGGATCAGGAGGTGGCGCGCGTCAAAGGCTTCGGCGGGCGCCTCGGCTTCTCGGTGGCGTCGCTGCGAGCGCTCTCGAAGTACCGGGACCAGGCGGTGACGCTCACGCTCGACGGCAAGGCCCCCGAGACGTTGCCCATCACCGTGGTGGCCGTGGGCAATGGGCGCTACTTCGGCGGCGGCATGAAGGTGACGCCGAACGCCGACGTGAGCGACGGCCTCTTCGACGTGACGTACTGGACCGGCTACGGCCTGTCGGACTTCGTGTTGAAGCAGGGCGGCCTCTACAGCGGCAAACACGTCACCTACGCCGGGACCCAGACACGCCAGTGCCGCGAGCTGCGCGCCGAGGCCGACGGAGAGGTGCTCATCGATTGTGATGGCGAGCAGCCGGGGAAGCTGCCGTGCCGGGTGACGCTGCTGCCGTCGGCGATTCGCCTGAAGGTGTGAGTCATGACGAGGCAGAAACCGCGTTTCCCGCAGCGGGCACTCTCGACGCTGACGAAGAAGCAGCGAGCGGAGGCGCGCGCCTGGTGGGCTGCGCTGAACGACGAAGCGCGCGTCGAGTTCGTCGAACTCTGGGACCGTCGCGCAGATGACGCGAGCTGGTACGGGGAACGGCAGCCTGACGGTTCCGTTTCCTGGAAGCCCCTGCCGGTCGAGCTTCGGGGGCTCATCATCGAGGGCAGGCGCGACGGTCGCCGGTCGAGCTGGAGCGACGATCTCTACGAGTACCTCGTCAGTCACCCTGAGGTCGTCATCGTGATGGAGGGGCGCACCTTTCACGTCTGTCGGGCGCACGCCGCGGCGCGCGAGGTGCTCCGTCGCGGCCTCCTCGAAGGTGATTTTTCGTGTCCCCTCGGGCGAGCCGACTGCCCCATGCGCACGATCTGTCACTCGGCTCGAGGGCGAACCGTGCGGTTCGGAGTCACGGGCGCTTCTCGGCGAGCAGCTTCTTCTCGTGATCGGTCGAGAGGCGCGCGCCGACGAGCTTGACGTGCACGAGCCGGCCCGCGCCCCAGTCGAGCTGATCCTCGCCCTCTTCACCGTTCGGCTTCGCCGTCTTCTTCACCTTCGTGTCCACGTCGGCCTTGCCGAGCGTGAAGACCATGCGGGCCATCGCCCCGATGCCGTCCTTCTCGGCGAACGCCTTGGCCTCGGCGGCGGTGTCGAAGGGCAGGGCGAACAGCACCGGCTGCGCGCGCCAGACGGCCTGCGGCGTGCCACCTTCTTCCTCTTCGTCGGCCTTCGGCCGGTAGGGCTTCGCGGGGTCGCCCCAGGCCACCGAGAGCAGCCCCGCGCCGTCGAAGCACTCGACGAGCCCCTCGACCTCGACGGTGAGCGTCTTCTTCTTCGCGTTGTACTTTCGGAGCTCGAGCCCCTGGCCGTGCCGCAGCGTCGCCACGAACGTCTGGCCCTTCACCTTCTCGAGGAGCGCAGCGCGCTTCGCCTCGTTCGCCGCCTGCTCCGGGCCCTCACCGGGCGTGGTGGGGAAGAGCGCCCAGAGCCCTTCGGGGCACGGCTTGCCCGAGGCGATCTTCACGCTGCCCGGCGGCTCCCAGAACTCGTCGGGCGTCCACCAGTCGATCTTCGGCTCGCTCGCCTTGCGCCTGGCCTCGGCGGCGTCTTCCTGCGCCTTCTTCTCGGCGTCGCGCGCCTTCTGCCGCTCGCGCATCTTGTCCGAGTTGCTCTTGCAGCCTCCGGCCAGCCCCAGCCCCACCGCCGCGAGCACCACCATCGCTGAACGCGTCATGTGCGAGAACGCCTCCCCTCACGAGGAGGAGTGTACCCCGGCAGCACCGACGGTCACGGGCGCGCGGCTGGCCCCCTGCGTCAGGCCTACTCGACGAAGAAGTACGTGCTGGCCACCAGGCTGCGGTTGGTGACGATCTTCGCCTTCTGCGCCTGGGCGGCGAGCGTGCGGTCCTTCTCGGCGTAGCGGCTGTCTTCCGCCTGCCGCAGCTGCGTCAGCTTGCGCCGGTACTCGCGCTCGAGGCGCTCGGCGGTGGCGCGCGGCTTGACGCGCTCGGCGACGTCATCGATGGCGAGCACGGCCGCGCGGGCCGTCTCCCACTCGGCGCGGGCCCGCTCGACCTGCTGCCGGGCCGAGAAGAGGCTGTCTTCGGCGAACCGATCGGCGCGGTCGCGCGCGGCATCGAGCTCGAGCACGCTGCGCTTCTCGTACAGCCGCGTCAGCTCGTCCTTGATGGCGACGATGGCCTGCTCGTGCACCAGCGTCGGGCTGTTCGCCGTCTGCGGCCGCCCGCTCGTCTCTTTCGCCTGCGCCCGCGCGAGCCCTTCCGCGTCGGCCCACGGCACCACCCGGAAGGACTCGCCGTGCTTGAAGAGCACGAGGTGCACCAGCTTCTCCTCGGGCTTGAGCCCCGAGATTTCGAACCGGTACACGTACCACCAGCCCTCCTTGCCCTGGAGGTGGTCGAGCGACGAGGGCAGGGTGCTGCCGTCGACGACGACCTGGCTGGCCGCCTCCGAGACGCGCTCCTTGACCTCCTTGGCCGCGAGCTGGAGCTGCTTGCGCCCCGACGCCGCCTTGCCCAGCACCGCGCCGGTGAGCTGCTGCTCGTTCGCCTTGCGCGTCTTGAGCGCCGCCTTCGCCGTCTCGGTGGCCAGCCGCAGCCGCTTGCGCACGTCACCGTCGAAGCGCTCGAGCAACAGCGAGCGCGTCTCGGTCATGCGCTGATCGATGCGCGACTCGAGGTCCTTCCGCAGGGCGTCGAAGGCCGCGTTGATGTCTTCGGGCATGCGGCACGACTGGTAGATCTCGAGCACCCGCCGCTCGAAGTCGACGCCGTTCTCGAGCGCGCCGAGGATCTCGTCCGAAGCGCCGAAGACGCCATCGAACAGGTTCAGCTTCTTCTCGAGCAGCTCGTACAGCCGCGCGTCGGCCGCGTTGGAGCGGTTCAAGAAGTTGAGCACCAGCACGTCGCGCGCCTGGCCGTAGCGGTGACACCGGCCGATGCGCTGCTCGACCCGCTGCGGGTTCCACGGCAGGTCGTAGTTCACGACCAGGTTGCAGAACTGCAGGTTGAGGCCCTCGGCGCCGGCCTCGGTCGAGAGGAGAATCTGCGTGCGGTGCTTGAAGTCCTCGACGAGCTCGCGGCGCGCTTCGGGCGTGCCCGCGTCGCCGGTGAGCTTCGAGATCTTCCCCTCGAACCCGTGCGCCGACAGCAGCTGGGCCAGGTACTCGAGCGTGCGCTTGGACTCGGTGAAGATGACGGCCTTCTCGGGCCACTGGTGCGCGCGGGCCACGGTGAAGACACGGTCGAGCGCCCGCTTGAGCGCGTCACCCTTGGCGTTGACGCGGATCTGATCTGCCCGGTCGGCGAAGCGCTTGAGCTCCCACACCTCGCGCTTCATCGCGTCGAGCGTGTGCGGCTTCTCGGTGGGGTCGTCCTGCCACTCCTCCTGCTCCTCGACGTACTGCTTCGTCTCGTCGGGCTCGAAGAGGAGCGCCGAGCCGGCCTGGCTCAGCTTCGCGTACTCGAGCCGCTTCTCGAGCGACTCGGCCAGCCGCCGCAGCGTGGGCGCGATGGCGTAGGTCGATGACGCGAGCAGCTTCCGGTACACCATCGTGAGCAGCGTGCGTTTGCCCGGCTCGATGGCGGCGCACTCGTTGCGGCGCAGGTACTCGGAGACGTCGTCGTAGAGCGCCTGCTCCTCGGGCAGCGGCGTGAAGTCTTCGACCACCGAGCGGCGGTTGGTGTACCGCACGTACTCGCGCACCTGCCGGCGCAGCGTGCGCTGCACCACCGGCGCCAGGCGCACCTTGATGTCGCGCGAGGCCGCCTCGGTCAGTCCACCGTGCTCCGGATCGATGGGGAAGTGCGCGCGAAACGCCTCTTCCGGCCCGAGGATCTGCTCGTCGAGCAGCGAGATGAGCCCGAAGAGCTCGGAGAGATCGTTCTGCAGCGGCGTCGCCGTCAGCAGCAGCTTGGGCGAGCTGCGCAGCCCGGCCTTCAGCGCCTTGCCCGTCTTGTTGCCAGGCTTGTGCGCGTTGCGCAGGCGGTGCGCCTCGTCGATGACGACGAGATCCCAGGTGATCTGGGCGAGCAGCTCGCTCCGGCCCGCCGCGAATGGGTGCGAGGCGATCACCACCGGCGCCGATTGGTCGAAGCAGTTGCCCGTCGCGCGCACCGTGCGGCCGTCGACCACGGTCGACTCGATGTCGAACTTCTCCTTCAGCTCGCTCTGCCACTGCGCGCGCAGGGTGGCGGGCGCCAGCACGAGGATGCGCGACTTCCCTTCGGCCACCAGCTGGCTGATGACGATGCCGGCCTCGATCGTCTTTCCCAGCCCCACCTCGTCGGCCAGCATGCAGCCGCCGCGGCTCAACGAGTCGAGCGCGAACACCGCCGCCTCGAGCTGGTGGGGGTTGAGGTCGACCTTCGCTTCGGACAGCGCCCGCACCACGCGCTGCGAGGCGTCGCCCTGCTTGCCCGTCAGCTCCTCGGCCACGAGCCGCTGGTGAAAGCGCGTCAACCCGGCCGTGGCTGGCGCAGCGCCCGGCGGCGACGGCGGAGGAACGACGGGGGCCTCGAGGTCGCGGCCCAGGCCGCGCGCGATCTCAGACATGGGGCCGTGCATTGTGATCGTCGAAGCCCCTCTGTAAAGCCAGAGTTCTCTCGAGCCGATTTACCGCCTCGAGCGCGATCGGCCGATCAGGTGTTCCAGCGGCGCCGATGTACGCCGAGGTGGGCTCGCACCAGGTGCGACCTGGAAAAAAACTGGACTTTCAAGCTGTTCGCTCGCCTCGACCTCGGGTGGGGAAACTTCCGACATCGACCTTGCGCGATGACCCTGGGGGGCCGAGGGGTGACGACGCGATCAGGGGTCGTCGTAGGTCGGGTGCAGGTACTTTCGCAGCTTCCGGTTGACGTAGTCGCGGGCGCGCGAGGCGAGCCACGTGCCGGGATCGTGGGCGGTCGCGAGCACCAGGTGGTCCTGCACCACGAAGACGGCCCGAATCTCGATGCCCCACACCCGCCCGGTGAGGAACACCCGGTCTCCGCGCCATTCGCTCTTCACGCCGAAGCGGCGCGCCCAGTACGCCAGGAGGTAGCCGACCCGCTCGCGGGCCACGGCGCGATCGAACAGGTGCCCCACCGTCATCGTCAGGGACGTGTCGGCCTCGAGGGTGAAGGGCTCGGTCTCGGAGGTCTCGGGTGACACCTCGTCTGGCCCGGCGAGCGCCGTGGTGGCGAACAGCACGCTGAGGAGCGCGGCTCGAACCATGGAGATGAAACCTATTCTGCCCGTCGGCCCAATGCCAACGATCGATAGTGTGACGAGTGGGTGAAGCGTGGCACGTCTACCGGGCGACGGTGCCAGAAGTTGATGGCGATGCCGAGCCTCAAGCCCGGCTGGGTGGGCAGTCGCCGGAGCGGCACCTCGTTGCGCGCGTCGAGCACGCCGTGGGTGAGCCGCCCGTCGAAGAAGACGAAGCGGTTGGGTCTCGGCTCCACCACCTCGAAGGTCGAGGGGTCGGGGGCGCACGCCGGGGCGCGCGGGTTGGGGGGCGCGGTCGACACCGCGAGGAGGCCCCCGACGCTGCGCGTCAGGTACAGCAGCGACGACGTCACGGGCGTGACGGTGCGGCCGGTGGCGTCGAAGAGGGCGTTGTCGCGGTCGCGGTGGAAGTCGACCTTCACGTTCGAGGTGCGCATGCGCGAGAGCCACCACTCGACGCCGATGACGCCCCGCAGTCGTCTCGCGGGGAGGCGCTCGCGGACGATCAGCGCGGCTGTCTCGACCAGGTTGGAGGGCGGCGCGTCGAACGGGAACCAGAAGGTCGTCTGGTAGCTCTCGCGCAGCCGCTCGTTGCCGAGCGCGACGATGCGCTCGAAGAGCGTCCGGAAGCGGCGCCGGGGCAGCGCATCGTCGGCGATGGAAACGAGCGGCGCTCGACGACGCATCGAGTCAGCACGAGGCTGGCCCCCGGCGCGTGTCGGTCGGGGCGTGAGCAGCGCGGGGCTCATCGGGCCTGTCCCGGGTCACGCCCTCGAACGCCGCGAAGGGTCGGCGACAGCCGGGTGCTTCGAACTCCGTCGGCGCCGCCACCGTCGGTCCCTCGTCGGTCGCGTGCCAGGATGGTCATCGGACGAGCGACAACACGTCGGGCAGCGCGTGGCCTTCGCAGGAGCCGGGCGCGCCGAGCTCGAGCAGCGCCGCCACCGTGGGCGCCACGTCGACCGCGCGTGCGGGGCCGGCCCAGATGCCCGGCTTCACGCCCCGTCCCCACAGCAGCAAGGGCACCTCGGCGTCGTAGGTGTACGGCGTGCCGTGCGACGTGCCGCGCGGCTCGCTCTCGAGCACGTGGAAGGGCCTCAGCACCATCAGCACGTCGCCGCTGCGCTCGGGGTGAAAGCCGAGCTCGAGCGAACGTGCGAGCCCCTGCGCCGGGGTCGAGGTCAGCTCGTCACGGGAGAGCGCGACGGCCACTTCTGCGCGGGAACGAAGCAGCTCCGCCACCTGCCGGCGCACGCCCGCCACGTCTTGCTTCTTCTCGGCGAGCGCCTTGAGGTCCAGGTAGACGTCGGTCTCTTCGATCGCGACGATGGTCTTCTCGACGCCGGTGCGCGCCTTGAGCGCGTCGTTCACGAAGGCCTGCAGCTCCGACGGAGGCACCCGCTTGCCCTCGAGCCCCAGGGCGGCCCATTCCTCGGGAATCGCGGCGCCGCCGTGGTCGGCCGACAGCACCACCACCACGTTCCCGCGGCCCACCGTACGCTCGAGGTGCGCGAGCAGGTCGCCGAGCGTCTTGTCGAGGCGCAGCACCATGTCCTGCATCTCCCACGAAGCGGGGCCGTACAGGTGGTAGGTGCGATCGAACGACGAGAAGCTCAACGACAAGAGGTCGGGGACGTCGTCGCGGCCGAGCTGCTCGCCGTCGATCGCTGCCTTCGCGAAGTCCAGCAGCACGTCGTTCATCATCGGGCTCGAGGCCAGCGCCGAGAACGAGGCGCCGCCGGGGGAAGGAAGCCCGCCCGACAGCGGATGCGGAAAGACGCGCGTCATGCCGTACCAGTCCGACTCGAAGGGCCGATCGTCGTCTCCGAGGTAGTCCTTCGGCGCGCCGAGCAGCTCCCACTTCTTCGCGTGGTACGACTCGGCCACCTTCTTGTCGTTGAAGCTCTGCGCCCAGGGCGGCACGGCCTTGCGGTACCAGGTGCCGGTGACGAAGCGGCCCAGGCCCTCGTGGAACCACCACGCTTCGCCGAGCCGCCCGCCCATCGCGATCGCCGCGCGCGCCTTGCCTGAGATCGCCACCGACTTGCCCCGCATCCACGTCGAGGCGCGCAGCCGGTCAGACAGGGTCTCGGCCAACAGCCGCTCCGGCGACGCGTCGTCCGTGCCCAGCGGGGCCTCGAGCACCGGGTGGTTCGGGTCGACGAAGATCGGCTCGAGCTTGCCGGTTCCGCGGTTGAAGATCTTGTTCGAGACGATGCCGTGCCGCCACGGGTGCGCGCCGGTCACCAGCGTGGTGTGACCGACCGCCGTCACGCACTCGGCCGACTCGTACCGCACCGACGGCACGAAGGCGCCTTCGGCGATGAGCCGTGCGAGCCCCCCCTTGAGGCGCGTGCGGTTTCGCTGGAGCACGTCGGTGCCCAACGCGTCGACGCTGATCATCACCGTCAGGCGCGGCGGCTTCGCGAGGGCCACCGAGGCGACGAGCGCGACGGCGACGGCACAGGAGCGTGGCAGGCGGACCAAGGGACCCCTCCGGGGGTGAGGCTCGAACGGGCGCGGGAGAATGATCGCTTTCGACGCGCGGGTGAAGCGTGAACGAAGCCAATCGCCTTCCGCGCCGCGCTGTGGAAGGAGCGCGTCATGCCGCTGCCCGCTCCCACCTCGCGCGTCGTCGAGGCGCGCACCCGCGTCATCTACGGCGACACCGACCAGATGGGCGTCGTCTACTACGCGAACTACTTCCGCTACTTCGAGCTGTCGCGCAGCGAGTTCTTCCGCTCCCTGGGCGGCAGCTACGTCGAGCTCGAGCGCGAGGGCTACGGCCTGCCCGTCGTCGAGGCGAGCGCGCGCTACCAGGCGCCGGCGAGGTACGACGACGTCATCGTCGTCGAGGTGCGCCTGGCGGAGCTGCGCCGGGCCTCGCTGCGCTTCGAGTACGTGGTGCATCGCGACACCCCGCGCGAAGTGCTCGTGACCGGCCACACCGTGCACGCCTGCGTCGGGCCGGGGGGAAAACCGACTGGACTTCCACCAGCGGTGGTGCGACTGCTTTCAGCCCAGCCGGCCTGAGCCCCTCACTGGAGTCACCGCCATGGATCGCAACCTCGCCCTCGAAGTCGTCCGTGTCACCGAGCAGGCCGCCATCGCCTCGGCCCGCCTCATGGGCCGCGGGAACAAGAACGAGTCAGACCAGGCGGCCGTCGACGCCATGCGCCGCGCCTTCGACACCCTCAACATCGACGGCACCGTCGTCATCGGCGAGGGCGAGCGCGACGAGGCGCCGATGCTCTACATCGGCGAGCGCGTCGGCAAGGGCACCACCAGCGCGCCGCCCGTCGACATCGCGCTCGACCCGCTCGAGGGCACGAACCTCTGCGCCTACGGTCGCCCCGGCGCCATCTCGGTGGTGGCGCTCGCCGAGAAGGGCAACCTGCTCAACGCCCCCGACACGTACATGGAGAAGATCGCCTGCGGCCCCGGCGCGCGCGGCGCGATCGACCTCGCGAAGTCGCCGACGTGGAACCTCAAGTCCGTCGCCGAGGCGCTCGGCCGCGCCGTGTCGGAGCTGACGGTGGTGATCCTCGATCGCGAGCGCCACCACGAGCTCATCGCCGAGGTCCGCCAGGCCGGCGCGCGCGTGCGCCTCATCGAAGACGGTGACGTGGCCGGGGCGGTGTCGACCTGCTTCGAGTCGAGCGGCGTCGATCTCTTGATGGGCACCGGTGGAGCGCCCGAAGGCGTCATCGCCGCCGCCGCCATTCGCTGCGCCGAGGGCGACTTCCAGGGGCGGCTCAAGTTCCGCAACGCCGAGGAGCGCGCCCGGGCGAAGAAGATGGGCATCGACGACGAGCACCGTGTCTACCGCGCCGACGAGCTGGCGCGGGGCGACGTGATGTTCGCGGCCACCGGTGTCACCTCGAGCGACTTCCTCAAGGGCGTTCGGTTCTTCGCCCAGGGCGCCGAGACGCACTCGATCGTCATGCGCTCGAAGACCGGCACCACCCGCTTCGTCACCGCGACGCACCGCTTCGACAAGAAGCCGATGTGATCGGCGACAGGGCTGGTAGGGTGACGATCCTTCCCCGCAGGTGACAGGAGCCAGAACCCCATGCCCGGCGCCTCCCGCTCGATCGTCTTCAACGCACCCCTCGAGAAGTGCTTCGAGGTCATCTCGGACTACGAGCGCTACCCCGAGTTCCTCCCCGAGGTGCGGAAGATTCGCACCTCGAACCGCAAGGGGAACGAGGTCGACGTTCAGTACGAGGCCGAGGTGGTGAAGGTGATCAAGTACACGGTGCACATGCGCGAAGAGAAGCCCACGCGCGTGTCGTGGACCTTCATCGACGGCGAGTTCATGAAGGACAACCGCGGCGGCTGGGTGCTCGAAGACGGTGGCAACGGCACCACGAAGGCCACCTACAACATCGAGGTCACCGTCGGCCCGCTGGTGCCCAAGACGATCCTCAACGCGCTCGTCGACAGCCAGCTGCCGAAGCTGCTCGAGAACTTCAAGAAGCGCATCGAATCGATGAAGTGACGGAGCACCGTCAGCCACCAGTGAATTCGGGTGGTTGTCGCTTCGTCAGCGCGGGTTGTGGAGGCGGCCGGGGCGGTTACAATTGAGGCGTCGGTTTCGGTTGGTGGACGGGAGTACACAATGCTCGACGGGTACATCATCGAAGAGCTGCGCCGCCGCGAAGCCGAGCGTCAACGCCAGGAGCGTCAGCGGCCGCAGGTCGAGATTCCGCTCCACCGCGATGATGATGACCAGCGCGATCGCCGGTCCGAGCGCGAAGAGCCCTCGGAGTCTGGCAGCAGCGTCGTCACCATCGACTTCTGACGGAGCGGGTTCGGGGCGAGCCCGATGATTCCCCAGGCCATTCGGCAGTGGTTCGACCGCGGGGCACGGCTCAAGGTCTTCTACGACGAGGCCTACCGGTTGCCCCTGTCGGGCGTCGAATCAGGCCCCCGCCAACTCGAGACGCGCCGCGCCGACGACGTGGTGCACTACCTCCTCGCCGCGGACGTCGTGCGGCCAGCCGACGTGCTCACGCCCCAGCCAGCCAGCTACGGCGAGCTGGGCCGCGTGCACTCAGACGAGTACCTCGAGTCGTTGCAGCGCCCCGAGACGCTCGCGCACATCTTCGCGGTCGACGTCAGCGACGTGTACGCCGACGAGCTCTTGCGGACGATTCGCCTCGCCACGGGCGGCAGCATCGCGGGCGCCCGGCATGCGATCGAGCACCGCTCCCCGGTGCTGAACCTGTTGGGCGGCTTTCACCACGCCCTGCCCACCCGCGGCGCGGGCTTCTGTGCCGTCAACGACGTCGCCGTCACCGTCGCGGCCCTGCGCGCCGACGGGTTTCTGGGACGCATCGCGGTGCTCGATCTCGACGCCCACCCGCCCGACGGCACGGCGGCCTGCCTGGGCCGTGACGCCTCGGTGTGGCTCGGCTCGATCTCTGGCACCTCGTGGGGCCCGCTCGAGGGCGTCGACGAGGTGCACCTGCCCGATGGATCCACCGACGACGTCTACCTCGGTGCGCTCGACACGCTCCTCGCGCGCATGCCGGCGGTCGAGTTCGCCATCGTGCTCGCCGGGGGCGACGTGCTGGCCGGAGATCGCCTCGGCACGTTGGGCCTGTCACTCGCCGGCGTGCGGCGGCGCGATCTGCGCGTCTTCGAGCACTTCGCCGAGCTGCCCCAGCTGTGGCTCCCGGCTGGGGGCTACACCTCGCACGCGTGGAAGGTGCTCGCCGGCTCGGCGCTGGTGCTGGCTCGCCACTCGGACGAGCCGATTCCCAGCGGGTTCGACCCGCTCGCCACGCGCATGAAGGGCATCATGCGGTCGCTCAAGCCCGAGGCCCTCGGCAACGCGCCGCTCCTCACCGAGGCCGACGTCGCCGACGCGTTGGGGCTGCCACGGAGCGGCCCCCCGCGACTGCTCGACTACTACACCTCGGAGGGCCTCGAGTTCGCGCTCGAGCGGTACCGGGTCCTGCCGCTGCTGCGCCGGCTCGGCTTCGAGGAGCTGCACCTCGTCATCGATCGCGCGGGCGCGTACGACCGGGCGCGGCTCCACGGCACCGACAGCACGTCGCGCGCGAAGGTGGTGCTGGTCGAGCTCGAGGTCGAGCGCCGGCGCGTCGGGAGCGGCACGTTCCTCTTCGTCAACTGGCTGTCGTTGCGAAACCCGCGCGCGAAGTTCTCGGCCCTGCGGCCTCAGCTGCCCGGGCAGGAGGTGCCGGGGCTCGGGCTGGCGAAGGAGATGTCTCAACTGCTGGCGTTGATGGCGACGCGGCTGTTGCTCGACGGGGTGGCGTTTCGCCCGTCGTGGTTCCACATGGCCTGGGCCGCCCGGCACGACGCCCGCTTCGTCGATTCCCGCCGTCAGGGGCGCTTCGAGGCGCTGTGCCGTGAC
Organism: Myxococcaceae bacterium; assembly: GCA_025459425.1. GTDB lineage: Bacteria > Myxococcota > Myxococcia > Myxococcales > Myxococcaceae > Xiheimicrobium. The sequence goes on along the minus strand of JALOQF010000039.1, from coordinate 18,013 downwards.
GTGCGGAGCGTGCCGTTGCTCGAGGCCACCCGCGCCGTCGCCGAGGGCCGCGTTCGACTGAATGGCGAGCCCTACGTGTGGGAGCCCGACGAGATGGTGCGTTGGCTCAAGCCGCCCGACGACGAGGCCGATCGTGAGGCCATCGCCGCCGAGCGGGAGCGCTGCCGGTTCAGCCTCAGTTGAGGTTGGCGGTCAGCGTGAACGAGCCGCTCGCGCCGCCGAAGCCGTCGACCCAGAGGTAGTAGGTGCCCGGGCTGAGCGTCTGGCTCGAGATGTTGGCGAAGCTCGTGCCGCTGGTGTTGCAGGCCAGCTCCGAGGACGCCGAGCAGGTCGAGCTCGGCCCGCGCAGCGCCAGCACGATGTCGGTGAAGCCGTTGGCCGAGGCCGAGAAGGTGCGGGTGCTGCTCACGGTGAAGCTGTACACGCGATCGGGCCCGCTCCCGCCGCACCCCTGCTGGGCGTCGTTGATGGCGGTCGAGGTCGAGCCAGACACCGACGCCGTGCCCGACGAGCCGAGGGAGAACGTCAGGGGAATCGGGCCCGTGCAGCTCTCTCCGATCGAGGTCGAGCCTCCACTCAGCGTTGCGGACAGGGTGAAGGAGCCGCTGCTCCCGGACGGCGAGTCGACCCACAGGTAGTAGGTCCCCGGTGACAGCTGGATCGAAGGCAGCGAGACGGACGCGCTGGTCGTGCTGGCGCTGATGCAGTCGAGCTCGGACGCGATGCTGCAGGTCGTCGTCGGTCCGCGCAGGGACAGACTGCCCCGGAAGCCCGACGGGAAGAGCGTGGCCGAGAAGGTCTGCGTCGACGTCACGGTGAACGAGTACACCGCGTCGGGGCCGCTGAAGCCGGTGGTTATGCAGAGGCTCGTCGAGGCGTCGTTGAAGCGGTTCGTGAGCGAGCCCGAGGTGCTCGCGCTGCCGCCGCTGAACGTGAGGAGCGCAGGCCCCGTACAGCTCTCACCCGAACCGCTCGAGGCCGTCAGCGAGGCGCTGAGGCTGAAGGTGCCGGTCCCGAAGCCCGACGTGCTGTCGACCCACAGGAAGTAGGTGCCGGCGGCGAGGGGCGCGCTGGTGACGGTCGCAGTGCCGCCGGTGAACGTGGCCGCGTTGCAGGCGGCCTCCGACGCGGTCGAGCAGGCTCCAGCGGCGTTGAGGGACAACACCGGCCGCCAGCTCGACGCGGGTGAGGTCGGCGTCACCGTCGCCGAGAACACCTGGCCAGTCGTCGCGGTGAAGCTGTAGACGACGTCAGCCCCACCCGTCGCGCACGTCACCGAGCGGTCGTTGGTCGCGCCCACGGTGGTCCCAGTGGCCGTCGCGGTGCCCGAGAAGAAGCTCAGGGGAATGGCCGAGCTGCAGCTGTCACCCGGGACCGACACCGTGCTGGCGCTGACCGACAACGAGAACGACCCGTCGCCGGTGCTGACGTTCTTCACGACGAGGTAGTAGGTGCCGGCCGCGAGGGCCGACGCGGTGAGCGTGGTGGTGGCGCCCGGCGAGGTTCCGGCGCGGCAGGTGGTCTCGAAGGCCGAGCTGCACGTCGAAGAAGGTCCCAGCAGGTACAGCGCTCCGAAGCCGGTGAGCGAGGGCGTCAGCACCGCGCTCAGGTTCGAAGTCGAAGAGAGGGTGAATCGGTAGTACCGGTCTGGCCCGGCGGTGCTGCACGACAGGCTCGAGTGGTCGTCTGCGTAGCCCGCCGTCGTGGCCGACACGCTCGCAGTGCCGCCGGTCAGCGTCAGCACCTCGGCGTTGCTGCACGAATCACCGACGCGCGGCGCCGGGGTGCTCAAGGTGACGGTCGCCGTGAAGCTGCCCGACACTCCGCTCGAGAGGCTGTCGACCACGAGCCGGTACGAGCCAGGCTGCAGGCGAACCGGGGTGCTGGCGCTCGAGCCCGTGCTGCAGCCGAACTCATCGGCGCAGGTGTCACGCACGATGTAGCCCACCGGGGTCGCGGAGCCGCCGATGGGCGTGATGGTGAAGCTGACGTCGGAGACGGTCGAGACGGCGAACGACAGGAAGACCTCGGGGCCGGCGCCACCACACGAAGCGGCCTTCTCGTCGGTCGCGCCCGTGAGGGTGGCCGTCGCCGTGAACTGGGTGGGGCTGATGGGCGTCATCACGATCGGCGCCAGGCAGAAATCGCCGGGCGCTCCGGCCCCACCACCGCCAGAGCCGCCCGCGACACCACCGGCGGCGCCGCCCGCAAACCCACCAGCCGAGCCACCCGCAAAGCCACCGGCCGAACCACCCGCAAAGCCGCCGGCCGAACCACCCGCAAAGCCGCCGGCCGAACCACCCGCAAAGCCACCGGCCGAGCCGCCCGCGACACCACCGGCCGAGCCGCCCGCGACGCCACCAGCCGAGCCGCCCGCGAACCCGCCGGCATTGCCACCCGCGGCGCCTCCGCCGGCCGAGCCACCACCACCGCTTCCGCCAGATCCGCCCCCCGTGCCGCCAAGGCCCGTGGTGCAGGAGCCGAACGAACACGTCTCGGTGATCGAGCACTGCTTGCAGGCCTCGCCCCGGCTCCCACACGCCTGGAGCGACGAGCCGAACTGGCACATGCCCGTCGCGTCACAGCACCCGGAGCAGGTGCTCGCGTTGCACGGAGGCCGCGTGGGCCCGCAGCCGGTCGTCACGAAGGCAAGGCCGAGCACCACGGCCAGCGTCAGAGGAAGGGTCCGCATGGTCTGCTCCTGACCCCGCATCGGGGCCACGTGTGCAACTCGGTAACGACGCGTGTCATACGCGACAGACCGGCTCCCGTGTGGCTCACTGGGGCACCACCTCACGGAGGGTTGACACATGTCTGCAGGCGTCGAAATGCGGGTCGCGCTCGAGGGGCTCGAGGCCGCCTTGACCCATGGACCGAGTGGAGCGGCCCTTCGCACGGTGCCGCCCGTCGACAACGGGGGCGACGGCTCGTCGTTCTCACCGACGGACCTGTTGGGGGCCTCGCTCGCCAGCTGCGCGCTCACCACGATGGCGCTCGTCGCCGCGAAAGAAGGCCTCACCTTCGGTGCCGCCCGGGCCGTGGTGGTGAAGCACATGGTGGGCCCGCCGCGCCGGGTCGGCGAGCTCACCCTCGAGCTGCACATGCCGCGTGGGGTTCCGGTGCCCCAGCGCGCGAGGCTCGAAGAGATCGGCCGGGGCTGCCCCGTGGCCCGGAGTCTCCACCCGGACGTCAAGGTGCCGATGACGTTCCGCTGGCCCGACTGACGCTCAGGTGCCGGTGCTGCTGCGCGGGCTGGCGCGCGGCGCGACGTCGGTCGGCACGAGGCGGAGCTGGCCGTTGGTGGCGGTGAAGCTCTTCGCGTCGACCTCACGCTCGAGGTACGTGTAGCCGGCGAGGCCCTGCTCGTAGACCTGCAGCAGCTTGCGCGACTCGTCGAGGGTCAGCTTGCCCTGGCGGAGCGCGTGCTCGGTCTTCGCGCGCATCTTGGCGATGAGGTCGTCCTTGTTGAAGGCGACGTAGTTGAGCACCTCGGTGACGGTGTCTCCCTCGACGACGCGGTCGATGAGGTAGCCGCCGCCCGGGGCCAGCGACACCTGCACCGCGTGCGTGTCACCGAAGAGGTTGTGCAGGTCGCCGAGGATCTCCTGGTACGCGCCCACGAGGAAGATGCCCAGGTAGTACTCGTCGTCGTTCAGCGCGTGCAGCTCGAGGTCGTCCTTCACCTCGCGCTTGTCGATGAACTTCTCGATCTTCCCATCGGAGTCGCAGGTGATGTCGGCCAGCACGGCGCGGCGCGTGGGGCGCTCGGCGAGGCGGTGAATCGGCATCACCGGGAAGAGCTGATCGATGGCCCACGAGTCGGGCAGCGACTGGAAGAGCGAGAAGTTGCAGAAGTACGTGTCGGAGAGCTGGTGGTCGAGCGCCTCGAGCTCCTCGAAGGACTCGCCGGTCTCCTTCGCGATGCGCAGGATCTTCGCGCAGATCGCCCAGAAGAAGTTCTCGGCCAGCACGCGCTCCTCGAGCTTCAGGTGCCCGAGCGAGAACAGCGTCAGCACCTCGTCCTTGTACTCGAGCGCGTCGTGGTAGGTCTCGAGCAGGTTCTTGTTGGTGACGTCGCGCAGCGCCGCGTGCAGGTTCTTCACCACCTGCGGCACCTGCGCCGGCAGGGTGTCGGGCACCGGGCCGGACTCGAAGTCGCTGTTGCCGAGCACCTCGGTGATCAGCACGGCGTGGTGGGCGACGACCGCCCGGCCCGACTCGCTCACGAGAATGGGGTGGGGCACCTGGGCGGCGTCACAGGCCTCCATCACGCTGAAGACGACGTCGTTGGCGTACTCCTCGGTCGAGTAGTTCATCGACGACGAGAAGTTGGTGCGGGAGCCGTCGTAGTCGACGCCCAGGCCACCGCCGACGTCGAGGTACTTGAGCGGCGCGCCGAGCGCGTGCACCTCGACGTAGAACCGGCCGACCTCGCGCAGCGCGTTCTTCACGTTGCGAATGTTCGAGATCTGCGAGCCCAGGTGGAAGTGGAGCAGCTCGAAGCAGCCGAGCAGCCCCGCCTCGCGCATGAAGGCGATCGACTGCATGAGCTCGGCCGCCGAGAGGCCGAACTTCGACCGGTCACCGCCCGACGCTTCCCACTTGCCGGCGCCGCGCGTCGACAGGCGCACGCGCATGCCGAGCGTGGGCATGATGCCCGTCTTGCGTGACATCTCGGCGATGAGGGGGAGCTCGGACGGCTTCTCGACCACCATCACCACCTTGCGGCCCAGCTTCGAGGCGAACAGGGCGGTCTCGACGTACTCCTCGTCCTTGTAGCCGTTGCAGACGATGATCGCGTCGGGGTCGTCGACGAGCGCCATCACCGCGAGCAACTCGGGCTTCGAGCCGGCCTCGAGGCCGTAGCCGTAGGGCTTCCCCGCGTCGACGATCTGCTCGACGACGTAGCGGTGCTGGTTCACCTTGATGGGGTACACGCCGCGGTACGCGCTCTTGTAGCCGTGCTCGCTGATGGCCTTCTTGAAGGCCTCGTTGAGGTGCACCACGCGGTGCCGCAGCACGTCGGTGAAGCGGATCAGCAGCGGCAGGCTGATGCCGCGCCGGCGCACCTCGTCGACGAGATCCTTCAGGTCGAAGCTCGGCGTCTCGGGCCCGCCCGGGTGCACCATGACGTGCCCCTTGTCGTTGATGCCGAAGTACCCCGCGCCCCAGTTGCGGATCGCGTAGGTGTCGAGGGAGTCGCCAATGGTCCAGCGCTGCGGAGTCGTGTTCGCCATCGTGGCGGCGGACTATAGGGATCTGCCTCGGCTTTCCACCATCACCTGTGACGTGTGCTGAACGGTGGTGAAAGCGCCGTCACTCGGCGGGGCCCGAGAGCTGGTCGAGCAGCGCCCGCGACTTGTCGTCCCGGAGCAGCTCGACGGCTTCGTTGTTGCCCAGCAGCGCGCGCACGTCGCCCGTCTCGAGGGCCTTCTGCATCGCGGCGGTGTTGAGCAGCCGGGCGAAGCGTGGGTCTTTCGACAGCTGCGCCCAGGCGGGGTCGGCCTTGAGCTGCCCCTGGGTCTTCGGATCCTTCGAGCGGCGCGCGGCGCTGAGGAGCTGATCGGCACCCGCGAACTGCCGCTGCTCGAGCAGGTTGTACTGGCGAACGAACGCCATGAGCTGCGAGTCCTTCGGGGTGAAGGCGAGCTGCCGCCCGAGGACCGACACGTTCTTCTCGAGGAAGCTCATCGCGCACAGGGCGACGTACATGACCGCGAGCACCTTGCCGCCTCCGAGCACGAAGCCCAGCAGCCGATCGAGCGTTCGGCTCGAGGGATCGCGCCCGGCGAGGATCCGGCGGATGAGCCAGGTCGCCGCCACCTGCACCACCAGCAGCGCCAGCGCGAAGGCCGCCAGCGTCGCCAGCACCGTGCCCACCATCGCCGAGGTGGCGAGCTTCTTGGTGACGAGCGGCCCGAAGGCCTGACCGGCGGGGCCGGCGACCATCCACGCGACGAAGCCGGCGAGGAGCGTCGCGACCTGCTTCGCCGCGCCCGAGAAGAAGCCCCACAGCGCGAAGAAGAGGGCGGCGCCGAGGATGACGAGGTCGAGCGTCACTTGATCCGGAACGAGTCGCCGCTGAGCTTGCGCTGATCTTCGAGCTTCGTCTGCACCAGGGCGAGCTTCTCCTTGAACTTCGCGTTGCCCGACTCGTACATCAGCGCGCTCTTGAGGCTGCGCTCGGCGGCCTGCCACTGCTGCCGATCGATCTCCTGGAGCGCCGTCTTGAAGAACTGGCGGCCCTTGGGCGTGGTGCCGAACTCCTCCTCGACCACCTTCTTCGCCTCGGCCTTGAGCTCGGCCTCGGTCGCCTCGGTGTAGCGCAGCCGTGTGGCACGCTCGGGGCCGGTGATGTCGACGAGGTACTTCTTGCGCTTGGCGTCGTCGCGCAGCACGTAATACGCCTCGGTGATGCGCTTGTAGATGGCGCCGATGTCGCCCTTCACCTTCGCGTCAGTCAGATGAAACACGCGGTCGGGGTGGTACACGCGGCTGTCCCGGTAGAAGGCGCGCTTGATCTCGGCGGCGCTCGCCGTCTGCGGCACCTGCAGGAGCTGGAAGTAGTCCTGCCCGTCGAGCGCGTCGGCGATCAGCGCGAGCTGCTGCGCCATCTGGGGCGTGACGGTCTCGACCGCGCCCGTGGCGGGCAGCGGGCTGGGCCGTGCAGGCGCCGTCACCGCGGACGTGCCGGTGGGCGTGGTGGCGAGGCCCGACGGGCGCGAGACGGGCGGCGCCGGTGGCACCAGCACCGAGCCCGACGAGGCGACCGGCGCCAGCCCCGAGGCGCTCGAGCCGGTGGAAGGCGCCGCGGGTGGCACCAGCACGTTGGGCGCGGCCGATGGCGAAGACACCACGGGAGGCGCCAGCACGCGAGGCGCCATGGCGGGGGCGATGGACGGTGGAGGCCCGGGCGCGACGGCCGGCGCCACCGTTGGAACTGGGGCCTGGGGCCTGCTCGAAACCGCCGGAAGCGTGGGCGCCGAGACGGCTCCCGGTCGTGGCGCTCCCGGTGGGACCGGAAGCGGTGCGGCAACCGCGGGGCTCTGCGGCGCGACCGCGGGAATCGACGGAGCCGACACGGGTCGCGGCGCTCCCGGCGGGACAGGAAGTCCGGGCGCGGCTGGAGGGACCGGCGGAGCGACCGACGTGGGCGCCGGCCGTGGTGGTGGTGCCCCGGGTGCGCCCGGCGGAACGGGCACGGCGCGCGCCGGCCCTTGAGGGGCTCCGGGCGGAACCGGCACCGCGCGCGGTGCACCTGGAGGCACGGGCACGGCGGGTCGGGCGGCCGTGGGCGTCGAGCCGGAGCCGGGGGCTCCGGGCGGCGCAGGAATGGCGCGAGGGGCCCCGGGTGGTGCGGGCACCGCCCGCGCGACGGCGGGGACGGCCGGGTTCGAGACGACCGCGGGTCTGGGCGCCGCCGGGGCCACGGCCGGAGCCACCGGCGCGATCGACGGCGTCACGGGGGCGATCGCCGGCGCGACCGGGGCGATCGACGGCACGCCCGAAGGCCGCGCGGCGGGTGGGGCCGGGCGCGCCGGAGCCACGGGTGGCACCCCCGGAGGCTTGCGCTGCGGATCGTCAGGAGGCGCCATGGGTCGGCTCGTCAGGCGCTCGCCGGCAGGTCGCGGTGGTTGGCCAGCGACATGTTCGCGTTCTCACGCATGGACTTCTGAATGTCGTTCTCCGACAGGCCCGACGAGAGGCTGATCGTCGTCGACGTGCGCTGGCCGGTCTCCTGGTCGGTCGCCGACACGTTGACGATGCCGTTCGAGTCGATCTCGAACGTCACGTCGATCTTCACGTCGCCGCGGTAGCCGATGCGAAACCCGGCGAACTCGAACTCGCCCAGCAGCTCGCACTCCTCGGCCCGGTTCGACTCGCCCTGGTACACGCGGATCTTCACCTTGTCCTGGCCGTCGCGGCTCGTGGTGAAGGTCTTCGACTTCTCGATGGGAATGGGCGTGTTCTTCTCGATGATCTTCTCGGTGAAGCCGCCGACGGTGCCGATGCGCAGCGACAGGGGCGTCACGTCGACGAGGAACGTCTCGGTGCGCTGGTCGACGAGCGCATGGCCCTGGAGCGCGGCGCCGAGCGACACCACCTGGTCCGGGTCGACGCCGGCCATGGGCTCCTTCGAGAAGTAGTGGCGCACCGAGTTGGCGATGATGGGCAGCCGGGTGGGGCCGCCGACGAGGATCACCGCGTCGACGTCGGCCGCCGTCATGCGGGCGCTCTGGAGCGCCTCGTCACACACCTTGAAGGTGCGCTGCACGAGATCCATCACCATGCGGTTGAAGCCGTCTTGCGTGAGCGTCTGCGTGAGATCGATGACGTTGCCGTTCACGTCCTGGCAGATGCCGGCGCAGTGAATGGTGGCGACGCCCGCGCCGCCCACGTCGATCTTCGCCTTCTCGGCCGCTTCCTTCAGCATCTGCAGGCAGTACTTGTTCTGGCGCAGGTCGAGCTTGTGACGGTTGAGGAAGTCGTCGGCCAGCCAGTTCATGATGCGGTCGTCGAAGTCGTCGCCGCCCAGGTAGGTGTCGCCGGCCGTCGAGAGCACCTCGAACACGTCTTTGCCGATCTCGAGGATCGAGACGTCGAAGGTGCCGCCGCCGAGATCGTACACGACGACCCGCTGGTTCAGGTCCTTGCCGAAGCCGCAGGCGAGGGCCGCCGCGGTGGGCTCGTTCAAGATGCGCAAGATCTCGAGGCCCGCGATGCGGCCCGCGTCCTTGGTGGCCTGGCGCTGGTTGTCGTTGAAGTACGCCGGCACCGTCACCACGGCCTTGGTGACCGGCTGGCCGAGGTAGCTCTCGGCGATGGCCTTCATCTCCTTGAGGACGAGCGCCGAGATCTCGGGGAGCGAGAAGGTGCGGCCCTTCACCTGAATGCGCACCGAGTTGTTGGGCCCTTCGACGATCTTGTAGGGCATCACCGACTGCGCCTTCTTCACCTCGTCCGAGAAGAAGAAGCGGCCGATGAGGCGCTTGGCCGAGTACACCGTGTTCTCGGCGTTGGTGATGATGTTCTTCTTGGCGGCGTTGCCCACGAGCACCGAGCCGTCGTCGAGGAACGACACCACCGAGGCGTGCGTCAGCTCGCCCCACTCGTTCGGCAGCACGGTGGGCTGCCCGTTGATGACGGCCGACACACAGGAATACGAGGTGCCGAGATCGATACCGACGGCAATTTCCGACATGGGCGAAGAGCCTACCACGCAGCCACCGCACCTCCATGTCATCGCAGGTGGCCGCCGACGGGGCCCATTCGGGCAGGCGCGGGCATGACGAAAGTCCGCCAACGTGACGTCATGGAAGCCCGCTGCCAGAGTGTCCGTTAGAGGGCAGTAGGGCCGAGACGAGGAACGCCGTGATGACCCGCCTGTTCGCCATCGCCACTGCCGATCCCACGCTGCTGCGGTGCGAGCTCTCACGGGCCGGAGGGCTCGTCGCCCTCGACGGCGAAGGCCTCGTGCTCGGCCTGGGCGCGTGGGACGACGGGCAGCTCGTGCAGCGCCGGTATGGCGTCTCGGTGACCCGCACCGACATGTGGGACATTCCAGATGGTGAAGCCGTGCTCTACGCGGCGGGTCCGGCGCCGGTGGGGCGACCGCTGGAAGAGGTGGCCCAGCCCTTCCGCTGGCGTCAGTGGCTCTTCGCCCAGAGCGGGCTGGTGCCGCACGCCGGCGCGACCCGCGAGCGGCTCGTCGAGCAGCTGCCGGACTACCTGCAGCGCCTGCTTCGCGGCCCGTCGGTCGAAGAGGCGGGCTTCGTGACCTTTCTTTCCGAGCTCCGCAGCCTCGGCCGAATGGACGACCCGGACCTCGAGGCGCCGCTCGCGGCGCAGCTCCTCGCGCGCACCGCGGCGCACGTCGAGAAGGCCTCGGGCGATGCGCACCGGGTGCCGCTGGCCATGGTGGCCACCAACGGCCGCATCGTCATCGCGGCTGCGCGGGGCCCGCAGCCCCTGTACTACCGGCTCCTCGAAGGTGACGGCGCCTGCGCCCGCTGCGAGCTGACGGGCGACGAGAAGGCCACCACCCCGCTGGTGCGCGATCACCGCCGCCGCCGCTCGGTGTTGATCGCCAACGAGCCGCTCAAGCCCGACGGCTGGTTGACGGTGCCCGAGGGCCGCTCGCTCGCGGTGAGCCGGGGGCTCCAGCTCCAGGTGGTCTGACGCCTCAGCGGCCGAAGAAGCTCGCGTCGAGCACCTGCACCAGCAGGTTCGCCGAGGCGTGGAAGAGCGCCGCGCCCACCACCGAGCCGGAGCGCTCCCGCATCCACCCGAAGAGCAGCGCGGGGAAGAACACCGCCAGCCGCCACACCTCGAAGATGGCGAGGTGGCCGAGGGCGAAGAGCACGGCGGTGAGCCAGAAGGCCGGGCCCAGCCGCGCCCCGAGGAAGACGCGGCCCCGGGGCCAGGCGTCGCGCAGGCGCGTCTGCAGGTAGCCCCGGTAGAAGAACTCCTCGGGCAGGGCGACGACGAACGTCTGGTCGATGACCCACTCGAGGAACCGATCGGGCAACCGGAACGAGAAGCGCGGCACGCCGGTGTAGGGCGTCACCAGTGAGACGAGCTCGGCGGGCAGCGACGGGTACAGCGCCACGAAGGCCACGTAGGCCCCGACGAAGAGGGGAAAGACGAGCGCGCTCATCGCGAGGAACTGGCGTACGTCGGCGCCGAGCGTTCGCGTCGACAGCCCGAAGTCGCGGTAGTCCTCGCCGCGAACGCCCATCGCGAGCAGCGGCAGGTAGAGGAAGCCGACGGTGGCGACGAGCTTGGCGGCGGGCCGGAAGACGAGCCACGCCACGAGGATTCCAGCGAACCCGAGCGCCCACACCACGACGGCCTCACGGGCAGCGGAGCGGGTGAGCCAGGTCTTCAGGCGGACAGCCGCGTCCACAACCCCTCGGCGGAATGAAACGTGAGCGCCACCTGCCCGGCCTTGATGGCCGAGCCATTGCGCAGCGGCACCGGCACGCCGGCCTGCAGGGCGGTGCCGTCGACGGTGGTGCCGTTCGTCGAGCCCAGCTCGTCGGCGTACCAGGCTCCATCGGCGCCGCGCAGCAGCACCAGGTGCATCGAAGACAACGTGCCGTCGTTGATCGACACGTCGGCTTCGGCGGCGCGGCCCACGGTGACGCGCTCCTGGGACGGCAGGACGATGGCGAGCGCCTCGGCGCCGGCGAGCGAGCCCTTCGAGGCGGAGCGGTAGTCCTTCACGGCGTCGAGCACCAAGGTCTGCGCGCGGGGCGCCTTCCAGCTGCCGGGCTCCCACACCAGCCACGCTCCTTCGTGCCGGCTCGAGAGCGCCCCGCGACCGTTCACGACGAGGGCCTTGAGCGCCGACACGAGGAAGCTCTTCACGTGGGCACCCCCTCGCGCAGGCGCTTGAGCAGCTGAATGCGGCGCTGGTGGTAGGCGAGGTTGAGCGGGTCGAGCTGGAGCGCAGCCTCGACGGCGTCGAGCGCTTCTCGAAGCTGGTTCTTCGCCTCGTAGGCCTTCGACGCGAGCAGCTTCACGTGCGCGCCGCCCTGGGCGCTGGGGTTGGCCGCGAGGTGCGAGGCGCGCAGCCGCTCGAGATCGAGCACGGTGAGGCCAGCCTGCAGGCAGCGCATCACCCCGCGGTAGTTGCCGCGGTTGGCGTCGAACTCGGCGCGGTGGAGCGGGTTGCCCAGCACGTCGGCGGCCGCCTTGATGCGCGCGACGGCCGCGTCGAGCTGCGTGCGCTGGTTCGCCGACAGTGGCTTGAGCTTGAGCTTCTCGAGGGCGGCGACGGCCTCGCGGGCCTTGCTGCGCACCTCGGGCGTGTCGGCGTCGGTGGCCGCGCCCAGCAACACGTAGTGATCGCCGTTGATGCGCTGGCGGAACTGCTCGAGTGCCTTCTCGGCGTCGGGGTCGTCGGTCGACGAGATCTGCTGCCTGGGCAGCTGGCTGACCGGCAGGCCCTGAATGAGGCGGGTCACCGTGTCGCGCAGCGCTGGCGTGAGGTCGACGAACTGGAGCCCGAAGCCGGCCGACATGCCCCAGGCCTTCGCCTGCTCCGAGGTGACGTGGCGCACGACCTCACCCATCAACGCCCCGGCGCCGTTCTCGAGGCTGATCTTGAGCTTCGAGAAGAGCGCGGGCAGCGCTCCGTCGCTCGCGAAGAACATGCCGCCGCGCGAGATGTCGGTGCACGTCAACGTCCCGAGCGACTTGCCGTCGAGCGTCGAGATCTCGGCGGTGAACTTGGCGACGAAGCGGGGCTGCGCGGGGCCCTTCGCGGGCGACGTCGTGGCCGGAGGAGGGGGCGGTGGGTTCACCTCGGCCTTCGGCGGCACGAGGCGGCCCGGCGTCGAGGCGATCCACTGCAGCATCTCTTCGAGCGCGCGGCCCAGCTCGGCGGCCGACTGGAAGCGGTCGGCGGGGTCCTTCGCCATCGCCTTCATGATGGCGTCGCTCAGCGGCTTCGGGCAGGCCGGGTTCACCTCGTGCGGCGCCTTCGGCATCTGGCTGCGGTGCGCCACGAGGAGATCGGTGAGGCCGCGCTGCGGGAACGGGAGCCGCGCGGTCGCCATCAGCCACGCGATGCAGCCCAGCCCGTAGATGTCGGCGCGCCCGTCGACCGGCGCCGAGTTCGCCTGCTCGGGCGACATGAACTCGGGCGTTCCGACGATGAGCCCGGCGGCGGTGTGCTGGTCGGCGCGCTCGGTGTCGAGGAGCTTCGCCAGGCCGAAGTCGAGCACCTTGACGAAGTTCTCCTGCTTGCCCCGCCGCATCAGGAAGATGTTCTCGGGCTTGAGGTCGCGGTGCACGATGCCCGCGGTGTGCGCGGCCTGCAGCGCGTCGCACACCTGCATGAGGATCGGGATCGAGGTGGCGGCGGGAACGGGCGCCGTGAGGAGGTAGTTGAGGGGCCGGCCCTCGAGGTACTCCATCACGAGGTAGTAGCGGTTCGGCGGCACCACGTTCATGTCGAAGATGCTGACGATGTTCTCGTGGCCGATGAGGTTGACGGCGCGCGCTTCGGCGTAGAATCGCGCCACCAGGCCTTCGTCGCTGGCGAGGCGCTCCATCAGCACCTTGATGGCGACCCGGCTGCCGATGACCGAGTGCTCGCCCAGGTACACGGTGCCCATGCCGCCGCGGCCGAGGATCTTCGTGATGCGGAACGAGCCAATCGTCTGTCCGACGAGGCTTTCGGGGGCGGCCATGCGCGGTGGGGACTGTAACCGGACTGTCCGCTGAGAGTGGGCGTTTTTCAGCGCTGGCGGAGCGCGCCCAGGAAACCGTCGGCGTCGAGCGTGTTGACGACGTCTCCGACACGCGCCCACCCCTTGCGGGCCGAGGCGAGCGCGAAGGGCAGGTGCGCCGACAGCTCGTTGACCGAATGCGCGTCAGTGGAGACGGACAACTTCAGGCCGCGCGCGAGGGCCAGCCGAACGTGCTCCGGCGCCAGGTCCATTCGATCGGGGCAGCCGTTCACCTCGACGATGACGCCCTTCTTCGCGGCCTTGTCGAGGATCTCTTCCATGCGCATGGGCGCGGGCTCGCGCTTGTTGATGAGGCGGCCAGTGGGGTGGCCCCAGATGTGGAGGAAGGGGTTGTCGAAGGCGGCCAGCACGCGCTTCGTCATCTGGGCCTCGTCCTGGCCGTGGCGCTGGTGGATCGAGCCGATGACGACGTCGAGCTGCTCGAGCACCTCGTCCGGGTAGTCGAGGCGCCCGTCTTCGAGAATGTCGCTCTCGATGCCCTTGAGGAGCCGGATGCCCTTCACCGTCTCGCTGACACGATCGATCTCGTCCCACTGGGCCTTGAGGCGGTCGAGGGTGAGCCCGCCGGCGTAGCCAGACGTCTGCGAGTGCTCGGTGACGGTGAAGTAGGTGAAGCCCAGGGCCTTCGCGGCGCGCGCCATCTCTTCGAGCGAGTTGGCGCCGTCGCTCCAGGTGGTGTGCGAGTGCACGTTGCCGCGAATGTGCTGGGCGCCGACGAGATCGACGGGCAGCCGGTGCTCGAGCGCGGCCTCGATCTCACCCCAGTCCTCGCGCAGCTCGGGCGGCACCTCTTGCATGCCCAGGAGCGCGTAGAGATCGGCCTCGGTGCGCACCGGCAGCTTGGCCTCGGCGTTCTCGTGTCTGGCGACGCCGGCCTGGGCGACGGCGCCGTCCTTCATGCGGAAGACGCCCCACTCGCTGATGGTGAGGCCCTTCTCGAGGGCGAGCCCGCGCAGCTTGATGTGGTGGGCCTTCGAGCCCGTGAAGTGGTGGAGCGCCGAGGCGAAGTCCTCGTCGGGGAGCACGCGCAGGTCGACCTGCAGGTCGGTCTCCTTGAGGCGCACCGACGACTTCGACTCGCCGGCGCCCAGCACCTCGGCCACCAGGGGGAACTTCTGGAAGTGCGCGAAGACGGGCGCGGCGTCTGCTGCCGAGGCGATGAGGTCGACGTCGGCGACGGTCTCGCGCTGGCGTCGCACCGAGCCGCCGAGGCTGGCGCGGATCACCCCGGGCGCCTGCTTCACCCACTCGAGGAGCGCCTCGGCCTGTGGGCGCACGTCGCCGAGCCGTTTGCGGCCGCCGCTCGAGGCCGCACGCCGGGCGATCTCGAGGCCGGCCAGGAGCTTCTCTTCGGTCTTCTGGCCGAAGCCCTTGAGGCCGCGCACCTTCTGCTCCCGGCACGCGCGCTCGAGGTCGTCGAGGCTCCCGACGCCGAGCTGATCGAACAGCGCCTTCGCCTTCTTCGGGCCGAGCTCCGGCACGGTCATCAGCTCGAGCATCTTCGGAGGGAACTGCGCGCGAATGGTGTCGAGCGTCTCCATCTTCCCGGTGGAGACGAACTCTTCGATCTTCTTCGCGATGCTCTCGCCGATGCCCGGCAGCGCCGTGAGCCGCTTCTCGGCGACGAGGGGCCCCAGCTCTTCCGACAGGCCGGCGATGCGCTCGGCGGCGATGTCATAGGCCCGCACCTTGAAGGCGTTCTCGCCGTTGAGCTGAAGGTAGGCGCCGAGGTCTCGCAGCGCCTTCACCACCGAAGCTTTGTCCACGCTCTGCATGAGGGCCTCCCTACCATTGCTGACGGGCGAACGGCCGCGAAGGTCGCTAGAAGGCCCGCCTCATGAGTGAGTCGCGCATCACGCTGGGGCCGGCCAACCTGCAGGAGGGCGAGCTGCGGGGCTACGCCGTGGGGAAACGCAACGTGTTGATCGCGTGCGTCGGCGGCAAGGTGAAGGCGCTCGACGACTGGTGCAACCACGCCGGCTGCCTGCTGTCGGGCGGGCGCATCGAGAACAACCTCGTCATCTGCCCCTGCCACGAGGTCGGCTTCGATCTCGACACCGGCGCGAACGCGACCTCGCCCGGCGTGTGTGACGATCAACCGGCGTTCAAGACCGAGATCGACGCGGGGCAGATCGTCGTCATCGGGTTCGACCCGAACCGCTGAAGGGAACCCCATGGCACACGAAGGCCACGATCATCACCATCACCACGATCACCACCACCCGCACGAGCCGGCGAGCCCCGTGGCGCAGCACCGCGAGAGCGCTCAGACGAGCGTCGCGTGCTGGGTGGTGACGTGCTCCGATTCCCGCGACGCGGCGACCGACGAGGGTGGGCCGCTCGCGCGCCGGGCGCTCGAGCACGCGGGCCACCAGGTGCTGGGCAGCTCGGTCGTTCCTGACGACGCGCACGAGCTGCGGCACGCCCTCGAGCAGGCGCGCGACTCGGGCGCGCGCGCGGTGGTGGTCACCGGTGGCACGGGGCTTTCGAGGCGCGACGTCACCGTCGAGACGTTGAAGCCCCTGTTCACGAAGCCGATCGACGGCTTCGGAGAACTCTTCCGGGCGCTGTCCTTCCAGCAGATTGGGGCCGCGGCGATGGCCACGCGCGCCGTCGCCGGCGTGTGGGACGGCGTCATCGTCTTCGCGCTGCCGGGCTCGCCAGCCGCGGTGAAGCTGGCGCTCGACCGCCTCATCGTGCCGGAGCTGGGTCACCTCGTGCGCGAAGTGTCGCGCTGAGCCGTGCTCTCGTCCGCTCGCGCCGCGCGCCTCAAGCCGCTCCTCGACGCCTTCGCCGAGACTCGCCCCTGGGCCGATCGGGTGCGGTTCGATCCAGTCGAGTTCCCGCACCGCTACTCGGACCCGCGGGACATCGAGGTGGTGGCGCTGCTGTCGGCCTCGCTGGCCTACGGCCGCGCCGAGCTCTTCAAGCCGAAGATCGCCGCGATCCTCGAGGGCCTGGGCCCGCGGCCGGCGAGCGCGCTCGAGACGATGGAGGTCGCCTCGCTGGTGCCGCTCCTGAGCGGGTTCGTCTATCGCTTCAACCTGCCGGCCGACGTGGGGGTGCTGCTGCTCGGCATGGGCCGCAGCCTCGGGCGGCACGGAACGCTTGAAGACGTGTTCCTCTCGTCGCTCGCCTCGGCCGGGACGTTTCGCGGCGCGGTGTCGCAGTTCGCTCGATCGATTCGTGACGCGGCGCCCACGAAGGAGATCGTGCGCGCGCTCGGCCGTACCCGCGGGCTCGATCACCTGCTCCCGACCGGCCCGGGCGCAGCGAAGCGGTTGTCGCTCTACCTGCGGTGGATGGTGCGCGGCCCCGACGCCATCGACTTCGGCGTGTGGACGCGCGTTCGCAAGAGCCAGCTCGTCATTCCACTCGACACCCACATCGCGCGGCTCGGCGCGTGGCTCGGGTTGACGGCGCGGCGCACGCCTGGCTGGGCGATGGCCGAAGAGATCACCGCGTCGCTGCGCAAGCTCGATCCCGACGATCCGGTCCGGTACGACTTCGCGCTCTGTCACTTCGGCATGAGCGGGGCGTGTCCCGCACGGCCGGTGAAGTCGAACTGCCTGAAGTGCCCGCTGCGAGGCGAGTGCCGCATCGGTCGTCGGCTGGTGGGAGAACGTCTCGAGAGGGTCGCCGGACCGCCGTGATGCGGTAGAAGCGCCTGGCCATGCCCCTCTCGTCCGTGAAGTGTCAGGACCGCGCGATTGCCGCGCTCGAGGCCGCGCTCTCGCGCGGGCAGGTACACCACGCCTGGCTCTTCCACGGCCCCGACGGCGTGGGCAAGGAACTGGCCGCGTTCGGCCTCGCGCAGGCGCTGACGTGCCCCGAGCAGCCGAACGTCGGCTGCGGGACCTGCTCGAGCTGCCGCCGCATCGAGAAGCGCAACCACCCCGACGTCACGGTCGTGATGCCCGAAGACGAGCTGGTGCGGCGAGGCCTCGCCGGGCGCAGTGACTTCGATCACACGCCCTCGCGCGACATCCGCATCGAGCAGGTGCGCCAGCTCCAGGAGCGCCTCGCCTTCCGCGCGCTCGAGGCGAAGACGAAGGTCGCGATTCTGGTGACCGCGCACGCGATGAATCCGCCGGCGCAGAACGCGCTGCTCAAGACGCTCGAGGAGCCGCCGAAGGACACGGTGCTGATCCTCGTCTCGTCCGCGCAGGACAAGCTGTTGCCGACGATTCGCAGTCGCTGCGCGAAGGCCGCCTTCGGCCCGCTGCCCATCGACTTCCTCACCGAGAAGCTCCAGGCGGGGAAGAAGGGCGTCGACCCGGTCACCGCGCGACAGGCCGCGGCCATGGCCTCGGGCTCGCTCGCCCGCGCGCTGGCCTTCGACGTCGACGCGCTGGCCGAGCGCAAGTCCATCATCGAGCGGTTCGAGGCGCTCGACCCGAAGGACGCGCGGGGCTGGCTGACGCTGGCCGAGTCGCTCGCCGAAGATCGGGCCACCGCCGAGGTGGCGCTCGACGTGCTGCAGGTGTGGCTGCGTGACGTGGCCGCGGCGCACGTTTCCAGCGAGAGCCTGGTGAACGGCGACCTCCAGCCGCTCGCGGTGTCGGCCGCGTCCCGCGTGTCGCCCGCCAACCTGCACCGGCGCAGCCTGCTGATCGACGAGGCCCGCAACGCCATCACCCAGCGCAACGGGGCGATCCGCGTGCAGCTCGAGCGCCTGTTCGTCGAGATGTTCGCCACCTGACGTCGATGAGCGAGCGTCGACTGCCGGCTGCGTGGAAGCTCGGGCTGTTGTC
>JALOQF010000284.1 GCA_025459425.1 Myxococcaceae bacterium | reverse complement strand
CTTCACCAGGAACGTGAAGATCGTCTCGAGCATCGCCGGCTCGCTCGAGGTGTCTCCGCCGATCACGATGGCGTCGACGTCGGCTTTCTCGAAAGCCGAGAGGAAGTCGGTCAGCCGCGCCTGGGTGTCGGGGTCGAGGTCCTTGATGCCGGCGAGCAGGCCGAACCGAACGCCCTTCGGAGAGCTCCCGGTGCGGCGAATCTTCACGGTGGCGCCCGAGTACTCGAGGCGGTGGCCGTCGAGCTCCTTCACGTCGGGCGGCGAGAAGTGGGTGAAGGGGCCGATGCAGTCGAACTGCGCGGCTTCTTCCCATTGGGCCTGCGTGGTGGGGCTCTGAGCGAGGGCGACGAGGACGGCGAAGAGCATCGTGTCGACGACGCTACTTCTTCTTCGTCACCGGGCGCGCGGGATCCGTCGTGGGCTCCGGGGCCCGCGCCGCCGCCGGAATGGGCATCTCGGGTTCGGTGCGGCCGATCATGTAGCTCTGCGTCGTCTCGCCGCTGTCCGACGGGGTGCGTGAGGGGATCTCGGTAGTGAGCGCCTTGAAGCGGCTCTTGTACTCGTCGCGCTCGGCGACGGCCTTCACCCGGTTGCTGCGCTCCTGCTCGATCATGCGCTGGAGCGCTTCGTTCTGCTGCGTGGCGCGGTCCCGCTCGGCCACCAGCTTCGCGGCCAGGGCGCGCTCGTGATCGAGCGTCTCGCGGAGCTCCTTCACCTCTTTCTTGAAGGCGTCGGCCGAGGCGCCCGACTGGGCGGCGAGCCGCTGGTGGAGCGTCTTGGCGACGGTGCGCGCCTCGTCGCGCTCGGCGAGGGCCCTGGTTGCGCGCTCCTTCTCGGCCTCGAGCGCGGCCTGCCACTCGGCGATGGCGGTCGCGGCTTCGGCCTTGTTGGCCTCGAGCTCGGCGGCGACGGCGTCGCGCTGGGCGAGGGCGTCGGTCATGGCCTGAGCGCGCTGCTCGAGGTCGGCCTCGAGCTGGGCGACCCGTTCTCCGCCCGCGCCCTGCGCCTGCTGCAGCTGCTCGAGCTGACCGCGCACCTGCTCGAGCTCGGCGGCCTGTGCGAAGGCCTGCTCGAGCGCCGAGCTCTTCTCGGCGAGCGTGGCCTCGACCTCGGCGAGCCGGGCCGAGAGCTCGCTGCTGGCTGCCGCTGCGTCGGCCAGCTGCGCCTCGAGTTCGGCGATCCGGGCCTGGGCCAGGGCGAGCGCCTCGTCGGAGGACCGCGCGGCCGTCTCGAGCTCGGCGATGCGGGCCGAGCGCTCACCGTGCACCGCCTCGGTGTCGGCCAGTTGCGCCTCGAGTTCGGCGACCCTGCCCTGGGCCTGGGTGAGCGCCTCGTCGGAGTGCCGCGCCACCGTCTCGAGCTCGGCGATGCGGGTCTGCGCCGCGGCGAGGGCTGCGGTTGCCTCCGAGAGCTGCGCCTGCGCCCGGCTGAGCGCTTCGTCACCATCGCTTCGCCCAGCCTCGAGGGCCGCCAGCCGTTCCTGCGCCTCTGCGCGGTCGGTCTCCAGCTCGGCGAGGCGTACGTCCTTCGCGGTGAGCTGATCGGTCAGCTCCGCTGCGCGCGCGTGGGCCTCGCTCACGGCCTGCTCGTGCTGCGCCGTCAGGGCGGCCACCTCGGCTTCGAGCGCCGCCACGCGTGACTGGGCTTCGTCGCGCGCCTGCTCGGCGTCCGCCCGGCCGGCTTCGAGGGTGGTGGTGCGCTCGAGCGCCGCACGGGCCTCGGTCAGCTCGGCGCGGAGCCCATCGGCGGCCTTCGCCTTCTCGCTCAGCGACGCCGACAGCTCCGTCAGCTCCTTCGAGATGCGGGCTCGCTCGGCCTCGGCGGCGTCGCGGGCCGCGCGCGCTTCGGAGACTTCACGCATCAGCACCGCCGACCCGGCGTCCTGCTCTTCCCGGAACCGATCGAGCTCGGCGCGGGCCTTCTCTCGCTCACCGAGGACGGTGAGGCGCGCCTCCTTCTCGGTCGCGACGGCGTCTCGGGCTTCGCGCAGCTCGGCCTCGAGCCCCGCCACGAGGCGATTCTGCGCCTCGACCGCCGCCTGCAGCTCCTTCGCGTTCTCGTGGTGGGCTTCGGCGCGCTCCCGCGCTTCGTCGCGTTCGGTGACGGTGACGGCCTGCACCTGCTCGAAGCGGGCGAGGGCGGTCGCGAGCGCTTCCCGCTGGCGGTTGAGCTCTCCCTCGAGCTGCGCCACCCGCGTCTCGTCGACGACGACCACCGGTGGCACCGGGGCCTGCGTTCCATCGACCCGCCGCCGCTGCATCGCGGCCAGCCGCGTGGTGCCGTCTGGCGCCACTTCGAGCGCCAGCTTGAGCTGGCCCACCACCGGGGCGTCGATCACCAGGCCGATGGCGTCGGGCTGAACGGCGAGCCCGACGTCGATGGCGCCAACGTCGGCCTCGGCGTGCACGCCGGCTTCGAAGGTGTCTTCTCCACGGGTGCGGCTGGTGACGTCGGCGCGTGGTGATCGCATGCGGAGGCCGAGCGTACCCCCGTTCCCTCATCGGCTCATGAAACCGGCCAGCCTCAGGGGGCGCACTGGCCCTGATCGTCGACGATGACGGTCGCCGAAAGGCCGCTGGCGTCACGCACGGCGAGGGTGGTCGACGTGCCTCGCGCGAGGCCGAAGGTGAAGAACGTCGCGAGCGCGCCTCCCACGGCCTCGCCTGCCGTCGGGCTCCACTCGAGCGACAGCCTGCTCCCTGCCGTTGGCAGGCACCGCGGCTCGGAGCCCAGGCACGCGCTGGCGAGACTCGGGGTGCCGAGCATTCGTTGGCCCGAGGCGGTGACGAACGAGAAGTCGAGCAGGGCCGTCGAGGTGCCGGGCACGACCGAGAGGCGATCTCCGGCCGCCGACAGCCGCGCGCAGCGGGAGGTGGGGTCGAGCCGCGCTCGCAGGCCGCTCGGGCTGGCGACCTGCACCACCAGCCGATCGAGGACCGTGCCCGACGGTGTTCTGGCCTCGAGCGTCACCGGGCCTGCCCTGAAGGTGACCCGCGCGCGGAGCACCTCGCGCGCTCGCACCTCGGTCGCGGGGACCTGTCCCGAGTCGGGCACGATGAGCGCGTCACCGGCGGTCGAGAAGAGGGCGACGCCTTCGGGCACGCTCCCGGTGTCGATCCACCGCAGCGTGAGTCGGAGCTCGGTACCAGCCGCCACCGGCGTCGCCCCGAGCTCGGCCGTGTCGGACTCGATCTCGAAAGCGATGCGCCCGTCGAGTCCGGCATGGGGCACCGGCGCGCAGCCGAGGAAGAAGCACCACATCACGAGCACCTGTCGCATGGAGGGCCGCGTCAGCACGGCCCGTGCCATCAAGCAGTTTCGGTCGTCTGGCTGGGGCAGCGTCCGCAGCGCGCGGGTGAGTCGGACATGCGTGACGCAGTTTGGGGCCGCCTCCGGGCCGTCATTCGCGCTCGTCGACGGCCCCGTTGGCGCGCTCAGCTGAAGGCCTGGCCGCTGGTCTGGGACGAGCTCTCCGCGAAGGTGGTCGCCAGGGTCGCGCCCAAGGGAAGCGCACCCCCATCACCTGCTGCACCCGGCGGCGTCCCCTTCGAGCGTGTTGCGAATCATCGAGCTGCAGCAGCGCTGGATCCGGCGCGTCTTGCTCACCCTGCAGCGTGATTGGCGTCAGAGGCCGCGGTCGCGCCCAAGGGAAGCGCACCCGCATCACCTGCTGCATC
This sequence comes from Myxococcaceae bacterium, assembly GCA_025459425.1. Taxonomy (GTDB): domain Bacteria; phylum Myxococcota; class Myxococcia; order Myxococcales; family Myxococcaceae; genus Xiheimicrobium. Next base: position 5,564 of record JALOQF010000284.1, on the reverse strand, counting down.
CGGCGGCGTACCGTTCGAGCGTGTTGGGAGTACATCGAGTTGCGGCAGCGGTGGTCCCGGCGCGCCTCGCTCACCCTGCAGCGTGGTTGGCGTCGAGGCCGCGGTCTGTCCCGCCCATGTGAAGCGCACCCGCATCAGCTGCCGCACCCGGCGGCGTCCCGTTCGAGCGCGTTGGGAGTACATCGAGTTGCGGCAGCGGTGCGTCCGGCACGCCTCGCTCACCCTGCAGCGTGATTGGCGTCGAGGCGGTCGCACCCATGGGAAGCGCACCCGCATCACCTGCTGCACCCGGCGGCGTCCCCTTCGAGCGCGTTGGGAGTACATTGAGTTGCGGCAGCGGCGCGTCCGGCACGCCTCGCTCACCCTGCAGCGTGATTGGCGTCGAGGCCGCGGTCGCGCTCATGTGAACTGCACCCGCACCACCTGCTGCACCCGGCGTCGTCCCGTTCGAGCGTCTTCGAGCTGCGGCAGCGGTGCATCCGGCGCGCCTCGTTCACCCTGCAGCGTGATTGGCGTCGAGGCGCGAGCCCGCTCGTCGATGGGTCGTCACAGGCTCGCGCCGAGCGTCACGCCGAACCGGTGCGCTGCGCTGGAGACCGAGGCGCCGGAGTACTCCCACGACAGCCCGACGTGGTTGATGAACCCCAGGCCGAAGAGTGGCAGTGAGATCAGGCCTACCTGGGTCGCGCCCTCCTCGACGATGATCCCCAGCATGCGAAGCACCTGGCGCGTCCACCAGAAGGCGCCGAAGCCGAGGTCGACACGAACGCCGAGCGTGGAGCGGCTCCCGCCGGGCATCAGCGGCGCGTCGGGCAGTCGCTCGAGCACGTAGAGCGGGCTCGCCTGGATCCACACCGCGAAGTCGGGGATGCGACGCAGACTGGCGACCGACGACGTCGCGTAGCCCGCGCGAAGGCTCGGCCCGACGGCCAGCCGGGTCAGACACCAGTCGCAGTTCGGCCAGGGCGTCGGCCCGAAGAAGCCGCGGCCACCCAGGGCGAAGACGAAGCCGTCGGCCCGCTCCGAGGACGCCTCTGCGCGTCGCGGCACGCCGAAGGGCGCCAGCACCTGAACGTCGAGCCCCAGCGTCGGAGTCCCCGTCGGCTGCACCTGCGCCGTGAAGCCCACCACGCCCGTGACGGGAAACCAGCGTTCGTCGGGCGCTGCGGTCACGAGCGCCGAAAGCGAGAGGACGAGCAGCACGAGAGCGAGCCCCGGTCGTCGCACGTCGCCGCGCGTCTGTCACCCGTTCGCCGGAGCAGCCCGTTCGCAATCATCAGGGAGTAGCGTCGAGCCACCTTCGAGTTCCTCACACACGGCGCGCGGGCGACTGCCGGCAGCGGGAGCCGCCTTCCAGCGTCGCTTCGTCGAAGGAGGGCCGCTCGGCGTCGCGTCTCGTCACCTCGTGGTGCGTGTGGCCGGCTGGCTCGGTCGTGTTCGATCTGGCTCGATAACCCCGCCGGCGTTCACACCCGACGCGGCGCCCTTCGTGCGGAACAGGTCGTGACTCAGGTGATCTCCGCGCGCCGCCCACGTCGTGGCGAGGAAAGGGGGCCACGAGTTCCACCCGTTTCGTGCCGTCAGGCGTGTGCGCCAGAGCGCGTCCTCCTCGTCGCCCATGGCTTCACGCTGCGCCACCACGACGTGCACGACCCCTCACCTGGGCCCGCGCACGGCTGCTTGACGCACTCGTGAAGCCGAAGGGCCCCTGCCGTTCTCTGGGGCCCTGCATGGTGCACGTCTCCGGCGACGGCGAACCAACCGAAGTCCGCCTGGAGCACCCATGTCACCCGTCGACCCCAGCAGCCGTGATCATCGCCGCCTCGGCCAGCAGCTCGATCTCTTCTCCCTCCACGAGGCCATCGGGCCGGGCCTCGTGCTCTGGCACCCGCGCGGCGCCTTCATTCGCAAACGCATGGAGGACTGGTGGCGCGACGCCCACCTGGCGCGGGGCTACCAGTTCGTCGCCTCTCCGCACGTGGGCAACGGTGCGCTCTGGGAGCGCTCAGGCCACCTCGCGCAGTACCGCGACTCGATGTTCCCCGCGATGCCGATGGAGTCCGGAGAGGTGTTCCTCAAGCCGATGAACTGTCCCTTCCATCTGCAGATCGTCAAGGCGCGGCCGCGCCGCCGCGAAGAGCTTCCGCTGCGGCTCTGTGAGCTCGGGCAGGTCTATCGAAACGAGCCCTCGGGTGCGCTCCACGGGCTGTTCCGGGCGCGTGGCTTCGTGCAGGACGACGCACACCTCATCTGCGCTCCGGAGCAGGCGGAGGCCGAGGTGGCTGAGGTGTTGGCCTTCGCGCTCGAGCTGCTCGGGATCTTCGGGTTTCACGACGTGCGGGTGCTGCTCTCGTCGCGGCCCGCGAGGTTCGTCGGTGAGGTGGCCGCGTGGGACGCCGCAGAAAAGGCCCTGCACCGCGCTGCCGCGAAGGTCGGGGTTGCGCTCGAGCTGCAGCCGGGCGGTGGCGCCTTCTACGGCCCGAAGCTCGACGTGCTCGTGCGCGATGCGCTGGGTCGGCACTGGCAGTGCTCGAGCGTGCAGTTCGACTTCAACCTGCCGCGCGCGTTCGAGCTGTCCTTCGACGACGGCGGCGTCCAACGGGAACCCATCGTGATCCACCGCGCGCTGTTCGGCTCGCTCGAGCGGTTCTTCGCGATCCTGCTGGAGCACTGCGGCGGTGCCTTTCCGGCCTGGCTCATGCCGGAGCAGGTCCGCGTGTTGCCCGTCGACGACGCGGTGGTGGGCTACGCGCACGAGGTGGGTCGGTGGCTCTCGGACGCGGGCATGCAGGTGTCGGTGTCGGCGGGAGGCAACCTGGGGCCGCGGGTGCGTGCCGCCGACGTGGAGCACGTGCCGTTCCTCGCCATCGTCGGCGGGCGTGAGGCGCAGGCCCGCTCGGTGAGCCTGCGTGGTCGCAACGCCGAGGCCCTGGGGGACATGCGCCTCGAGCATCTGGTGGAGAAGCTGTCGGGGTGGCTTGCGCCTCCGCCGGTGCGCCCTCGTCGCTGAGGGAGTGATCGTCCCGAATCTGGCCGATCGTCAGGGCGCGAGCCGCGAGAACTCGGGTGCCGCCGCGCGACGAAACGCGTTCGCCGCGGCTGGTGCCAACGAGCGGGGATGCTGGCGCTCGTTCTGGCCGGCGACGAAACGGGTTCGCCGCGGCTTGTGCCAACGAGCGGGAATGTTGGCGCTCGTTCTGGCAGGCGACGAACGCGTTCGCCGCGGCTGGTGCCAACGAGCGCGGAGGGTGCTCGTCCTGGCCGGCGACAAGACGCGTTTGTCGTGGCTGGTGCCAACGAGCGAGACTTCTCGGCCGGGCCGGACCTCCTCGCCGTGAGGAGCGAGTTCCGGCAGCAGTCACCCGTCGACCGCGTGCCTCGGGGAGCCCTGACTACCAGCGGTGGTACGCCGGGTGCCCCGGCTCGACGGCCACGAAGGTGCCCCGGCAGGTCGCGCGCACCTTGCCCCCGGCCTCGAGCACGCCTTCGACGATCACCTTCGTCCCGTCGGACTGCACCACCTTCGCGCTCAACGACAAAGGGCCGTCGGTCGGGCAGGGCCGCTTGAGGCTGATGGCGTAGTCGGCCGTCACGGTGCACGGCGGCGTCTCGGCGCGCCGCTCGTTCATCAAGTGCCACGCTGCGGTCCAGTTGCAGTGGCAGTCGAGCAGCGAGCCGATGATGCCGCCGTTCAGCACCCCGGGGAACGCCTCATGGTGGGGCGCGGGCGTCCACTCGGCCACCACCGCGTCGCCCTTCGCGAAGCTCCGAACGCGCAGGCCCTTGTCGTTCGACGGCCCACAGCCGAAGCAAGCGTTGTGGGGGGCGTAGCGCTCCTGGAGCGACGGCTCGCTCACTGCCTGGCCTCGAGCGGTGTCTCGCGGGCCGCGAAGGCCCAGTCGCCCGACTCTCCGTGCTCGAGCTTGAGGCCGGCGTACTCGCGCCGAACGGCCCGCACGTAGTTGCGGAACTGCTCGAGCTCGCGCGTCTTCAGCGCCATGTACACGCGCGTGGGGCCGGCGTTGTAGGCCATCAGCGCGAGGTCGAGATCGTTCCCGAAGCGCGAGGCGAGGTACTTCAGGTACCGGATGCCGAGCCGCACCCGCAGCGCCGGGTCCGCCTCGATCTCCTTCGGCGTGAGGCGAATGCCCTCCCGCTGCGCGATGAACTGGAGCGTCACCGGCTGGACCTGCATCAACCCGCGCGCGCCCATGTTCGACACGGCCGACTCGAGGAACTCACTCTCGACCTGGATGATCGCCAGCACCAGCAGCGGGTCGAAGCCCGCGGCGCGCGACTCCTCGGCGATGGCGTGGGCGAGCTGCTCGCGCAGCCGGAGCCCCAGGCCCGGGCCGCGCCGCGCCAGCACCGCGTCGATGCGATCGGCCTGCGGCGGGCGAACCACCTGCACCCCGGCGACCTCGAGCGTGGGCGCGGCCGTCGAAGGCGTGAGGTCGAGCAGCGGCGAGAAGGCCAGGGTGGCGCACCCGAGCGCCAGCACCGCCAGGAGCGTCACCGTCGTCTCGCGCGGCGTCAGCCGCACCAGGGCACGCGCCACCACCAGGCGGTTCAAGAGCGAACGCCCTCGTGCGCTGGCGCCCGACGCGTCCATCACTTCGAGAGCTGCTCGATGCGGCGGTTGAGGGTGTCGAGGCGCGAGTTGAGCTGCGCGATCTCTTCCTTGCGCGGCACCCGCAGCCGCTGGAGCGAGACCCGCACCGTGTCTTCCACCTTGCGCTCCATGTCACGACGCTGTGACGTGAGCCGGTCGGCGTACTCACGAACCTGACGCTTCACCTCGTCCTGGCTCCACCCCGCCATGCCCTGCACCCGGGCGAGCAGCTTGGCGGCCTCGTCTTCTGCGCCCGAAACCGTCACGAGCGCCTGACTCCACACCTGCTGGAAGAACTCAGCGATGGAGCGACGGTCATGCGGCGGCGGCGGGGGACGGCTTTCCATAGGTAGGCCCCTTAACCACATCGGCGGGTGCGATCGGAAGGGCCTCCCCGCAAGGCCCAACCAATTGAAATGACGAGATCGTTCAGGCGATGGACTGGCGCTTCGCCAGCTCATCGACACGTTTCGTCAGCGTCGTGAGGTTGCGGGTCAACTTCTGCACGTCGTCCGAGGTGGCCACGCCGAGCACGCCGAGCACCTCGCGCGGCATCGTCTTGACCCGCGTCTGCAGCTCGGTCGCGGTGGTGGCGATGCGCTTCTCGAGCACCTTCAGATCCTGCCGGCTGCGCACGCGGGCGAGCAGCTTCTCGAGCGTCTTGCGCTGCTTCTTCGCCTCGGAGACCACGTCCTTCTCGACCTGGGTGAGCTGCTTCTTCGCAGCCGTCAGGCCCTCGTTCAGGCGCTCAGCGGCAACGGCGGTGACCGGCTTCTTCGGGGCTTGCTTCATGGTGTGCTCCTCCTGTGATGCGCTGCGTTATAATGCAGCGCGTCAGAGGTCGCAACACCGACCATGAGAATGTGGTTTCAGCAGGTTGGTCAGCGACCTGCGCCCAGCGTGATGTCGCGGTAGCCCGGGCGCTCGGGCATCTTCTGCTTGTTGCCGATGC
>JALOQF010000038.1 GCA_025459425.1 Myxococcaceae bacterium | reverse complement strand
CTCGACGACGGGCTCGTCGACGAGCCTGACGCGCGTGGCCGAAGCCCAGACACCCAGCAGGCCGAGGTAGGTGTCGAGGAGCGTGTCGAGCGGGCCGACATGCCGCGCGACGGCGTACAGCCCGCCCGGGAGCGTCTGGGTGGTGGCGAAGTCGGGCGCCGCCGCGTCGCACTCGAGGCACGCGTCGTACCGGAGCAGCGCCTCGGGGATGACGTCAGGGTCGTCGTAGTTGAGCCCCAGCACGCCCTGCACCGGAGCGCCCGTCTCCCTCGCCCAGGTCAGCAACCGGCCATACGACGCGCCCAGGCCGTCCCACGGGCCCTGGTGTCGCAGGGCAATGAGGCGGCGGGATGGCAGCTCGCGCCACTCGACGTCGGGTGCTGGAGGCGTCGGGCGCGTCTCGGCGCGGAACGTCGAGGGCGTGGTGCCGAGCGCGCGACGGAACGAGCGTGAGAAGGACTCGCTGGCCTCGAAGCCCGAGTCGAGGGCGATGTCGGTGACGGGACGGCTCGAGTGCCGCAGCACGCGGGCAGCCCGCTGGAGGCGCACCGTGCGCACGTACTCGGCCAGCGAGTTGCCGGTGTACGCGCGGAACACCCGATGAAAATGGTGGAGCGCGAACCCGGCCTCCTTCGCCAGCCGTCCCGGTGAGAGGTCGTCATCGGGCGCGCTCGCCTCGACGAGCGCACGCACGCGGTGCAGCGCGACGGCATAGTCTTCGGCGCGGGCGGGACGACGTGGCATCGCCCGTCTTTCTGGCCATCGTCGGCTCCGCCCGCCGCAAAAAAGCACGCCAGGTCAGGCTGCAGGCCCCCGCCCCACGCGACAACGCGGCGCCATGAAAGCGCTCCTCGTCGTCGTCATCGTCCTGGCCCTCGTCCTCATCGGTCTCGCCACCCGTATTCCCCGTGTTCGAACGGCCTCTCGCACCGTGCAGCTCTCAGCCCCGCCGGCCGTGGTGCTCGCCAAGGTGGAGCGCGTGGCTCCAGACACGTGGGTCGAAGCCGATGCGGCGGGACGCACGACGCGCTTCCGTCGCACCGAGGTGGCCGAGCCGTCACGGCGCCGCCTCACCTTCGAAGGAGACGGTTTCACCGGCACGTTCGAGCTCGAGGTCGAGGCCCGCCCGGGTGGCAGCACCGTCACCGTGCGTGAGTCCGTGACGGCGGCGTCGCTGCCAGCGGCCGTGTTGGGCGCGCTCTTCGCGCCGCTCGACGCGCTGGTCGAGCAGTGGCTCGCCGACGTGGAGCGCGAGGCCACCCGGCGACGGGCTGGCTGAGACACCACCTCACGCCAAGAGCGCAGGCTCGGCCGTGCGGTCGGCGAAGGTGGGCGGAAGGCCAAACTCGGCGCACAGCGCGGCGTGCATCGCGCCGAAGTGGAACGTCTTGCGCAGGTAGCGCCCGCCGCTCGCCAGGGCCTGGGGCCGCCTGGGGCCGATGACGACGAAGGGAGACTGCTGCCGGCCCGCGTGGTGCCCATCGCCGTTGTCGCTGCAGATGAGCACCGTGGTGTCGTCCCACAGCGTGCCGCCGTCGACGGGCACCGCGCTCAACGCGTCGGCCAGCACGCGCAGCTCCCGAATGGCGTAGCGCCAGATGCACCGCATCGCGTCGAGGTAGACGGGCGAGTGCCCGTGCGTCTCGATGGGCCCGCCGAAGGGCTCCCACGTCGTGGTGTTGTTGTTCCAGTTCTCCCGCTCGAAGCGCGTGCCCGAGCCGGCGGCGATGGCTGGGCTGTACAGCACGGCGCCTTCCTGGTGCGTGTGCCCGCAGCCCAGCGCCATTCCCACCACGTCGGTCAGCCCGCACGTCAGCGCGATGCCAGCCAGCGGCGTCATGCGCGAGAACTGCACGTCGGTGAGGCCCGCGTCGGGTGGCAGCTCGGGCGCGGTGCCGCACGCGGGAGGCGGCATCATCGCGCGGCGCTCCATCGCGTCGATGCTCTGCACGAAGACGTCGAGCTTCGCCTTCTCGGACGCGGGCAGGTTGCGGTCGAGCGTCGCCAGGTCGCGGCGCATCGAGTCGAGCAGCACGCGCTCCTTCAGCTTGCGCTTCGTCGTCTCCACCGAGCCCGCGGCGGCGCCGAAGAGCGTCTCGAAGAGGGCCGTCGGCTTGCCGACGAAGGGCACGTACTGGCCCTTGCGCGACGCGAAGACCCGGCCGCGGGTGTTGGCGGTGCCGCGGTCGACGCCGTACAGCACGCTGCGGAAGGGACGCGCCGCGGCGTCGGCACGCTCGATGGCGAGGTGCTGGTCGAGCGTGATGCCCTGCGGGCCCGGGTCGGCGTTCACCTCGGCGCGCGCCGACAAGAAACCGCTGTTGCTGGTGTGGTTGTCGGGCCAGCTGAAGCCGCCGACGCCGTCGATGAGGGTGAGGCGGTCGCGCCAGGGCTCGAGCGCCGCGAAGACGGTGGGCAGCGTGAAGGTGCGCGTGTCGAGCGCGCCCGTCGTCGCCAGGCCCTCTGGCCGGTGCAGCCCGCGAGGCAGGCCGTTGCCCACCAGCAACACGATGAAGGGCCTTCGGCGCGGTGGCGTGTTGGCGAGCGCGCGGGCCGGCAGCAGCTGGCCCACCACCGAGGCCAGCAGCGCTCCCCCCGCGCTGACGCCGAGGCGCTGAAGGAGGGTACGGCGCGAGGACGTCATGGCGTCTCCTGTCGGGTGAGGAAGGTGGGGCTCGAGAACCACGCCGCGATGACGGGCCGCAGGTCGCCTCCGGCTTCCAGGCTGGCGTCGGCGGCTTCGCGCGCGGTGCAGCGGTCCTGCGCGACGGGCTGCGCACCCGAGATGAAGGCGTGGAGGTGCTGCGCGAAGCAGGCGTGCACCAGCGGCGAGCTGGCGAGGTTGGCGGCCAACGCGGCGGTGCCGGTGAAGGGCTGGTCGAGCGGCGTGCCGGTGCCGACGAGCTGCCCGCTGGCGTCACGCGCCTGCACGCGGCCGGTGTGGTCGAAGTCCTCCATGCCGAGGCCGATGGGGTCCATCAGCTGGTGGCAGCCCCAGCACGAGTCCTGGCTGTGCACGCGCAGGCGGTCGCGCGGCGTCGCGTTGGGCCCGAGGTCGGGCAGCGCCGGCACCACGCCGATGGGCAGCGGCGGCACCTTCACGCACAAGAGGCTCTCGGAGACGAAGTGCCCGCGCTTCACCGGGTCGGTCTCGTCGGTGTGCGAGAAGGCCGACAGCAGCGCCGGGTGCGTGAGGAGCCCCGCGCGCTCAGGGCCCAGCTGCGTCTGCACCGCCTGCGTCGACGAGGGCGCCATGATGGCCGCCGAGGTGAGGCCGTAGCTCTGCGCCGTCGTCTGCGAGACGAAGGCCACCCGCGTGGTGAGCGTCTCTTTCAGGAAGTCGCGCGTCGCGGCGGTGTCGAGCAGGTGCGACACCAGGCGGCGCGCCTCGGTGACGAGCCGGGGCGAGTCGTGGAAGCGGAACCTCGCCGGGTCCTTCGCCACCAGGCGCGTCTCGGTGTAGCGGAAGTGCTCCTCGAGGAAGCGCGCGAGGGCCGGCAGGCGCTCGGGCTCGGCGAAGAGGCGGTCGAGCTGCGCGCGGCGGCCTTCTTCGGTGGCGAGCGCTCCGCTGGTGGCGGCGGCCCACAGCGCCTCGTCCGGCGGGGCGTCGGTGAGCGCGAAGGCCATGGCCATGGCGATGTCTTCGCCCGACAGCGCGGGTGACAGCTCCCGGCGGAAGAGGGCGAACGGCGACGTCAGCAACGACGAGAGGCCGAGCGCCATCGCCTCGTCGTTGGAGAGGGTGGGCACCGTGCCCGCCGCGTCGCGCACGATGGCGTCGATGGCGGCAGGCTCGAGGGCGCGGCCCTGGACGATGGGCGCGCGCTCCTGGAGCGTCTGGCGCAGGCACGCGGCGAGGCCCATGCGGTACCCCTGCTGCACGCAGTGCCCGTTGCGACGCTTGAGCGCCGCGACGGCGAGCGTGCCCGCGGTGCTGGCCGAGGTGAGGAGCGGCGCGAGCTGCGCTTCCTGCACCGTCGCGCCCACCGGCTGCCCGCTGTAGCGGCCCAGGGAGGGCTCGTCGGCGAAGGGCAGCTCTCCGACGGCCGCCGCGGTGGGCGGTGTCAGCGCCGAGGCCACGCGGCCCATCACGAGCGCGGTGGCGAGGTTCTGGTACTGCGCCGCCGTCACCCGCCACAGCAGCGGTCGCCCTGGAGGCGCCGGCTGGGTGCAGTCGGTGCGCAGCGGGCCCCCTTCAGGTGTGGCGTCGACGGGCGCGGCGGGCAGGCGGCCACCGTCGATGCGGCCATCACAGCCCACCACCGCGAAGACGACGAGGAAGGACACGAGCCGGCGGTGCATGGCGCGCTGGAGGCCAGCTCCCCGAAAACCGGCTCACCGCGTTTTGGCGTGCGCAGACACACCGACATGTCGTTCGTTTCACGCCCAACGAACGCGGAAGACCGCGCGTTCTCCCTGGAACGTCTCCTCGTGCTTCACCACCTGCACCGACACGTCGCGCGCGCCCGCGAGCGTGAGGCCGGCGCTGATGATGCCCTGCTCGTAGGGTGGCGAGACGACCAGGTCGAGCGTCACTTCGAACTCGGTCGCGCCCATCTGGGTCACCTCGGCGTTCGAGTAGTTGTTCGTCGACCGCAGCGTGCGCGCGATGCGTCGCAGCGCTCGCGCCGGCCCGATGAGCCGCAGCATCGCCGCGATGGCGGTGCCCAGCGCCGTCTTCGAGTACGGCTCGACCGACGCCCGCCCCACCTCGAAGAGGGCATCGTCGGTCGGCAGCTCGGGGAAGCGGGCGCGCGCCGTTCGTTCGAGCAGGGTGCGGAAGACGCCGACTGGGTAGGCCGGCTCGAGGCGGTCGACCTGCACGTTCAGCTCGGCGAAGGCACGACGGGCGCTGCTCGGGTCGGCCCAGATGTCGACGAGGGTCTGAATGGCGTCCGGGAAAACCAACGGCTCGTCCATGCAGCGCCACCGAAGCAAGAGCCGAACCGGTGAGTGATCCACCCGATTCTTCACGGCGCGCTCACTGAACGGCGGCGACGAGCCGTGACAGCGGCGTCAGACGCGCGCGCGCTGGCGCGAAGCAGCGCGACCGACGACGGGGAGCGGGCACCACACGAGCGCACCAGCCGTGAGGTCGCTCCAGGGACTCCAGCACCACGGACTCACACGCCCGAATGGGGCGCGAGCCTTGGCGACGACGAGGCCACCGCCGCGCGAATGCTGCCGTGTCCGAACGCGCGTCGTGCCGCGGATGAACGGCTCGAGTGCGGCGCTCGCGTCACGTGCTCCGGAACGGCGCGCGTCGTGGGAGCCCCCGCGCCCGAGGCTCGCGTACGCGCGCCGAATCGGTCGGACCGGTTGTGGCGCCGGTGTGTGTTCGAGCTCCATCGTGTCGGAGTGAAGCCCAGTCACCACAACGCGCCTCTGCGCGACGACCGTGAGCCACCTTCGCGCCTCGTGGCCTCCACACGCGCATGCGCGGAGCCGGGTGGTGGGTGGTCGTCGGCGTGCTGGGGTGTGGCGGTGTGGTGCCCGGCCCCGACGCGGCGACGTCCGTGCCGGGTGACGAAGCCGATGCAGGCCAGCTCGTGGCAGATGGTGGGCCCGCCGTCGACGCCTCGGTCGACGCGGGAGCCGATGCCGGGCGGGCGGCCGGTGGAGGTCGCGCCGATGGGGGCGCCGCTCGTCCCGACGGAGGCCCCACCCTCTGCGACCTCGACGCCGGGGTGCGCGTGCGGCTCGACCCGGCCACCATCGACGGTGGCTTCAGCGCGTGCCCGGCGCCCGGCATCGACGCGCGCGCCGGAGACTGTCACGTCTACTGCGCGTGCTGGTTCCGCAACTGCGCCGTGCAGGTGGCGTACGGCTGCGTGCACTCCGGGTGGGACACGTGCATGGCCGCGTGCGCCACCTTCTCGGCCGACGAGCTGAGCTGCCGCCTCTACCGCGTGAACAACCGCCCGCTCGAGCGGCACTGCGGCGAGGCGCGCCCGCGCAACGCCTGCCCCTGAGGAGCCCGCATGCGTCATCTCATCCTCTCCGCGCTGGTGGTGACGGGCTGCACGGGCGTGGCCGAGCTGTCGACGCCGCCCATGGGTCCCGGCGACGAGGTCGAAGTGCTCGACCCGACGGCGTGTGCCCCTCCGCCGGCGCGGCTGCGTCGCCTCACGCCGCTCCAGCTCGAGGCCACGCTCGAGGCCGGGCTCCGCGTCGACGATGGGCAGGCGCGCCCGGCCACCTGGCAGCCGCTGCGAAACCGCTTCAACACCACGCTCGGCATCATCGGCGCGCTCCAACCGACGGCGCCCGAGACGGACGTCTTCTCGCACGAGGCGAACGTCGAGGCGGCGACGCCGCTCTTCTTCGCCGCCATGGTGAGTCAGAGCGCGACGCTGTCGACGCAGGCGCTTGGCCGGCTCGACGCCTGCATCGCCGCCGGCCCCGACGAGGCGTGCGTCGCCCGGGTGGTGCGAGAGGTGGGCGCGCGGCTCTTCCGCCGGCCCCTGTCGGACGAGGCGGCGTCGCGCTACCTGGAGGGGTTCGCGACGTGGGCCGCGACGATGCCTCGGCGTGACGCGCTCGCTCTGACGCTGCGTCGCCTCGTGCTGGCGCCCGAGACGGTGTTCCGCTTCGAAGTGCCCGGCGCCGATGGCCGGCTCGACGACTACGCGCTCGCCGAGTGGCTCGCCTACACGCTCACCGATGCGCCGCCCTCTCCCGCGCTGACGGCGGCCGCGGCGGGTGGCCGGCTGCGCACCGCAGACGACCTGGCGCGCGAGGCCGGGGCGCTCCTCTCGTCCCTGCGCACCGCGCCGGCCCTCGAGCGCTTCGCCAGCGAATGGGTTCCCTACGAGAGCGCGTGGGACCGTCGCGGCAACGAGCGGGCGACCTCGAAGCCGCAGGTGCGAGCGCGCTCCGAGGCTGCCTTTCGAGACCTCACCTCGAGCTTCTTCGCGGCCGAGCCCGAGGCGCGCACCGTCGAGGCCTGGCTGGGTGGGACTGCGGGTTGGGTGAACGCAGACCTGGCGGCCTGGTACGGCGTGGCCGACGCGGGCGTGACGTCGACGTCGACCTGGGCGCGCGTCGAGCTGCCCGCCGAGCGTCGTGGAGCGCTGCTGCGCCCCGGCTTCCTCGTCTCGCGCACGGGCGTCACCTCGCGGGCGCTCTTCATTCGTGACCGGTTGTTGTGCGCGCCGCTCCCCGAGCCGCCGGTGGGCGTCAACACCGACCTCGACGAGGTGACCGAGTCGCTCGAGCGCATGGAGCGCCGGCAGCTGTCCCCGCGTGAGGTGCGCGAGCTGCACATGCGCGCGCCGAGTTGTGCCGGCTGCCATTCGATGATGGACCCGCTGGGCTTTCCGCTCGACACGTTCGACGGCGAGGGGCTGCCGCGCACGATGCTCGACGGGTTCCCCATCGACCCGTCCGGGGCCATCGCGGGCACGGTGAGCTCCGATGGGCCGGTGGCCAACGCCGGAGAGCTGGTGGACCGGCTCTCGCGCAGCGTCGACGTGCAGCGGTGCGTGGCCACCTGGGCCTTCGACTTCGTCAACGCCGAGCACGCCGCTGCGGCCGATGCCTGTGCACTCTCGGACGCCCGTCGTGCGTTCGTCGCCTCGGGCGGTGACTTCAAGGCGCTCTGGCAAGCGGTGGTGTCGCAGCCGCGCTGGCTCGAGCGCAGACCGGAGGCTCCATGAGGCTCGGACGTCGGGACGTGTTGCAGGCCCTCGGGGTGGGCGCATCGAGCCTGCTGCTCGGCCCCCTCATGCGTGGGCTGGTGCGGGAAGCGCGCGGCGAGCCGATGGACGTGCGCCGAATCATCTTCTTCGTCGACGGCAACGGCTGGGGCCACCAGGGCATGGCCCGCGACAGCGAGGTGCTGGCCACGACGGTGCGCAGCGAGACGGACTGGGACCTGCCGCCGGTGCTCGAGCCGCTGCGGCCCTTTCAGTCCGAGCTGACGATTCTCAGGCGCTTCGCCAACGGCGCCGGCGCCAACCTGCACGGCAACGGGTGGGGCACGCTCACGTGTGTGCCGCCGCTGCACCAGCCCATGCGGCCCGGTGGCGTCAGCATCGACCGGCTGCTGGGCGCGCGGCGCTTCGCCGACGATGCGTTTCCGTCGCTGGTGCTGGGGCCGTCGACCACGTCGGCAGGCCGGAGCGTCAACTGTGCAGCCGATGGGGCGGGCCGCATGGCGCCCGCGTTCGCGTCACCCATCGAGGCGTGGAGGACCCTCTTCGGTGCGCCCGTGCAGGGCCTTGGGGCCGTCGAGGGAACGACGCGCGAGCTGAGCCTCATCGACACCGTCTGTGGAGATGTCGAGCGCGCGAAGCGTCGGCTCGGTGGCGCCGAGGGCCGCAAGCTCGAGCAGCTCTTCGAGTCGTGCCGGGCCACGCAGCACCAGCTGTCGAAGAAGCTCGCGGTGCTGCAGTCGGCCACCCGGGCGCTCCCGGCGGCGCCCGACGCGATGCTGGCCAGCGTCTCGGGGCTCAACCGGACGCTGCTGCGGGCCCACACCGACCTCGCGTTCAACGCGCTCGCCTTCGGGCTCACGCACGTCGTGCACCTGTCGATGCTGGGCTTCGACGCGCACAACGCCGGCTGGAGCGACCTGAGCGTACCGGGTGACGCGCACCTCAACATCGGCCACGCCACCGGCCTGGGGTGGACACGCGCGCAGCACGACGCGGCCATCGGGACCATTCTGCGCTTCAAGGCTGCCGAGCTGGCGTACCTGTGGGGCCGCCTCAAGGAAGTCCCCGAGGCCGGCAAGACGATGGCCGACCACACGCTGGTGGTGTGGGTGAACAGCGGCGGCGGCAAACACCACGACGGCGCGTCGCTGATTCCCGTGGTGCTGCTGGGCACGCTCGGCGGGCGCGTCGCTGGCGGCCGGTACCGCGCCGTGCCGCAGGGCCAGCGGCGCATGGGCGACGTCTTCACCGCGCTGGCGCGCGTCATGGGGGTGCCACTCGAGTCCTTCGGAGCACCGGAAGAGAACACCACGCCGCTCGAGCTGGGGTGAGCCGACGCCGCACGGCTCGGCCATTCGTGCACGCTCGAAACGGCAACGCCCTCCGCGCAGTGGTGAGCGCGAAGGGCGTCGGAATGAGCCGTGTGCGGATTCTCAGAGTCTGGCGCACTTCACCGTCTGCGGGAGCTGCATATAGCCCTGGCACTCGTAGACCTGAGCGCCGCAGGTGGCCTTCCACTTCGGGCCGTTCACCGGGTCGCTGCCGTAGGTGTCCGAGACGTCGAGCTGGTCAGCGGTGCAGCCACGAATGCGTGACGCGCTGGCGCTGGCGAGCCCGGACTTGATGGCCGCGCAGTTGGGGAGGAGGACGGCAACGACGGAGCAGATGGCGACGATTCGGTGCATGCGAGACCTCGTGAGGGGGAAAAAGCGGAACGCCCCACGAGCGAGTGATGGACCCATCAAGGTCCTCGAAATCACGACGCTGGCTCGATGAACGTCTCCAGACCGGGACCTCGGTCGCCCATCTCGCGGCCCGTGGGCGATGCGGCGGGCGGGCTTCGCCGAGGTGCGAGCCGGTCGAGCTTGGGCTTCGCAGTGGCTCCTCGCAGCGGTTGCGGCGCACGAGTGCACAGCGCTGGCCAGACCTCGAGTTGGCGCGAGTCCGTGGGCCGCAACCTCGCGACTGCCGTCCGGGTGCTGCGGCAAAAAGAAACGGCGGAGCAGCCTGTACGAGCGCTGCTCCGCCGCCGACCACGAAACGTCACCACGCGGGAGGGAGACCTCGTCGCGACGCCTGGGTCGTGAGGGTTACGGGAGGAGCACCTGGTTGATGACGTGAATCACGCCGTTCGAGGTGAACAGGTTCGGCGTCACCACCCGGGGGTACATCGGGTCGAAGGGCGGCGTCGGCCCCGAGGTCGGAATGGGGAACACCCGCACCGTGCCGTTCAGCGGACCCACGGCGAGGCTCCGGCCCGTTAGCGCGGTGGCCAGCGTCGCCTGCGTGCCCGCGCCCAGGCCCAGCACCGTGGCGGCGTAGATGGGCGACGTCACCGTCGAAGACACCTGCGTGCCCGCGTGCAGCAGCAGCAGGTTCGTCAGGTTCTGCCCCGACGGCACGCTGGCCGACGGCACGGCCGCGACGGCTGCGTTGTTGGGCGCGAAGAGCGTGAAGTTGGTGGTGCCATCGAGCGCCGCCGCGACCGACGGCGTTCCCGTCGCCGACGTCACCAGCCCCGCCAGGCTCGACAGGCTCGGCTCGGTCGTCACCACGTCGGCAATGCTGGGCAGCAGCACGCTCTGGTTGATGACGTGCACCACGCCGTTGGACGCGAACAGGTTCGCCGTCACCACCGGCCGCCCGTCGAACGTCACGCCCGACGAGTTGCGCACCGCCTGCAGGCCGCCGCCGAGGGTCGCGACGGACGCCGACGCGGGCACCTGCGACGCGTACACCGTCGACGGAATCGCGTGGTAGCGGAGGATGGGGCTGATCTGCTCCACCGAGAAGCTCGACAGGCCGGTGATGCCGGTCGCCGGGTTCGCGCTCAGCGCTCCGACCGTCGTCGCGAAGGCCGCGTTGCTGGGCGCGATGACGGTGTAGGTACCGCCATCGGCGCGCGTCGTGTCGAACGCGGCCACCAGGCCGTTCGCGTTGGTGCCGCCGTCGGGCAGCGAGTCGGCCAGCACGAGCGCCGCCGTCAGGCTCGACAGCGACGGAGTGGTGGTGGCGAGGTCGGTGATGCTGGGCAGCAGCACGCCGTTCACCAGGTGCACCACGCCGTTCGAGGCGAAGATGTTGGCCGTCGTCACGCTCGTGCCGTCGATGGTGACACCGCTCGAGCCACGCACCGCCGACACCGTGCCGCCCAGGGTGGGAACCTTCGCCGCGGTGGTGGGCACCTGCGACGCGAAGATGCGGTTCGGCGCGACGTGGTAGGTCAAGATGGGCGTCACCTGCGCCACCGAGAAGCTGCTGAGCGAGGTGATGCCGGTGGTGCCGCCGTCGTCCGTGCCGCGCAGCGCCGAGACCGTGGCCGCGAACGCCGTGTCGACCGGCGCGAAGACGGTGAAGAGCCCGCCGTCGCTGCGCTGCGCGTCGAGCGTCGAGACCAGCCCGTTGGCGTTCGAGCCGCCGTCCGGCAACGAGTCCGCGAGCACGAGCGCCGAGGTGAGGCTCGAGAGCGCCGGGGTGGTGGTGGCGATGTCGGTGATGCTCGGCAGCAGCACCGAGCCGATGGCGTGAATGACGCCGTTCGCGGTGATGATGTCGGCGATGGCGACCGGCACGCCATCGACCGTCACGTTCGACCCCGTGCGGGTGACCGCCAGCCGGCCGCCGAGCGCGGTGACGGTGCCCGTCGCAGGCACCTGCGCGGCGAGCACCTGGCCCGTCGCCACCACGTGGTACGAGAGCACCGGCGCGAGCTGCGCGGGGGTGAAGCTCGTGAGGCCGGTGATGCCCGTCGTGCCGCCGTCGTCCGTGCCACGCAGGTTGTTCACCAGGGTGTCGAACGCCGCGTTCGTCGGGGCGAACACCGTCAGCTTCGGCGTCAGCGCGTTGTTGTCGAGGGTGGTGGTGAGGCCGCTGATGTTCGCCGCCAGGACCGCCGCGGTGAGGCTCGTGAAGCGGTCGTCGGTGGTGGCCACGTCGAGCACCGAGGGCAGCAGCACGGCGTTGATTTCGTGAATGACGCCGTTGCTCGCCAGCACGTCGGGCGTCACCACGCTCGCGCTCGCGTCGAGGCGAATGGTGGTGCCTTGCAGCGAGCCCCTGATTTTTCCGCCCAGCGCGGTGAACTCACCGTTGGCCGTGGCCGTGGCGAGCACCGCCGCCGCGCGCTGCTCGGTGGGCAGCACGTGGTACCGCAAGATGACCGTCAGCTGGTCGACGCTGAGGTCGTTGACGCCGCTGACGCCGAGCGTCGTGAAGAGGGCCTGGAAGGCGGCGTTGTTGGGCGCAAAGACGGTCTTCGCAGGCGTCGCGGCCTGCAGCGCGCCCGCGAGGTTCGCGCGCGTCACCGCGGCGACGAGGGTCGAGAAGTTCGGGTTCGACTGCGCCACCGCCACGATGTCACCGAGCGTCGCGCCACCACCACCGCTGCCGCCCGCGGAACCGCCAGCGCTGCCACCTGCCGAGCCACCTGCGGAGCCTCCAGCGGAACCACCCGCCGAGCCACCTGCGGAGCCTCCGGCAGAACCACCCGCCGAGCCGCCTGCGGAGCCTCCGGCAGAACCACCCGCCGAACCGCCTGCGGTACCACCGGCCGACCCACCGGCGCGACCGCCTGCCGTGCCACCGGCCGTTCCACCATCAGTCGTTGGTTCCATGGGCCCGCACGCAAGGCCGCCCAGCAGGGCGGTCGTGAGTGCGACTCCGACTCCGTATTTTTTCAGCATCATGTGAGTGTTTCCTTGGGGTTGTAAGGCCGGCCGCCATCCCAAAATCCGTTGAGATGGATGGTACTCCGCTATAACGGATAACTTCCGAGGGCGCTCGTCGATCATCCGCGCGGGGCCGATACGGAGTGAGGTGGCGGAGCTGGTTGCTGCGTCACGAAAAAACGGCGTCGGACCAACCAGACCGCCGGCCTCGGTTCGTAGAAACGACATGCTGCGCCTGGGATGGTTGCTGGTGGCATTGGCTGGCTGTGGGCAGCCAACACCGACGCCAGCGCAGGTGCGGGTCATCAACCTCCTGAAGGGCTCGAGGTCGCTCGACGTGGCCGTTCGTGGCGAGGAGCACGCGCTGCGCCTCAGACCGGGAGAGGCCTCGGTCTTCGAAGCACTCGACGCGGGCCCAGCCGAGGTGGCGCTGACCGACTCGGTGACGGGAGAGGCGCTGGGGCGGCTCCGGCTCGACGCTCCGGCTTCCCAGGCGCTCAGCGTCGTGGTGGCGGCTCCGGCTGACGGCGTTCAGGGGTACGGCGTGGTGCACCGCTTCGCCGCACCTCGAGACGGGTTCATTCGGGCCCGGGTGCTCAACGCCGTTCGCACCGAGGCGGGGCCGCTCGTCGTCGGTGACCGGTCCTTCAGCGCCCTTGGGCCCGGAGACGATACGGGCCCCGAAGGCATCGAGCTGCCGGCCGGTCGGCCGAGCGGGCTGTCGGTCTTCATCGATGGCGCGCGCCTGAGCTTCCGGG
Source organism: Myxococcaceae bacterium (assembly GCA_025459425.1). GTDB lineage: Bacteria > Myxococcota > Myxococcia > Myxococcales > Myxococcaceae > Xiheimicrobium. The sequence continues at coordinate 30,985 of JALOQF010000038.1, read as the reverse complement.
TGCCGGCGCTGCCTGACCGGAGCGAGCTGCTCCTGGTGTTGAGCCGTTCGGCCAGTGGCCAGGACATCACGATGCTGGGTGTGGCACCTTCCGCCGCCCTGGGGTTCTTCGAACCTGTCCCCGGAGTTCCGTGATGAACAGCCATCGAACCATCCTCTCGCTGCTCGCGCTCGTTCTGGCCGGGTGTCTGTCACCCATCACCAGCGAACCGCCGCCGCCGCCCATCGAGCCGGGCACCGTCGAGTTGGTGACCGCCGGCCGTCGCAGCGCCTGCGCCGTCATTCAAGGCGGCTCGCTGCGCTGTTGGGGCGCTCCGGGCCTGGTGGGTGATGGCAGCCGGTCGCTCCGAGTCGAACCCGTGCCCCTGAAGGCCATGACGTCGAGCGTGCGCGCGGTGGCGGCGGGCAACGGCCACACCTGCGCGCTCACCACGGCCGGAAAGGTCTTCTGCTGGGGTGAGAACGCGCGAGGCGAGCTGGGCGTCGGCTCGCGTGAAGCCGCGCTCGCGCCACGGCAGGTGACGGCGCTCACCGACGAGGTGACGCAGGTGACGGTCGGCGCGGCGCATACCTGCGCGCTGCTCGCGACGGGCGCGGTGCAGTGCTGGGGCGTCAACGACCAGTACCAGCTCGGCGGAGGCGCGCAGAACGAGTCCCTCACGCCGGTCGCGGTGCAGGGGCTCACCGACGGCATTCGCAGCGTCGCGGCAGGTGCCGGGCACACGTGCGCGGTGACGGCCAATGGCGAGGTGCACTGCTGGGGTGGCAACGCGCACGGCGAGCTGGGCCTGGGCGCGCCGTCAGCAGCCCCCGTCGCGACGCCGTCGAGGGTCGTCGGGCTTCCCGGGCCCATGATGATGGTGGCGGCGGGTCGCTTTCACTCGTGCGCGGTGTCGACGGCCGGGGCGCTGTGGTGCTGGGGCCAGAACGAGTTCGGTGCGCTGGGTGACGACACCAGCCTCGACCGTGCCACGCCCGTGCAGCCGGTCGGCCTGCCGGCGCCGGTGGTGGGGCTCTCGGCGGGCGCCGGCGGGACGTGCGCGGTGCTGGCCAACGCCGACGCGTGGTGCTGGGGCAGCAACCTCAACGGGCAGCTGGGTGACGGCACGCGCATTCATCGCTCCCGCCCGGTGAAGGTGCTCGGGTTCTCGGGCGACAGCCGCATGGTGTCGTACGGCGAGGAGTTCTCCTGCGGCACCACGCGCGCGCTGCGGGCCCTGTGCTGGGGGAAGAACGACGACGGACAGCTCGGCGACGGCACCGCCTCGGCCCGCGAGGTGCCTGCGCCGGTGGTGGGGCTCTGACGATGGTGACGAACCGCGCACGCCGGGCCCCGCCGCAGCCTGCCGGACCGAGGCGCCCGAGGCGTTGAGGAGCCGATGCTCGAGCACGACCGCCCGCTCCTCGAAGGGTATCGGCGTGGTGACCGCGCCGCCCTCGACGTCATCTACCGGAGGCTGTCGGCGCCGGTGCTGCGCGCGTTGTCGCGGGGCTTCGGGGTGCGCGTCTCGAGCGGCGTGAGCGCGGTGCAGGTGAGCCCGCTCGACCTCGACGCGGCCCACCAGGAGACCTTCATGCGCGTCTTCTCGGACTCGGCGCGCCGGCACTACGACGGCCTCAAGCCCTTCGAGCCGTACGTGCTGGCCATCGCGCGCTCGGCGGCCATCGACGTGCTGCGCGCGCAAGGCAAGCTCCACCGCGAGGCGCTGCCGCTCGACGAGGTGGCCGACGCGTTGTTCGACCCGACGGCGTCACCCGAGGCGCAGGCGCTCCAGGCCGAAGCGAGCGCCATGGTGCAGGCGTTCCTCTCGACGCTCAGCCCCGAAGACCGCACCTTCGCCACGGCTCGCTTCATCGACGGGCTCTCGCAGGAGCGGGCCGGCGCGCTGTGCGGGTTGTCGCGTCAGGAAGCGCGCACGAAGGAAGCGAAGCTGAAGGCCCGGTGCCTCGAGCACCTGACGACGAAGGGCTTCCTCGATGGGCCGTCGGTGAAGAGCGCCCTCGTCACCACGCTCGTGCTCGAGCTGTTCCTCGTGGGGTAACCGCCATGTTTTCCCTCTTCGACGTGCACATCGACGGTGACCTCGGGCCCCTGGGCAGCGGCGCCCTCACGCCCCGTCGGTTTCGCAAGGTGGTCCGGCACGCGCGCAACTGTCACCGCTGCGCAGCCTTGTACGAGCGGTCGATTCGGGTGCTGCGGCAGCTCGAGCACCGCGCGCCGTGGGAGCCCTCGCAGCTCGAGCTCGAAGCGCTGACGTCGCTCAACCGCCCCGGCGCACGCGCCGAGGACTCGCGGCCGAAGGTGGGCTTCGTGCTCGCAGCCCTGGCCGTGGCCGCCGCGGTGGCGCTCCTCGTCTCGATTCCAGGTGGCGGCGACGAGCTGACGGTGCGTGGCCCGCCCACGGCCGTGCCCGTCGCGCTGCGCATCTTCTGTGGTGGCCGGGGGGCTCCGCTGAGCGAGCTGAAGGAGGGCACCGCGTGCACCGCGGGGCAGTCGTTGGCCTTCGCGGTCGGAGCAGCGCCGGCCTTCTCGAAGGTGGTGGTGCTGGTGCGTGGCTCGTCGACGGCCGAAGCGTCGGTGTCGGCGACGGTGAGCGCGCAGGTGGGCGCGGAGGAAGCGGTGGCGCTGACGGCCGCGCTCGAGCGCGCCGGTGAGGTCGAGGTGGTGGCGGCGTTCGCGGGTGACGAAGCGAGCGCGGCCGCGGCCGCCCGGGGCGAGAAGAGCGCCGGAGCGCTGGTGCTCAAACGCATCGTGAAGGTGGCGCCGTGAGGCGGCTCGCGCGGGGCATCGTCGAAGGCGTCTCCAGTCCACGCGCGACGGCGGGCCACCGTGCGTTGCGCAGGCACGCGGCCCTCGCCGTCCTCACCACCGCGCTGCTGACGTCGGTGACGGCGAACGCCGGCATCGTGCGCCGGGCGCTCATCGTGGCGTACAACGGCAGCGACCGGCCCGGCACGGCGCCGCTGCGATTCGCCGACGACGATGGGTACCGCTGGCGCGAGACGCTCGAGCGGCTGGGCTTCGAGACGACGCTCCTCACGGTGCCCGACGCCGACACCGCGGCGCTCGAGGCGCAGCGCGGAACGCCGCTCACGGCGCCCACCACCTCTGGGCTCGAGACCGCGGTGGCCGCCATCGCCGAGCGCACCCGCCGGGACCGCGCGAGCGGCGCGCAGGTCGACGTCGTCGTCATCTACGTGGGGCACGGGCAGACCAATGAGCTGGGCCGCGCCTACCTCACCCTGGTCGACGGGCGCCTCGACCAGACGGCGCTGTACGAGCAGGTCGTCGACCGCCTCGGCGCCGACTTCGTGCACCTCATCATCGACGCCTGCCATGCCGGTGGCGTGGTGGGCAGCCGCGGCGCCGACCTGGCGCTGCTCGACGAGCTCAAGACGCGGCTGGCGAAGGAGCAGCTCAAGGCGCGGCCCACCGTGGGCGCGCTGTTCGCCGAGTCCGAAGAGGGTGAGACGCACGAGTGGAGCCGGCTGCGCGCAGGCATCTTCAGCCACGCCGCGCGCAGCGCCCTGTTGGGAGCCGCCGACGTCAACCACGACGGCTCCATCGCCTACAGCGAGCTGGACGCCTTCGTGGCGTCGTCGATTCGCGGCGTGAAGGGCGGGCGCGCGCGGCTGCGACTGAAGACGTCTCCGCCCGAGGTCGACCCGGGCCGGGTGCTCGCGGGGCCAGCGCCGTGGGGCCCGACGCTGAAGGTGCCGATGGGCCCCGAGTTCTCGCGCCTGTCCATCGAGGACGCCGACGGCGTTCGGCTGCTCGACGTGAACCGGCAGGACGGAGAGCGGGTCTCGCTGTCGTTGCCGGTGCGCGACGCCTACTGGTTGAGGACGGCGAAGGGCGAGGCGCGCGTGACGGCCGGAGCGCTGGGCGGCGGCATCACCCTGGCGGCGGCCGAGGTCGGCGCGCGTGGTGGGCTGGAAGAGGGGTACACGCGCGGGCTCTTCGCGGTGCCGTTCGGACGAGGGTTCTTCGATGGGTACCAGGCCGGCCAGGGTGGAGCGCCGCTCGAGTTCACCCAGGTGGAGGCCGAGGCCGAGCCGGTGGCCGAGCCGGGCCGCTTCGACGGAGCGTGGCTGGGCTTCGGCGTGTCGGTGGGTGCGCCGGTGACGTTGGCGCCGCTGGGCGCGGTGGGCGTGAGTGGTGGGCTGAGCGCCGCCTTCCGCAGCGACGGGTGGGTGTACTGGGGAGGGCGTGCGCAGTGGACGCTGGCCCTGGGCGCGCTGGGTGGCGCCACCGTGCATCGGTCGACGCTGGGGCCGCTGGTGGGGCTGCGGGGGCGGAGCGCGGTGGCTCCCTTCGTCGAGCTGTCACCGCAGTGGGCGCCCACGGTGGTGGTGCGACCGACGGTGACGCAGGGAGACCTGTCTGCCTTCGGTGGCCGGCTCGCGGCCGGGGTGATGGGCAGCCGCACCTTCCTGCGTGGGCTGCGCGTGTCGGTGTCGGTCGACGTCGACGCGGTGCAGGTTGACGGCGCGCGCAGGGCCGTCGTCGTGCCCGGGGCCGAGCTGTCGATGACGTTCTGAAGGGGCGTTGGCCAAGGTGCCCCCGGGGCGATGGAGCCATGCCCCCTCGCCCACCTCCGTGAAGGCAGCGGGTCGTTCGCGCCCGGGTCAGCGAGTCGCCGCACTTCGGGCTTCGCGCGACTCGAGCAGGCGCAGCAGGCGTTCTCCCCGAGCGGGAGAACGGCGCGTGTCGAAAGAGCGCTGGCAGGTCCCAATCTCTACGCAGGCCGTCGGGGTACGCTCCGCCCGGGGTCGTGGCTCGGCGCTGCCCGTGATGCCTTCAGTTGCGAGCTGAGGTCGGCGATGAGCGTGCGGCTTCGGAAGCCGCCGACCACCTCACGCTCCGAAGCGACACGTGGGAAGGGGTCGACGACGCTTCCGTCGGCAGCTCAACCGCGCAGCTGCTGCAATGGCACGGCGTACCAGGTGGTGTTCGACGACGTCGCGCCTTCCCATGGGAGTCGCTCGGTCTGGGCGACCTTGACCAGCACCCGGCCCTTCGCCTCGTCGACGAAGGCGGTCGACACGAGGGTGTCTCCTGGGGCGCGCGCGTGCAGGCCAGCGTCGAAGCTGCGCAGACCGGTGGTCGACGGCTCACGCGAAAGCCGCGTCGGGAACCGGCCCCGGTCCCACAGGGACTGAAGCTTGTTCGACAGCGTGCCCGCGTCGACGCCCCGCTGGAGGTCGATGGCGCCAGCCTCGAGCTCGGCGCGCGAGAGGTACTTGTCACCATCGTCGTGCACCTTCGCGGCATCGACGAGCTGTGCTTCGGTGAAGCGCTTGTTCGGGTTGCTGCGGAGGTACTCGCGGTGCACCTCCCGGAGCTGGCCGGGCGCGAACCGAAAGCCGCCGTCGCGACCGCTCGCCGGCCTCGCTGGGAGTCGGGCCTGCAGCGCCTCGGCGGCCTTCTCGAACTCGTCCTGGCTCAGGTACCCGCGGTTCTTCGTGTCGAACTTCTTCGCCTCGGTGACGAGCTCCTCGAGCGAGACCTTGCGATGAAGGCCGTAGGCGTGCAGCACGTTCTCCGCGACGAACTTCCCGAATCGAACTGAGGGCATGAGTGGGCTCCTGGGAAAGGTCGACATCCTACCGTGGCGAGTCGGGTGATGGAGGGCGCGCTGCCAAATCCGAGGGCCGGGCACGGCGAGAGCGACGGCTGAAGGGCACCGTGCAGTCGCGCCCCGACGAGCCCGAGCCGTCGTCGTCGGTGTCCTGGGGCCTCGGCGAATACGAGGGCGCGGCCTGATGCCAGTCTCCTCGACACGAGGTCGTGACACGGTTCGGTCAGAGCGCGTCTCGCCGCGTGCTGCTGCACGAGTGTTGGTGGAGCTTCGTCGGCTGTGACGACCGCGCGAACTGCCTCAGGGAACAAGGGGGCGAGGGAGCGTTCTTCGAGAACGCTCGGTGCCCGCGCCTCCGAAGCCTCACTCGACTGATCAGAATCGAACAGGCCTGCGGGAGGTCCGCGCCTCCCAGGGCGTGTCCACCTGTTGACGATTTTGGTCAACAGGTTGACGTCAATCTGTTGACGGTTTCCGTCAACAAGTGGACACGCCTGGAAAAGCGACCGGCCCTCCGCTCCCGGTTTCTGATCCGACAGGTTGAGAGGTGTCTGGCGGTCGAGTCATTCGACGTCACTCTCGACGCTCGAGGCTTCGGAGCGCGACCGCCGCCACCACCGCTCCCACAGGCAACGCCTCCGTTGGCCGATGGTCACCGCGTTCAGGCAGATCTCCGGTGGGCATCGACAACGGGTCGCCAACACGCGACTGGAGTTCACCGCTGGCCGACGGCGCGCTGGTCGACGACGGACGCTGCGCTCCGGTCGAGGCCCTCGCGTACGCCACGCAGGTGCATGTGGCAGCAAACCGGTTCAGGTGGTCGCCTGAAAAAAGCGCGTGTCGCGGTCGCGGGCCGTGTGCTTCCGTGTGGCGCATGGCTCCACGGACCCGCACCACGAAGCAGCCCACCCCCTCACCGGCGACCGCCGACCTCCGGCCCGTCTTCGTCGAACTGGAGACGTCGAACCTCTCGAAGTCTGCTCGGTTCGCGCTCGACCTCCACTACGGAGAAGACGTCGACGTCTCGTGGCGTCACACGACCCCGAAGGTGGGGCAACGCGGCGTGGCGCGCGTGAAGGTGAGCTCACTCGAGCGCCCGTCATCGCTGCTCTTCTTCTTTACCGGGCGCGCATCGGCGAAGGGCAAGTACCTCAAGAGCGCGTGGGTGACGGACCCGGCGCCCATGCCGAGCCGATGCGACGGGGCGCTGCTGCCCTTCCTGCGCGCGCCGGCCTGGGCCGGGCCCGGCCCCGTGAAGCTCAAGCTCGGCTTCGACGACGCCGTCCTGAAACGAACCCGCGACCTTCACGACGTGCGGCTCTCGTTCAACGGCAAGCGCATGAAGGTCCCCTGTGTCTGCTGGACCGGCAAGGCCAGCCAGGACCTGCTCGTGTGTGTCGCGAAGGAAGGCCCGCTCGAGGGGCTCGTGCTCCTGGCGCGAACGAGCGGCAACGCGATGCGCGTCACGAGCCTCCGCACGACGTGAGGGAACGGCGCGCTGGACGTCGAACAGGCTGGCGCGCGGAGGGACCGAGTCACGGCTCGGCGATGAGCCAGCTTCACGAGGCGGGCGTGCTGCACGAGCACACGCCCGATGGGTTCTTCGGTTTCCCCGTCCTGACGACGGGGAGCCCATGGTCGATGCCTTCCTGGCGCAAGACGCCAGAGCGCCAGCCCCGCTCACGTCACGGGTTGGCGAGCAAGCCAAGTTCATCGTCGCGCGCCTCGTCCACCGGCGCAGGGGGCGACGTCGACCAGCCCGGTGCTCGAGGGTGACGGCCGCTCCTTCGGCACGCCGCTGGTCCCCAGGCCACTCGCCGCGGTGCACAGCGACGACAGCTTCGAGATGACGTCGCCGAGGGCCGACAGCTGCGACCTGAACGCGTCGTGCTGGCGGATGGGGCGTGCGGCCTCCGTCACCTTCACTGCGCGAGCAACCACCGCAGCCGCGCGGTGGTGCCCACGTGGTGCGCGACGACGAGCGCCCCGTAGACGACGGCAAGGCCGTGCTGGCCCTCGCTCACGAGCGAAACGGCGCCAGCGCCGAACACCGCCACCTCGAGCAGGAGCCGAACGGGCCCGGGCACCGGCACCGGCGCGCGCCCCGAGCGGCTCGGGTCACCCCGCACCGCGAACGTCACCCAGAGCGCAGCCGCCAGCGCCGGGGCCCCCAGGGCTGCGAACGTCGCCCACGCTTCGGGCACCTGCCGCGCCGCGCCCCGGCCGATGAGCACCAGCGCTGCCACCTCGAGCACGAAGCGCAGCCCGAGCTGGGCCGGGTGCACGCGTGGCGGAGACGTCACGGCGTCGCCTCGAGGTTGGAGCGGGAGCGCGTCATCGGCGTCGAGGACCTGCGGGCAGGAAAGACGGTCAGGAGGAATCGACGTGGGTCGCCGGCCGGCGCCAAGTCGCTCACGGCGCGGCCCGTGTCGCAAGCGCGTTCGACCTCGCCCTTCCATCGCGGCCTGCAGCGCGTCGATGGGTTCGACCTCGGTGACGTACTCGCGCGCGCCCCTGCCGCGGGTGGAGCCGCACGCCTGGGCCTCGCAGGTCGGAGACGGAGCCCCGCTCCCGCGCCAGGTGACGCTAGGCTGCACGCTGCATGCGGTCGTGGTGGGTGTTCAGCTTCTTGCTCGGGTGCGCCATCGAGGACACCTGGGTGCTCCAGCGTACGCCGGCCGAGGTGTCACACGACGCGGGCGCCGACGACGAGGGGACGGGTGACGCAGGGCCGGGTGATGCGGGTCGCCGCTCGCTCTCCGACGCTCTCGTGGGCCACTACCCCTTCGATGACGCCGATGGGGGCCGCCGGGCCACCGACGTCTCGGGCGCGCAGCGGCACGGGGCGCTCGTCGGCGCCGCCTTCCTCGACCCCGATGGTGGGAGGCTGCGCGGCGCGCTGCAGGTGAGTGATGGCGGCGCGCTGCTCCCGTCCGGCGCGCTCTCGGGGCCCACCGTCGACTCGTACGCCTTCTCCCTCTGGTTTCGCGTCGACGCGCGGCCGCTCACCACCGACGTCACCGAGGGCGCCCGCCTGGTGACGCTCTACCGCGGCGGAGGCGACCGGCTCGCGGCGGGCGTGCTGCTCCCCGGTGATGGCTCGGACAGCGTCTGGTTCCTCTTCGACGAGGTGGGGCCCGGCGCCATGGGCCGCGTCGTATTCCCCGACGCCGGCCTGTCGCCCGACCGCTGGCACCACGCCGCCTTCTCGTGGGACGCCGACGCCGGCCTCGCGCGCGTCGCCTTCGACGGCCGCCGCTGGGAAGCCCCCCGCTTCGTCACCAGCGTCACCGGCGCGGCCGTGCCCCTCGGCTTCGCCAACTTCGCGCCCCGCGCGCCGGGCCAGTTCGTCGGCGCGCTCGACGAGGTGCGCTTCTGGCGCCGTCCACTCACCACAGAAGACCTCGACGTACTCTGGACGACACCGTGAGCCACTTCGACGGGCGCTGGCCTCTTCCGCGCATGACGCTCGCCGTGGCGCCAGGCGCAGTGGTGGCACAGGCCCGGCCTCCGGCCCACCTCGAGCTCGTTCGCCCCGGCCATGAAGCGCGCTCGCAGCGGCCGGTCGACCTCGAGGGCCTCTTCATCGCCCACGCGCCCTTCGTCAGCCGGCTGCTCTACCGCCTCGTGGGCCGCGAGGCCGACGTCGAAGACCTGGTGCAGGACGCCTTCGTGCAGGCGCTGCGGCGCATCGAGTCGCTCCGAGACCCGGCGGCGGCGCGGGCGTGGCTGTCGCAGGTGGCCGTGCGCCTGGCGACGAGGCGCCTCAAGCGCCGCCGGTTCCGTCGCTTCATTCGCCTCGACGACGACGAAGACGAGGGGCCCCTCGAGCTGCCGGGCACCAGCGCCTCGCCCGAGTCGCGGCAGCTCCTCCAGCAGGTCTTCGAGCGCCTCGACGGCGTCGCCGCCGACGACCGGGTGGCGTGGACGCTGCGCGTCGTCGAGGAGCGCCCGCTCGACGAGGTGGCCACGCTGTGTGGCTGCAGCCTGGCGACGGCGAAGCGGCGCGTGGCGCGCGTCGAGGCGTACCTGGCCGAGGTGTTCCATGAGTGAGCGGCGCGAGCGCTTCGTCGAGGCGGTGTCGGCCCGCCAGTACGAGTACGAGTCCACCGAGCGCGCGCGGCTACTCGGTGAAATCGTGCGCCGCAAGCGGGTGTCCGACCGCAACCGTCGGCTGGCCGCTGGCGCCGGCGTCGCCACAGTACTGCTCGCCGTGGCCACCCTCGCCACCCTCGGCGGGCGCGCGTCGACGCCCGACGGGCCCGGCACCACGGGCCTCCTCGCCGACGGCAGCCGGGTGTCGGCCTCGCCCGACGCGCGCTGGGTGGTGCACGAGGTGACGGCCACCCGGGTGCGGCTCGAGGTGCCCGTCGGCCGGGTGCGCTTCGAGGTGAGCCGCCGCCCAGAGCGCGACTTCGTGGTGACGGCCGCGGGCGTGGTGGTGACGGTGGTGGGCACCGTCTTCAGCGTCGACGTTCGCCCCGACGAGGTGCGCGTCGACGTCGAAGAGGGGCGGGTGCGGGTGCGGCGGGCCGATGGCACCGAGACGCTGCTGGTGGGCGGAGAGGCGCTCACGCTTTCTCGCTCCAGCGCCGGCACGCCCGGCACCGCGGCCGCGTCGCCAGAGGCGAGCGCACCGTCGTTGCCTCCGGTGGTGAAGCCAGCGCCCAGGCCCTCGACCACGCCAGCGACATCGCCTCAGGCTGGAGCTTCACCGCTTCTGGCCGTCCCTCCCGTGCCCACCCAGCCCTCGCCCACCTTCGCCGCGCGGGTGGCCGAGGGTGACGCGTTGCTGGCGCGTGGGGATGCTCGCGGTGCGGTGCAGGTGTGGGCCGCGGCCGTCGACGGCTTCCCCGACGAGCCGGGTCGCGCGGTGGTGGCGTTCCGTCGCGCGCGGGTGATGTTGCAGTCGCTCCGTGATGCAGCGGGAGCCGCCAAGGCCTTCGCAGCCGTGGAAGCGCTCGGCGCCGCGCCGCCCCTCGTCGAAGACGCGCTCGCGCGAGAAGTCGAGGCGTGGGTCGATGCGAAGGACCTCGAGCAGGCCCGTCTTCGCGCAGCGGCCTTCGTGGCTCGGTACCCGGGCAGCTACCGGCGCGCGGCCGTCGAACGCGCGGCCGGGCTCACGCCATGACGTGGGCCGTGGTGCTGGCCCTCGGCCTCGGTGTCGTCGAGGGCCAGCCCTGTGGCGCCATCGACGTCGCCGCGCTGACGCAGGGCCTCGCGGTGCCGGCCGAGGTGTCGCTCGGCTTCTCGTGCGTCGAGGGCGTCTCGCGGCTCGAGGTGCGGCGCGAGGGCTTCGAGCCGGTGGTGCGTGACGTGCGCCTCGAAGGAGACGCGGCCCAGCACGCCAGCCTGTTGCAGTTGCTGGTGGAAGAGACGCTGGCGGTGGCGCCGACGAGGCTCACTCCAACCCCGGCGCCGGCGTGGCGCTCGAGTGACGTCACCGTCGGCCCCTCGGTGATGGCATCGTCGGGCGTCGCGCCGGGAGCGAGCCTGCGCCTGACGCTTCACCTCGTCGGCCGGCTGGCTCTGCTCGCGTCACTGGCAGGCGGCGGGTGGGCCGAGTCCGTCGAGTTGGGGCGACTGTCGTGGCAGCACCTCGACGCAGCGCTCGGCCTCGTCTGGCAGCAGCCGCTGGGCCCGGTGGTGGTGCGCATGGGCCTGCTGGGCCGCGCGGGCGTGGTGCTGGGGCAGGGCGTGGCCGGTGACGTCGACGTCGAAGCGCGGCGCAGCGTCGGCGGCTTCGTCGGACCGGGGCTCCACCTCGGGGTGATGCTGGCGCTGGGCCAGCAGTGGGCGCTCTCGGTGCAGGTGGAGCCGGGCCTGTCGGTCGCCGGTGCCGTCGCCTCGGCCGGAGACGTGCGCCGGGGCCTGGGCCGCTGGTGGTGTGTCGCGGGCGTGGGCGTCGGCCTGCGCTGGTGACGCAGGGCCTCGCCCACGTCGCAGGCGCTCGGCCTCGAGTTGGTGTCGTGGAGTTGGAGTCGTCCGTTCCGTCGGGCCAGGGCGAGCCCCGTGCAAGGTATCGGCTGGAGCGGCTTCGCGACGTGTGGCGAGGTCGCAGCGACGGGATGCCGCGCGCGCACGCCGACGAGAGCGTCGTGTCGCCGAGCGGCGAGGAGGGTGGCCCTTCAGTGCGGCGCTCGTGCGGCGGAGGCCCCGGCCGGTACCTCGCCGCGCGTGGTGTCGAAGCGTCCGGGCTTCGTGCAGCATTCGTCGCCATGGCCAGGCTCCCACACGTCCCGCTCTTTCCACGAACGGCCGCCGGCAAGGTGGACCGGCAGCACGCGAGCGACACCGAAGACCTCATGGAGCTCGAGTTCCCCGACGAGTTCCTGCGCTTCCTCGACCGCCACAACGGCGGCGTGCCCCGAGCCCGGCACTTCCGCCTCGGGAAGAACGTGAAGGTGGTCGAGCGCTTCCTCGCGCTGGTGAAGCGGTACCGCACCCACCCACTCGGGCCCTTCGACATCGGGGTGGTGTGGTCGAGCATCGAGGACCGGCTGAACGAGTTCCTGATGCCCTTCGCCGTCGTCTACCCGGGCGACTTCCTCTGCTTCGACTTCACCGAACACGACGACCCGCCGGTGGTGCTGTGGGTGCACGACCGGTCGAGCGAAGGCGCGCCGCACCTCGTGCCAGTCGCCGAAGACTTTCGCGCCTTCCTCTCGGGGCTGTTCGACGCCGAGGCCGCGCCAGCGCCGAAGAAGTCGTCGAAGCCCCGTCCAGTCGTGCGGCCCCGGGCGCGCGCGCGCAGGAAGCGCTCGTGATAGCCCGCTCACCATGACGGAACTCGCCCAGGAGTTGCTCGGCTTTGCGGTGAAGAGCGGCCTCATCTTCCTCACCATCGTGGCCTCGACGGCGGCCGTGGTGTTCCTCGTCCGCCGTGTCCGTCGCGCGTCATCGGGGCGCGGCTGGCTCGAGGTGAAGCACCTCAACGAGCGCTTCGATGGGCTGCGCGATGCGCTCCAGCTCGGCACCACGAAGGGACGCGCGGCGTTCAAGGCGCTGCGCAAACAGCAGCAGGCGCTCTCGAAGGCCGCCGAGACGCTCTCGACGACGAAGCCCTCGGTCTACGTCGTCGACTTCGACGGCGACATCCTCGCCACGGCCACCTCGAGCCTGCGCGAAGAAGTGACGGCCATCATCGGCGTGGCGAAGCCGGAGGACGAGGTGGTGGTGCGCCTCGAGAGCGGCGGTGGCGCGGTGCCCCACTACGGGCTCGCCGCGGCGCAGCTCGTGCGCCTCAAGGAGAAGAAGCTGAAGGTGACGGTCTGCATCGACCGCGTCGCGGCGAGCGGCGGCTACATGATGGCGTGCGTGGCCGACCAGGTGGTGGCGGCGCCGTTCTCCATCATCGGCAGCATCGGCGTCGTCGCCCAGGTGCCCAACGTGCACCGCTTCCTCAAGCGCTACGACGTCGACGTCGAAGAGATGACGGCCGGTGAGTTCAAGCGCACCGTCAGCCTGCTGGGCGAGGTGACCGAGAAGGGCAAGGCGAAGCTCCAGGAGCAGCTCGAAGAGACGCACGGGCTGTTCAAGGCCTTCGTGAAGCAGCACCGGCCGGCGCTCGACGTCGACCAGGTGGCCACCGGCGAGTACTGGCTCGGCACCCGCGCGAAGGAGCTCAAGCTCGTCGACACCCTCGTCACCAGCGACGACTACCTCGTCGGCCGCGCGAAGGACTCGAACGTCTTCCAGGTGCACTTCCACGGGGCCAACCCCTGGCGGGAGCGCCTCATGGGCGCGGGCGGCGAGCTGCTCGAGCGCGCCGTCTTGCGGCTCCTCCAGCGCGCGCAGGAGACGCGGCTCCAGTGATGGCCGCACCGGCCGCGGCGCTGCTCGGGCGAACCGCGAGGTGGAGCCAGACATGGACGCCGTGCGTGAGCCCGTTCCACCAGGTCGGCCCAGCACCGCGGTGTGCCCTCGACCAGGCCCCGGGCCGGTTCGGTGACTTCCCCGCGCTCGAGCCACGAGTTGGCGCAGGAGGGACCGACCGATGAAGACGATTCTGGTGACCGGCGGTGGGCGGGGGCTGGGTCGCGGCGTCGGGTTGGCCCTCGCGGCGGCGGGCCACCGGGTGGTGCTGACGGCGCGCAATCCATCGGCTGGCGCGGCGACGGTGGCCCGGGCTCGGGCGCAGAAGGCCGACGCGCGCATCGAGGCGCTCCCCCTCGACCTGGCTTCGTTCGACGCGGTGAAGGCGTTTCCGTCGGCGCTGCCGGACGGGGTGACGTTCGACGTGGTGATGCACGTCGCCGGCATCATGCAGCAGAGCCCGGACCGCCGGCTCACCGTCGACGGCGTCGAAGAGACGCTCGCGGTGAATGCGCTGGCCCCGTTTCTCTTGACGAAGGCGCTCTGGCCGAGGCTTGGCCCGGGAGCGCGCGTGGTGTGCGTGTCGTCGCGCCTGCACCTGCCCGACTCGCGCGGGGCTCCGGTGCACTACGACTTCGACGACCCATCGCTCGAGCGCGGCTACCAGCCAGACCGCGCGTACAAGAACTCGAAGCTCGCGCTGCTGTGGTTCGTCAACGAGCTGTCGCGCCGCGTGCCGAAGGAGCGCCTCACCGTGCACGGCACCTGCCCCGGTTTCGTCCCCGAGACGGCGAGCGCGTCGACCACCGGGGCCTTGCGCTTCGTCATGACGCACGTGATGCCGCACCTGCCGTTCGCCACCCGCCTCGACGACGCCATCGACGCGCTCTGCTTCACCGCGCTCGACCCGGCCCTCGACCAGACGACGGGCGACTTCTGGGCCGAGAAGAAGCCCTTTCCCTCGAGCCCGCAGTCTCGCTCGGTCGACGACGCGCGCCGCTTCTGGGCGTGGGCCGAGGTGGTGACGGGCAGCGGGCCGTGGAACCCATGAGGGGCCTGCGTCGACGCACGAAGCTGCTGCTCGTCGGCCTCGCCTTCGGCATCAGCGTCGCGACCGTCATCGCGCTCGCCAGCGGGAGCCCGCAGCTGGGCCTGCACGGCAGCGTGTGGATTACGCTCGCCTTCATGCTGTGGCTCGAGTGGCGGTGGCCATGACGAACGAACCCGTGGCCCTCGCTGAAGGAGCCCCCGCGGCCGCTGCAGTGCCCTGTGAGCGCTGCGGCGGCTTCACGCCAGAGCACGAGCTCGCGGTCGTCGGCACCCAGCGCCTGTGTCAGGCCTGCCAGGCCCTTCGGCGGGCCGAGATTGCCATTCACCCGTACCAGCGCCTGTTGCTCTTCGGGGTGCTCACCTCACCGGCGGTCGCGCTCTGGCTGCTGGCGAACAACGCGAGTCGACTCGGAGAGCAGCGCGAGGCGTGGGTGCTGCGGGCCCTCGCCGTGGGGTTGGTGGTGGTCGCGTTCGGCGGCAACCTCGTCGACGGCGTGCCGGGCACGGTGGTGCTCGCCATTCAGTTCGGCGCGCTCTTGTTCGCGTCGAGCCGGTGGAAGGACCGGCTCGACAAGCACCTCCTCCTTGGTGGCGCTCGGGCCGCGCTGCTGCCCACCATCCTCGGGGTCATCGCGGCGGTGGTGTTCATGATGCTGGTGGCTGGCACGCTGCTGATGGTGTTCAGGCCAGCCACGGGCTGAGGCCAGTCGACGCGCCGCGTGAGGCAGGGCCTCGATGGCGTGGAGCGATGACAGCGCTGACCGTCGTCGGCCCCACCCTCGCACCTCTCCGCGTGGGAGCTCCACCGCACGAGCAAGATCCACCTGAGGCGTCGCGCCCGGTAAGCTCCCGACCGCGTGTCCACCGGGTCGCCGCCCATCGGGTCCATCATCGCCGGCAAGTACCGGCTCATCGGCATGCTCGGGCAGGGCGGCATGGGCAGCGTCTACGACGCGGTGAACGACGCCGTCGGGCGCCGCGTGGCCATCAAGTTCCTCGACCCGGCGCTCATCGAGCACCCCGAGTTCGCCCGCCGCTTCGAGCTCGAGGCGCGCGCCGCGGCCGTCATCGGCCACCCCGACATCGTCGACGTGCTGGACATGGGGCGCACCGACGAGGGCGTGCCCTTCATCGTGATGGAGCACCTGGCGGGCATCACCGCGCGGGCGCTCCACAAGGCCACGCCGAACCTGCCGCCCGCCATCGCCACGGCCGTCATCGTGCCCGTGCTCGACGCGTTGGCGGCCGCGCACGCCGCCGGCGTGGTGCACCGCGACCTCAAGCCCGCCAACATCTTCCTCGTGGTGAAGCCGCGGCCCGGCGTGAAGGTGCTCGACTTCGGCATCTCGAAGTTCGGCGCGAGCGACGGCACCGGCCTCACGCGCACGGGCACGACGCTCGGCACCCCCGCGTACATGGCGCCGGAGCAGCTTCGCAGCGGCCGGAGCGCGAGCCCCGCCTCAGACCTCTACGCCGTCGGCGCCACGCTGTACGCGCTGCTCGCCGGCCGGCCGCCCTTCGAAGCCGACAGCGACTACGCCCTCGTCGCCCAGGTGCTGACCGAGCCCCACCTGCCGCTGGCCGCGGCACGTCCCGACCTCCCGCCCGGGCTCCTCGACGTCGTCGAAGCGCTGCTCGAGAAGGACCCGGCCCGCCGGCCTGCCGACGCCGAGGCGGTGAAGGCGCTGCTGCTCGAGGTGTGCCCACCCGATGTCGCCGGCCTTTCCGCGAGCGCCGCGGCCCTCGTGCCGGCGCGCTCCAGCTCGAGCGATGCCGTGCCGCGCCCGTCGGCCGGCCGGGGCCGCACCATGGCGTCGCCCGGGCGCTCGCGGCCCCCACCTCCGCCCGTGCCGGCGCCCGAGGTGGAAGACCCGACGCCGCGTGACGTGCCTGTGCACGCCGCTCCACCTTCGCGTCGGGGCCTCTTCATCACGGCGGCGGTGGTGGCCGTGGTGCTCGTCGCCGTCATCGTGGTGGCCCTGTCGAGCGTCGAGCGGCCCGTCGAGCTGGTGGCGGTCGCGCCAGAGCCCACCGTCATGCCCTCCACGCCCGCCGCGAAGCCGGCTCCGCCCGAGCCGGTGACGGTGACGGTGGCCTTCGTTCCTCCGACGGCGCAGGTGACGCTCGGAGACGGGGGCGTGCGGTGCAACCCCTGCACCTTGACGCAACCGAAGGGCACCGCCCTCAAGGCCGTGGCGAACGCCGCCGGCTTCCAGCCCGCTGCCGTCGACGTCGACTTCTCCGAGGCCCGCACGGTGAGCGTCGACCTCGTCGCGCTCGGCCCCGCGCGGCCCGGCACCAGCCGTGGAGTGGTGAAGGCGCCCGTGCTGGGGCCCAACGCGAAGGTCATCGTCGTGGGAGACGCGCCCGCGCCAGTTGGAGGCGCGATGAGCCCGATGCCCGCGCCGCCCCGGAGCTCGTTCGGCGTCGTGAACCCCGGTGACGACGTGTTGCGCGAGGCCCGCGAGCGTCGCGCCCGCGGTGACTCGGCGGGAGCCCTGCAGATGATGCAGGAAGAGCTCGAGCGCACGCAGGCCGGGCAGAACCGCGCGGCCGAGGCCCACGCGCTGCGAAACATGGCCAACTTCCAGCTCGACCTCGGGCGCTGCAACCCGGCCGAAGATGCGTACCTGCGGGCGCTCCAGGTGTTCGAGTCGATGGGCGACCTGAGCGCCGCGGGCCTGGTGGCGAACGACCTTGGCCTCATGGGCAAGCGGTGCCCGATGGTGAATGGCCCGCAGTGGCTCGAGAAGGCGGTGACGACGCTGAAGGCGGCGCGGGACTACCCCGGGGTGCGCAAGGCGGCGAACAACCTCGGCGTCGAGTACCTCAATCGCGGGCAGTCCGAGAAGGCGCGCCAGGCCTTCGACGAGGCGCTCAAGGCCGCGGCGGCGCTTGGAGACCATGCAGGCATGGCGCGTGTGCGGGCGAACCTCGTGCTGGCGTGGTTGTTCCGCGACGGGAGCGAGCTGCGGCCGGCCTCTCCCGGCACGCCGGAGTTCGACGAGGCGAAGGCCCAGTACCAGGCCGGCGTGGCCTCGGCGAAGCGGGCTGGACAGGCCGAGCGCGTGGTGTGCGACTACCTGGGCGACCTGAAGGGCCTGTGTCCGAGCTTGCGTGAGTGATGAGGAGCCGGCTGAAGGAGCGAGCCGAGCGCGTCAGTGGACAGGCAGTGCCGGCGAGTCGAGCGACATCTGCGCGTTGGCCGGCGGCTCCGAGTCGAGCGGCGTCTGCGAGTCGAGCGGCGTCTGCGAGTCGCGCGGCGTCAGCGAGTCGAGCGGCGTCCACGAGTCGAGCGACATCTGCGAGTCGGGCGGCGTCAGCGAGTCGAGCGCCGTCAGCGGCCGGGCGCCGACTGCGAGACAGGCGGCCTGAGTGCGTCACGCAGTGTGCCCACCAGCCCGGCGAGCAGCACCAGCGCGAGCAGCCCGACGCAGAGGCCACCGACGAACGACGCGAGGCGCGAGAAGAAGCTCCGGCGTTGCCTTCCCAAGGCCTGCCCGAAGAGGCCGAACGCGCCCACCGACGCCAGCACGGCCGCGAGCATCGCGATGCCGAAGCCGATGACCGAGCCGATGAGCTCGATGATGGAGTGCCGCTCGAGCCAGCCCTCGAAGTCGAGCCCCACGCCGCGGCTCGCGAGCGACACCACGCCCAGCACGAGGACGATGGGCAGCACGACGCGGAACAGGAAGCGCCCGAGGCCGCGGTTCACGTCTGGCCTCCCACGTCACGCGCGCCCCATCCACACGTGGAGCCACGAAGGACCCTTCGCTCGAGACGGAGCTCCACGAGGCCGGAGACGCCACCCATCGTCGAGAGGGTATCAGCCGTCGCCGCGCGGCTGCGCCTTTCATGCTGTTGCGACGACGAGGCTCCACCGACCACATCGCAGTGATGGCTGAAGCATCGGTCGCCAGCGCTTCGAGCCGTCGTCAGTCCACGCCGAGGCCTCCGGCCGGTGTCGCTGCGGGAGGGCGCCCATGAGGCGACGAAGTGGGCTTCCTGCACGACAGCAGCGTTTCGTCGTCAGTGCCAGGACGAGGGCGGTGTCGCTGCGGGAGGGCACTCGAGCGGTTCGACGAACCGGGCTTCCTGCGCGCCGGCAGCGTTCCGCCGTCAGTCGAGGCACCGGCCCTGCTGCCTCGACGTCTTTGTCAGCCTGACGGAGGCGAATTCAGGAGCCCGGCGTCGCCGTGCGGCCCGGCTTGAGGCCCAGCCGCTCGAGCTGGCGGTAGAGCGTCGAGCGGTTGATGCCCAGACGGGCCGCGGCCTCGGCCATGTTCTTCGTCGAGTGAATCACGTCGAGCAGGCGCTGCACCTGGCCGTCGAGGCGAACGGGGGCGGCGGCGTCGAAGGGCAGGTCGTGCTCCGTCACCGGCCGCTCCCGCCCCAGCACCGCCAGCCGCCGCAAGACGTTCTCGAGCTCTCGTACGTTCCCGGGCCAGTCGTGGCGAGCGAGCCGCTCCCGCACCGCGTCGCCCAGCCGCACCGGCAACCCCAGCTCCGACTCGACCACCGCGCTCAGGTGCTCGACGAGCACCGGCAGGTCGCCCAGGCGCTCCCGCAGCGGTGGCACCTTCACCTCGATGACGTTGAGCCGGTGCAGGAGGTCGAGACGGAAGAGCCCCACCTTCACCGCGTGGGAGAGGTCGCGGTTGGTGGCCGCGATGAGGCGCACGTCGACCTGCCGCGCCTCGGTGCCACCCACGGGCGTGATGACCTTCTCCTGGAGCGCGCGCAGGAGCGCTGCCTGGGCCGTTGGCGGGAGCTCGCCGACCTCGTCGAGGAACAGCGTGCCGCCGTGCGCCGCCTCGAAGCGCCCCGGCGCTCCATTCGAGCGCGCGCCCGAGAAGGCGCCGCCCACGTACCCGAAGAGCTCGCTCTCGACGAGGTCTCTCGCCAGCGCCGCGCAGTTCACCGCCACGAAGGGGCCATCGGGTCGCGCGCTGTCGACGTGAATGGCTTGCGCCACCACCTCCTTGCCAACCCCCGACTCACCCGTCACCAGCACCGGCAGGGTCGTCGGGGCCACCGACCGTGCCAGCGCCACCACCTCACGCAGCCCGGCGCCGGCGAGGTCGGCGAACGTGTACCGGGTTCCATTCGGTGTCACGGCGAGGGCGCGCCGTGAGGGGCGGCGCGCTGCCTCACGCTGGACGAGACAGGCGCCCACCCGCCTGCCGCCATCGACGAGGGGGACCACGGTGGCGCCGGCCAGCCAGCTCGCCTGTGGTGGCCCGGCCTGAAGGCCGGTGACGTTCGGCGGAACGAGGAGGCGCTCGGGCAGCCCTCGCGCCTTCGCCGCTCCGGTGGCCTGCAACACGACGCCCTCGGCGTCGACCGCGACGAGCGCCTCGCCCGGAGCGCGCACGCACAGCTCCGCGTAGCGGGAGAGGACCCGGGCCTGACGCTCGAGCGCGCTGGTGCGCAGCGCCTGCTCGACGGTGGTGCCGAGGAGCCGCGCGAGGGCGAAGATGCGCGAGTCGGCGCGCCGCGCCGGGCCCGACACGTCGAGCGCGCCCAGCAGGTCGCCCGCCGGGCTCCACACCGGAACCGCCGCGCAGTGCCACGGGTGCCACGCACCGCAGAAGTGTTCGGGCCCTACGATGTGCGCCGGCCGTCGCGTCGCCAGCGCGGTGCCGGGCCCATTGGTGCCAGCGCGCTCTTCGGACCAGTTCGCTCCGGGAACGAAGTGAATGTCGTCGAGCTGCTCGAGGACGAACGGGTCGCCGGCGCTCGCCAGCATGATGCCCTCGGTGTCGAAGAGCGTGAGCACGTGCCCGCTTCCCTGGACCAGCTCGATGTGGGGAGCGAGCGCCGCCTCGGCCTCGACGAGCCAGGGGCTGCGCTGTCGTCGCGTGAAGAGCCCCTCTTCGTCCAGCACCAGCGGCGCGGCTCGCAGCTCCCGCGACAACCCCACCTCCGCGCAGCGGCTCCACGATTCGCGCACCTCGCGAAGCAGGGGCGTGCTGGCCTCGATGAGGCGGTGCTCCATCTCGACGCGCATCGAGCGTCTCCTTGCGTGGGTGCTGCGGCGATTCCCCGAGAAGCCTCGGGTTGTCCTCGCTCGTCGAGACGTCGGCAAGACGCCTCGCGTCGTGGCGCCTTCGGCGACGAGGCGCAAATCATGCGTCGTGTGCCGGTGCTTCGGGTGGAGCTCGTGGCCAGGCGCGCGCCGCGCGACACGTGTGGCCGCAACAGGTGTTGCACGCGACAGCCCACGGGCTCAGAGGGGCGCGAAATCACGCGCGCGCGGGCTGGCACCAGGCGTGCTCCGAGGCTGGCCGCCGTTTCCACTCTCACCTGGAGCACTCCGCATGGCCCTCCCCACCACCGTCACCGCCGCCCTGCAGCGCTGTGAAGTCCGCTCGACGTACGACAACTTCATCGGGGGCAAGTCCGTCCCGCCCGTGAAGGGGCAGCGGTTCGACAACACCTCGCCCATCACCGGCGAGAAGATCTGCTCCATCGCGCGCTCGACCGCGGAGGACGTCGAGAAGGCGCTCGACGCTGCTCACGCCGCGGCGCCAGCGTGGGGGCGCACCTCGACGACCGAGCGCGCCAACGTGCTCAACCGCATCGCCGACCGGCTCGAAAGCCAGCTCGAGAAGTTCGCGCTCCTCGAGACGCTCGACAACGGCAAGCCCATTCGAGAGACGCTGGCCGCCGACCTGCCGCTGGCCGTCGACCACTTCCGCTACTTCGCCGCCTGCGTGCGCGCGCAGGAAGGCAGCATCGGAGAAATCGACCACCAGACGATGGCCTACCACTTCCACGAGCCGCTCGGCGTGGTGGGGCAGATCATTCCCTGGAACTTCCCGCTGCTGATGGCTGCGTGGAAGCTGGCGCCCGCGCTCGCCGCCGGCAACTGTGTGGTGCTCAAGCCGGCCGAGCAGACGCCGCTGTCAGCCATCGTGTTCGCCGAGACGATGGCCGACCTGTTGCCCCCTGGCGTCCTCAACGTGGTGAACGGCTTCGGGCTCGAGGCCGGTAAGCCGCTCGCCTCGAGCAACCGCATCGCGAAGATTGCCTTCACCGGCGAGACGACGACGGGCCGGCTCATCATGCAGTACGCGAGCGAGAACCTCATTCCGGTGACGCTGGAGCTGGGCGGCAAGAGCCCGAACATCTTCTTCCCCGACGTGATGGCGCAGGACGATGCCTTCTTCGACAAGGTGCTCGAGGGCTTCGCCATGTTCGCGCTCAACCAGGGAGAGGTCTGCACCTGCCCCTCGCGCGCGCTCGTGCACGAGTCCATCTACGACCGCTTCATGGAGAAGGCCGTCGAGCGCGTGCGCAGAATCAAGCTGGGCCACCCGCTCGACCCGTCGACGATGGTGGGCGCGCAGGCCTCGAGCGACCAGCTCGAGAAGATTCTGTCGTACGTCGACATCGGCAAGAAGGAAGGCGCGAAGGTGCTCACCGGCGGCGGCCGCCAGGTGCACGCGGGCGAGCTGGCGAAGGGGTACTACGTGCAGCCGACGGTGCTCGCCGGGCACAACAAGATGCGCGTGTTCCAGGAGGAGATTTTCGGGCCCGTCGTCTCGGTCACGAAGTTCAAGGACTACGACGACGCCATCGCCATCGCCAACGACACGCTCTACGGGCTCGGCGCCGGCGTGTGGACCCGCGATGGCAACCTGGCCTTCAAGGCCGGGCGTGACATCAAGGCGGGCCGGGTGTGGACGAACTGCTACCACCTGTACCCGGCGCACGCGGCCTTCGGTGGGTACAAGCAGTCGGGCATCGGGCGCGAGACGCACAAGATGATGCTCGACCACTACCAGCAGACGAAGAACCTGCTCGTCTCGTACGACCAGAAGGCGATGGGCTTCTTCTGATGGGCGCCGCAGCCCAGGACGACGCGCGGCAGAGCGGGCTGGTCGAGCGGGTGGCGGTGACGGAAGCGGCGGCCCGGCTGCTCGAGACGCTCGAGCTCGAGCACGGGCCGCTCGTCTTTCACCAGTCGGGTGGCTGTTGCGACGGGAGCGCGCCGATGTGTTACCCCCGGCGCGAGTTCCGCATCGGGCAGCGCGACGTGCTGCTGGGCTTCGTGGCGGGAACGCCCTTCTTCATCGGAGCGCTTCAGTTCGAGTACTGGCAGCACACGCACCTCACCGTCGACGTGGTGCCGGGGCGTGGCGCGGGCTTCTCGGTCGAGAGCCCGACGGGCCTGCGCTTCCTCATCCGCTCGAGGCTCTTCACGGACGACGAGTACGCGCGCCAGCGGCTCGAGGCTCCGCTCCACCGCGGGCCGCTCACCACGTCGTGAGTCAGGGGAGGGACAGCGCAGCCTTTCGATGACCCGCTCGTGAAGGACTGTCGTCGAAGCTGACAACCACCTGCGTGCCGGGTGGTTGGCGGTCGGGGCCGCCCGAGACTCACCGGGACGGCGCGGGCGTCTGCCGCGTGGGCTTCACCCACCCGGAGGCCTCGACGCCGAGCTGCGGAATCGACGACACCAGGTACGCCTCGAAGGCCTGGTCGAGCTTCGCCGGCGCCGCGAGGACCGCGTTCGTTCCTGCAAGCCCCGCCGAGACGATGGGCGAGGCCATGTCCCAGCAGGCGTCACCGCGCTTCCACATCACGTAGCGTCCCTGAAAGCGGTTCTTCTTCGCCGCCCGCACCTCGGGCACACCCGGCACGCCACCCTCGACGGCCTCGGCCTGCTTGAAGACGAGGTCGTCGGTGTTGCCGTCCTTCGTCGAGCGCAGGTGCAGCCGCGTCAGCGTCGTCTCGGCGGCCCACTTCCCCACGCCCGAGTCGCCCTTCACGCCGGGTATGACGTCGGCGCCCAGGAGCCGCGTCAGCGGGTCGTCCATCGGGTGCGGCGGCGGGCAGGGGTCGCAGGTGACGCCGTAGATGCCCTGGTCGACCATCACCTGCGGCGGTGGCATCGCGCCCTGCCAGGCGAACTCGGTGACGGCGGCGTTCGGCGTCTTCGCGAAGGTGCGCTTCACCAGCTCGGAATAGAAGGCGCCGAAGCGCGGCTCGACGGCCACCTTCACGTCGAGGTTGGTGGGAATCATCACGTTGGGGCGGTTGGCCACCTCGTACCGGCCGCGCGCGATGACGTGCACGATGAGGTCCTGCTCGCCCGCGGTGTTGACGAGGCCGAGCCGAATCGGCAGCTCGAACTTCTCGCTGTCGTAGTGCACGCGCAGCGGCGACAGCACCGCCTGCCCGTTCACGAACTTCACCTTCTTCGTGTTCACCTTCGCGACGAAGAACTTCGAGGCGTTCTGCACGTACGGCCGCAGGAGCGGCTCGGCGTTCGCGGGAATCTGGTACTTGTTCTCACGCAGCCAGATGTCGAGGCCGAGGGCGTCTTTCGCCGACAGAATGACGACGTCGTACTCGTTCACCTCGAACCTCGCCTCGACCTTCACGCCGAGGTCGCGAGGGAGCGTACCCAGGCCGCCGATGTCGGCGCTCCTGGCCGCGCTCAGCAGTCCACCACCGCGCGGGCCGCCTTCGTCGTCGACGCACATCTGCACCAGCCGCGGAGACGCGAGCGCATCGAGCCGGTCGAACGCGTCTTTCGGCAGCGTGCGCACGTTCTCTCGCTGGAGCACCACCGGCACCGGCACCACCATGGCGAAGTCGGCGGGCGGGCCGCGGTAGGTGTTCTGCATCGACAGCACCGTGCGGGTGCCCTCGCGCATCAGCACCACCATGGTGGCGTCGTTGAAGAGCTGCCCACCGGCGGACGAGACGTAGAAGCCGCAGAAGGCGTGCGCCGCAGGGCCCAGCAACAGGCCGGCGACGAGCAGACAGGAGCGCAGCATGGAAGGACTCCGGGGGAGACCGCGTGGGACGAGGTGAGACAGCACCGCGTGGGCGGCGGTTCCGTCAGGGCCCCGTCACAGCAGGTCGTCGCAGGGCGTGCCGAGCTTCTGGCCCACGTAGGGCCCGAGGTCGACGTACACCATGCGCGCGTTGCGGAACGAGCCCAGGTCGACCTCGGTCAGCACCGTCTCGGCCTTGCCCTTGATCCACTTCGTCTCACCCGTCTTGGTGACGAGGCGCAGCGAGCCGTCCTTCGTGGCGAAAATCTGCCCCTGGTCGTCGTCGACGACGTCCTTGAGCGCGGCGAGCTTCATCTTGCCGCGGGGCCCGACGAAGACGCGCCAGTCGCGGCGGTCGTTGTCGTCGTCGGTGCGCAGCCGGTCGATGAGGTAGTAGCTGCCGGTGTCGTCGCGGTACAGGAGCGTGGGCTGCCGCGTCCACTTCGAGCCGCGGAAGGCGGCCGCGTCGACGAGCTTCGTCGCTTCGTCCTTGCCCAGGCGCGTCAGCTTGCCGGTCGTCTCTCCGCAGGTGAGCTCGAACGTCTTGCCCTCGTCCTTCATCGACATCGAGGCGTACGACTGCTTGAGGCCGACGACGCGCGGGTCCCACAGCGACATGTCCCACGACTCGGTGCCGCTGGCGCCGCCACCGATGACGCGCAGCAGGTTGAACGTCTTGCCGTCGCCGTAGAAGGTGGGCCCCGAGAGCGGCTCCTTCGCGTTGTAGACGACGTAGTGCCCCTTGCCGTCAGTGAGGACGCCGAAGTCGGCCTTCTTCGCCGAGACGTCGACGACCTTGTCGGGGCCGGTCTGGGACAGCACGAGGACGAGCGCAGTGGTGAGCGAGAGCATGCGGGCTTTCTACCCCAGCGGGTCGGGGGTTCGGAGGGCTGATGCGGCCAGACGCAGACCCGTGCGAGACATTCGCGCCCCGACGCGCGGCCGGTGAAAATTCACCCACACCGGCCCCGCCGCGGTGAGAGAGTGCGCCCCGTATGGCAGACGCGCTGAGCCCCGGAATGGTGGTGGCCGAGACGTTCGAGGTCGAGCGACTCCTCGGGCGCGGCGGCATGGGCGAGGTGTGGCTGGCCCGGCACCTGCGCCTCGCCGGCAAGCAGGTGGCCATCAAGGTGCTGCACACGCAGGGTGAGCTGCCGGCCGAGGCGCTGGCGCGGTTCCAACGCGAGGCCGAAATCGCCGCGCGCCTCGAGCACCCGAACATCGTGCAGGTCATCGACTTCAACAAGTTGCCCTCGGGCCAGCCCTTCATCGTCATGGAGCTGCTCAAGGGCGAGAGCCTCGCCGCCCGCGTCAAGCGCGGCCCCATGTCGCCCGACGAGGTGTCGCTGGTGATGCGGCAGGTCGGCAGCGCGCTGCACGCGGCCCACGGCGCCAGCGTCATTCACCGCGACCTCAAGCCCGAGAACATCTTCCTGGTGCCGACGGGCCTGGGCGACCAGGTGAAGGTGCTCGACTTCGGCATCTCGAAGCTGTCCGACGGCGGCACCATGCAGACGACCGACTCGGTCCTCATGGGTACGCCGCTGTACATGTCGCCGGAGCAGGCGCTGGGGCACAACCGCGACGTCACGCCGGCGAGCGACGTCTTCTCGCTCGGCTCCATCGCCTACGAGTGCCTCAGCGGCCAGGCGCCCTTCGCCGCCGACAGCATCGCGAAGGTCGTCTTCCGCATCGCGTACGAGCCGCACCCGCCGCTCCTGTCGGTGGCGCCGCACGTGCCGGCGCCGATGGCCCAGGCCGTCGAGCACGCCCTGCTGAAGGACCGCGCGCACCGCACGCCCGACGTCGCCTCGTTCGTGCTCGAGCTCACCGGGCAGGTGCTCACCAGCACCACCAGCGGGGCGTACGCGCCGAGGCCCTCGGGCGTGGTGCTCCAGCCGGGCGCGGCGGTGGACGAGCGCATGATGGCCGACGCCACGGTGTCGCCGTCACAGGTCGCGGCGAAGAAGCCGTTGCTGGCGACGCCAAACCCGGCGGCTCCGCTCCCCAGCGCGCCGGCGCCGGCCGTCATTCCGAGCTCGCCGTCTGCGGTGCCGTCACCGGCCGTCTCGAGCGCGCCTCCGCCTGCGTCGGCCTCGCCCGTGAAGTTCATCGCCGGAGGCCTGGCGGTCGTTGGCATCGCCGTCGGAACCTTCTTCGCCGCGCGGGCGCTCGATGCGGGCGGCACCACGGCGACCACCCCCGACGCGGGGACGACCGCCGTGGTGGCGCCGCCGGTGAAGCCGCCGCTCGTCGAACCACCGCCCGTCGTCGACGCCGGAGCCACCGAGGTTCCCGACGCGGGGAGCGTCGACGCCGGCAGCGCGGTCGACTCGCCCAGCAAGCCCGTGGTGAAGGCCGGCAAGCTGACGCCCCCGCCGCCGGCCGAGAAGGCCGTGCTCGACGAGCTCGAGGCCCAGCTCCAGCGCGGTGAGTTCGACGAGGTGTGGAAACGTCGCTCGTCGACGCGCTACGCCTTCACGTCACCCGAGGCGCGCCGCGACTTCGCCATCGCCCTCACCGAGGTGGCCTGCCAGCGAGGAGACCTCTCGGCGGCCAACGTCTACTTCCGCCAGCTCTCCGCCAGCGCCGCGAAGGACCTCGCGCGGCGGCGATGCAAGAAGCACCGGGCCGACTTCTCGCTCGAGTGAACACGAGCCGTTCTCGAGCGGCGCTCTCCACCCACGACTCCACGGAGCTGGCGATGGGAGCCCACCCCTCGCGCTGCTCCAGGAGTGGCGTCACCGTCGACGCAAGGCCACGTCCCGGTATGCATGCGGCGGCCGTGGTGTGCCCTCGCGACGCTTCGTGGCGCCACCTCCATCGGCGCATTCGAGCGCTGGGCCGCGCGTCACAGGCCATTCTGGCAGGCCGGGGTGCGAGGCCACTGACACGCGTTACCGTCTTCACAACCATGCACGGGAGTGACGACATGTACGACGTCTCGACGCTCGTCGGAGACGCGCTGAGCGGGGCTCCGAAGCCATCGTGGCGCGACCACTTCGAGCGCCAGGGCGTGACGGACACGCGGGTGTTGGCTGCCGCCGCTGCCGTCGACCGTGCCGAATTCCTCGACGAGTCTCAGCGGCCCGTCGCGTTCGAAGACTGGCCGCTGCCCATCGGCTTCGGACAGACGACCAGCCAGCCCTCGCTCATCGCCTTGACGCTCCAGGCGGCGGCGCTAAAGCCCGGCGGCCGCGTACTCGAGGTGGGCTCGGGCTGCGGCTACCAGACGGCGCTGCTGTCGAAGCTGTGCCGTGACGTCTACGCCATCGACATCGTCGAGCCGCTGGTGACGCGCTCGCAGGAGACGCTGGCCCGCCTCGGCGTGCGCAATGTCCACCTCCGCGCTGGAGACGGGTACGGCGGTTGGCCCGAGGCGGCACCGTTCGACGCCATCATCGTCGCGGCCGGGGCTCCGAAGGTGCCGGCGCCGCTCGTGGAGCAGCTCGCGGTGGGTGGGCGGCTCATCATCCCCGTCGGCCCGCTGGAGCGGCTCGAGCTCGAGGTGCTGACGAAGCAGCCTGATGGCTCCGTGGTGGCGTCGGCGCTGTTCCCCGTTCGCTTCGTTCCGCTCACCGGCGCGCGTGCCGACGCCGACCGCGTGGACGCTGGCCTGGCGCGCTGAAGGCGACGAACGAACCAAAGGGGACTGTGAGGCTGATTCGAGCGGCGGGCAGCTCGTCGCCTCGAGTGGATGCGCGCGTGTCATGCCCGGAGGCGCGATGACGTGGGTGCTGCCTGCGCGCTGGGTGGACGACCGTTTGGGCGACGGTACCCGGCGTCGTCACGACAGCGCGCCGAACCTGCGACGGCTCGGCTACTCCGCTCCGGCATCGGCCCGGCGCGCGGCGCGTTCCTTCCCGCGCGTCACACACGAGGCCAGCATCGACTTCATCACCTCGTTCGGCACCCCGGCCTCGAGCCGAAAGCCGCCAGCGCCGTCACCGCTGCGCACGCGGGCGAGGTCGAGCAGGTTCGCTTCGTCCGTCTTTCCGCGCTGCTGCGCCTGAATCCGCGCCAACGAGATGAACGACCCCAGCGCGCGGCGGAGCTCGTCGGCCTTCGTCGCGTCCTTCGCCGACACGTCACCCACCAGGCCCAGGTCGTGGCCCACGTCGGCGTGCAGCGTGAGGCCCGTCGTCGTCTCGAGCATCAAGTCACGCAGCTTCGGGTCGACCTCGTCGAACATCGATCCGAGCAGCTCGGGCTTCAGCACGCCATACACCTCGCCGTAGGCGATGGAGTCGTCGAAGGCTGGCTTCGAGACGGGCTCACGGCGCTCCAGGCGGTCGAGCAGGGCCTTCGTCTCGGCAGCGCTGTCGCCCACGACGAGGAGCTGGTCGTTCCACACGCCCATCACGCCCAGGCGCGTGCCCGCGGGCGGCTCGATGAGGCGCGCGCGTGGCCCGTAGTCCACCACCACCGAGCCTGCTGGTGGCGGCAGCGTCTTGAGGTTGCCGCTCATGACGATGGTGTCGTCGATGACGGCCACGCGGTCGACGTGCACCATCGGGTCGAACCCGGCGTCGGCGAGTGACGACAGCCTGCCGTTCCCTGCGGTGAGGCACTCGAAGAGCAGCGGCCCGAGCTCGGAGTTGAAGATGGCGTTCACCTCGGCCACCACCGCGCCGCGCTCGAGGTGCTCTGGAATGAGCGACAGCACCGGGTCGATGGCCTTCGGTGGTGGGCGGGCCTCGACGAACCCCGCGTCATCGGGCGCCACGGGCAGGTAGGTCCGCCGCGCCTCGACGCGCCCCAACTCCGCCGACGTCATGCGGGTGGGCAGGTCGATGCGGGGCGGCGGCGGGCGCGGAGGTGGCTCGGCGCCCAGCATCACCCAGCCCGCCAGCAGCAGCAGGAGCACCGCTCCGGCGAGCCACCACCACCCGCTGCGTCGAGACGAGGTGCGCATGTCAGAAGTCCATTCGTTCGAAGCGCCACGCCGCCAGGGCCAGCATCGCGACCGAGAAGAGCCCGCAGCCCGCGACGAGGCGTGACACGACTTCACCATCGAGCGGCTGCTCGGCGGCGAGCCGGGCGGACGCGGTGGCGAGGCTCCCCAGGCGTGGGAGTGGCACCAGCGCCCAGCCCGTCACCGTGCGCGCCAGGCCCGGCTCCATGAGGGCGGTGAGCGTCTCGCGGAAGCTCGCCAGCACGCCCAACACCAGCGTCGCGAGCCCCACCGCGCCGCTCACCGCCGCGCTGCGCACGAAGAACGTCACGCACACCATCACCGCGTAGAGCGCGGCGAAGCCCACCAGGCCCAGGCTGCTGCCGAGAATCAGCGTGTGGCTCCACAGCCCCGTCTTCACCCCCAGCAGCACCGTGAGGCCGGTCGCGCCGTACAGAATGCCGGCGGCGGTGAGGGCGAGGACGCCGAGGTAGGTGCCGAAGAGGAGCTGCCAGCGCGCGATGGGCAGGGACAGCAGGTGCTCGATGCGCCCGGGCGACAGCAGCTCGGGCGCGAAGTCGCTGCACGCCACCGCGAGGAAGAAAGCGCCGCCGTAGAAGGCCACGTAGGCCACGGCGAGCGAGACGCCGGAGAGGGCCCGGCTCGCCGAGATGACGTCGTCGAAGAGGAGTGCGCCGAAGAGCTTCGAGCCCGCGAGCGCACCGTCCACCACGTCGAGCTCGAGCGAGAAGCCCAGCACGAGGAGCACCAGCGTGATGCCGCCGAAGAGCGCGAGGAACCAGCGCCGGCGTGCGGCCTCGAGCAGCAGGTCCACCGCCACGCGCACCACCTGCCTCACGAAGCAGCCCCCGCGACGAAGCAGCCATCACCGCAGCGCCTGTCGAATGCCCCGAGGCGGCTGTCCGGTGAAGGCCTCATGGCGCACGCGCCCCGGACGTCGACTCCATCGCCTCGGAGAGCACCTGCTCGAGGTCGCGCTCCATCGGCGTCAACGCGACCAGCCGGGCGCCGCCTGCGCGCACCCGGTCGAGCGCGAGGTTCAGCGCCGAGACGTCGCCCGAGAAGACACCATCGACGAAGCCCGCGTCACGGAGCGCTGCCTCGTCCGCGCCGGCCTCGAAGCGCACCCGCCACGCCGTCGACACCCGGCGCACCTCGTCGAGCGTGCCCTCGAGGGTGAGCTGGCCGCGCTGCAGCACGGCGACCCGGTCGCAGACGCGCTCCGTCTCGGACAAGAGGTGTGAGTTGAGCAACAGCGTGGCGCCGCGCGCGTGTTCTTCGAGCAGCAGCCGGCGCACCTCGACGCGCCCCACCGGGTCGATGCCGTCGGTCGGCTCGTCGAGGATGAGGAGTTCGGGCGCGCCCAGCATTGCCGCCGCGAGGCCCAGTCGTTGGCGCATGCCCTTCGAGAAGCTGCCGATGCGCTGCCGGTCGTCCGAGAGGCCGACGCGCTCGAGCGCTCGTCGCAGCTCGGTGTCCGACGGAGACAGTCGTTTGAGCGTCGCGACGGAGCGAAGGAACTGCTTCGCCGACAGCGCCGCCGGCAGGTGCATGCGCTCGGGCAGGTAACCGATGCGCGCGCGCACCGAGACGTCGCCCGGCGCGCCGTCGAGCACCGTCACCTCGCCGCCCGACGGCTGCACCACGCCCAGCAGCACCTTGATGAAAGTCGTCTTGCCCGCGCCGTTGGGGCCGATGAGGCCGAAGGCCGCGCCCCGGGGAATCGACAGCGTGAGGCCGCGCAGGGCGTCGTGCGCACCACCAAAGAGGGAGCGGTACGTCTTCGTCAGTCCCGTCACCGCGAGCGCCGCCGTCACGCCGCGGAAGATAGGA
>JALOQF010000283.1 GCA_025459425.1 Myxococcaceae bacterium | reverse complement strand
AGCGCTTCGCCCACGCAGCGCCGGAATCGTCGCCTTGAACCCCGCCGACAGCTTCGCCAGGTGGTTCAGCACGTCGTCGGCCTGCGGCCCTTCCGCGAGGAACGGCTGGCAGGGTTTGTCGGGGTAGTCGTCGCTCCGTGCCGGCGTCACCTCGACCGCGTCGATGGCCGTCTTCGTCACCAGCAGGTGCACGAGCGCGGTGCGCTTGTCGGTCGGGTTCCAGTTGCCGCCGAAGACGAAGTTCCCCAGCGAGTAGACGACGGGCCGGTCCTTGTAGAGCTCGATGCCCTGGAGCACGTGCGGGTGCGAGCCGATCACCGCCGAGGCGCCGGCGTCGATGGCCGCGTGCGCGAGCTCGAGCTGGTACGGCTCCGGTGTGCCCTTGCCCTCGCGGCCCCAGTGGAAGAACGGAATGACGTGGTCCGCCTTCTTCTTCGCGGCCCGCACGTCGGCGACGAGCATCTTCTTGAGCTCGGCCGTGTCGGTGAAGTGGCCCGCGACGCCGGGCGTCGAGTCCGTCGCGATGACCTCCTTCGGCTCGATGTTCCGGTCGCCGAGGAAGAAGTACCCGAGGAAGGCGAACTTCACGCCCTGCACCTCGACGAGGGCTGGCGTGCGCGCGTCGGCGAGCGAGCGGCCGGCCCCGAAGCGCGAGATCTTCGCCGTGTCGAGCACCGTGAGGGTGTCGAACAGGCCCTCGGCGCCGTAGTCCATGAGGTGGTTGTTCGCGAGGCTCACCACGTCGACGCCGCCGGCCTCGAGCCCGGCCACCAGCTCCGGTCGCGCGCGGAAGTTGAAGTTCTTCTGCAGCTTCGTGCCCTTGTCGGTGAACGGGCACTCGAGGTTCACCACGAAGAGATCGGACGCGCGGGTGAGCGCCTTGACGCGCTCGAAGCCCCACGTCAGCGCCTGGTCCTTCGGCGTGCCCTTCTTCACCAGCTCGTCGGCCCACTCCTCGACGTGGAAGCCCAGGGTGACGTCGCCGGCGAAGGTGACCCGCACGGGCGCCCCCGCATTAGGAGCCGCTGCCAGGGCAAGAGCAAAGAAGGGAATGATCACGGGCAGATGATGGCCCGCGCGGGAAGGCAGGTCGAGCACCGTTCGATGGGCACGACGGGGGCCGATTCGGGTGCTATCCCTCGGCGCACCATGGCGCGCGAGAAGGACCCGCTCGGCCAGTCCGACGAGCACAACTCCCGGGGCATCGAGCTCGCCGATCGCGGCTGGCTCGACGAGGCCATCAAGGAGTTCAAGAAGGCCATCGAGCTCGACCCGAACTCGGCGCACGCGCACGACAACCTCGCCACCGTCTACGCCGAGAAGAAGCAGTTCCGCGAAGCGCTCGAGGAATACCTCACCGCCATCAAGCTCGAGCCCGACTCGGCCACGGCGCACTACAACCTGGCCGTCTTCCTCTCGACGCACGGCAACGAGTTCGCCGTCGCGCAGTACCAGGAGGCCATCGGCCTCGAGCCCGACTACCCCGACGCGCACCTGAACCTCGGGCTGGCGCACGCCGACGATGGGCGCTTCGACGAGGCGATGAAGGAGCTGAGAATCGCCATCGAGCTCGACCCGCAGGATCCGTTCCCGCGCCACGAGCTCGCGGCGATCCTCATGGACGAGGGCGACTACCGCGGCGCCATCACCCACCTCAAGGAAGTCACCCGCCTCGAGCCGAAGAACTTCGAGGCGTGGCTCGACCTGGGCATCTGCTTCGCGCAGAAGGGCTTCTACGCCGAGGCCGAGCGCGCCTACGACACCGCGGCCGAGCACAAGGCCGACGACGTGCTGCTGCTCTACAACCAGGCGGCGCTCTATGCGCTGTGGGGCCGCCCGGCCGACGCGGTGGGCTTCCTCGCGCGCGCGGTGACGGCCGACAAGGCGAAGGTGCAGAGCTGGCTGCGCACCGACCCGATGTTCGAGAGCCTCAAGGGGCGGCCAGAGTTCGAGGCCCTTCGCTGATGGAAGCATGGGCGCTCGTCGGTGCGCTGGCCCTGGTGCTGGCGAACGCCTTCTTCGTCGCGATCGAGTTCGCGCTGGTGAAGGTGCGCGTCACGCAGCTCGAGGCCCTCGTCACCGAGGGGCGGCCGGGCGCCGTCGCGGCGCTGGCGATGCGCAAGAACCTCGACACCTGGCTGTCGGCCTCGCAGGTGGGCATCACGCTCGCGTCGCTGGCGCTCGGCTGGGTGGGCGAGCCCGCGTTCTCGCACCTCATCGAGCCGGTGGTGATGAAGCTCGCGCCGCAGACCGAGTCGGCGCAGGCGATCGCGAAGACGGTGGGCCTGGTGCTCGCCTTCGGCATCATCACCTTCCTGCACATCGTGGTGGGCGAGCAGGTGCCCAAGACGCTCGCGATCTCGCAGGCCGAGCGCACCGCGCTGGCGCTCTCGTGGCCGATGCGCGCGTTCTACGCGGCGGCGTTTCCCGTCATCTGGCTGCTCAACGCCGGCACGCGCCTGGTGCTGAAGGTGCTCGGCATCGGGCAGACGTCCGAGGGGCACGGCGAGGCGCTGGGCGAAGAGGAGCTGATGCTCATCTTCTCGTCGTCGGCCGAGGCGGGCGCCATCGACGCGTCGCGGGCGGAGCTGCTCCAGCGCGCGCTGGCGATGGTCGAGAAGACGGCCCGCCAGGTGCTGGTGCCGCGCTCGCAGATGAAGTGCCTCGATCACGAGCTGTCGCTCGACGAGAACCTCGCGGTCGCCCAGGCCTCGGGCCACACGTGGATGCCCGTCATTCGCGGCTCGCTCGACCGCGTCGAGGGCCTCGTCAACGTGAAGGAGCTCCTCTTCCTGCTCGCCCGCAAGGAGCTCTCGGCCATCGCGCAGGTGCAGCGGCCGGTGCTCTTCGTGCCCGAGACGATCACCCTCGAGCAGCTGCTGAGCGAGTTCAAGCGGCGCGGCAAGCAGATGGCCATCGCCGTCGACGAGCACGGCGGCACCTCGGGGCTCGTCACCATCGCCGACGTGGTGGCCGAGCTGGTGGGCAACATCGCCGAGCTGGGCCGCAAGGTGGAGCCGGTGAAGGCGCTCCCCGGCGGCAAGCTCGAGCTGCCCGGCACCGCGCAGCTCGACGACATCGAGCACACGCTCGAGATCGAGTTCGACGTCGACAAGTCGCAGGTGACGACGATCGCCGGCTACCTCATGGCCAAGCTGGGCCGGGTGCCCATCGCCGGCGACGGGTGGACACGCGAGCCCTTTCGCATTCTCGTCATGAAGGTCGACGGGCCCCGCGTTCAGCTGGTGCGCATCGAGCCCCGCGACGTGCCGGCCGAGGCCGCGAAGCCTCCAGCGGCGCGCCCGTCGGCGTGAGCGGAGCCGAGCGCAGGTCGCGTCGAGTCGTCGCGTTCTCCGATTCACGACGGCTCGCGGCTCACACCGCCTTGGCTGGTCCTCGAGCCCGAGGCGGAAGAAGCGTGAGCCCCCCCAGCCGGCCGAGCGAGCGCAGCGTCGGCTCGTTCAGCTCAGGTGGCGACCACCACGCCGGCCCGGCGAAGGACCTCGAGCGCGTTCGTCGTGGTGACGATGCCCTCACGCAGCGTGTAGTCGAACGTCATCTCGCCGTTCGTCACCACGTCGCGGAAGTGCACGTTGCGCACGCGCCCTTCGAGCTCGCGCTCGAGCTCACAGAGCGCGAGATCGTGCGTCGTCACCGCGCCCGCCGCGCCGAGCTGGAGCAGCTCGCGCAAGAGGTGCTTCGAGGCGAGCGTGCGCTCCTTCGCGTTGGTGCCCATGAAGAGCTCGTCGAGGAGGAAGAGGCACGCCCCGCGGTTCGCGGTGGCGGTGTCGAGGAGCAGCTTGATGCGCTGCACCTCGGCGTAGAAGTACGAGACCCCGCGCTCGAGCGAGTCCTTCACCCGCATCGAGGTGAGCACCTGCGCGCGCCCCACGCGGAAGCGCGTCGCCGGCACCGGCAGCCCCGCGAGCGCCATCACCGTCGACAGGCCCATCGTGCGCATCAGCGTCGTCTTTCCCGACATGTTCGAGCCGGTGATCACCAGCGCGTGGCCCGGGCCCGTCAGGGCCACGTCGTTGCGCACCGGCGCGTCGAGCAGCGGGTGGCCCAGGCCGCGCGCCTCGAGCACGAAGGCCCCGTCGATCACCTCGGGAAAGACGTCGGCAGGCCGCTCGAAGGCGTAGCCCGCGAACGCCGAGAGCGCCTCGAGCTGGGCCAGCGCGTCGAACCACGAGCGAACGCCGGTGCCGTGCGTCGTGCGCCAGCGCTCGACGCGGAAGAGCACGTGCAGATCCCACAGCGTCAGCACGTTGATGACGGGGTGCATCTGGCCCGAGTTCTTCAGCTCGGCGAAGCCCATGAGGCGGGCGAAGGCGGCGAGGCGCTCGGACACCGAGGGGCCCTGGCCCTGCACGCCGGCCTTGAGCGCGTTCAGCCGTGGGTGCGTGAAGGTCTGCCGATCGATGGCGGCGAAGGTCTCTTCGAAGCGCACGAAGCCCTGCTCACCGGAGGACAGCGCGACCCACATCTGGTTGAGCGCGATGCCGGTGAGGCGCACGACGCCCAGCTGCACCAGCACGCCGCCCCAGAAGAAGAGCGACGACACGTCGAAGAAGGCCGCGGCGGCGCCAGCGCCCAGCGTGTAGACGGGCAGCACGTGCGCGAGCGGCCACGCCCACTGCACCTTCGAGAGGAACGAGGGCGCCTCGGTCCACGCGATGAAGCGGGTGGGGTCGGCCTTGTCCTGACCGGCCAGCCGCGCCTCGGTCACCAGCGCCTGGCGGAAGTCGATCAGCGGGGCGAGCTCGCGAGCGGCGCCCTGGCGCTCGTGCACCTCGGCCGCCGAGGGCGCCGCGGTGAGGAGCCAGGCTGCGAGCTGCCGCTCTCCGGCCTTCGTGCCGGTGTCGTCGAGCCGCTGAAACAGGCTGCCCTGGCCCAGCACGTCGAGATCGGCCGCGTAGAGGTGCCCGTCGGGCAACAGCGAGGCGCCCTTCTCGGGGAAGGTGTGCCACCGGCCGGCCAGCCGGGCCAGGCCCCGCTCGTTGAGCGACAGCCGCACCTTCTCGCGCGCTTCCCGGCCCAGCACCCGCGCGTGCGCGACGGCGAGCGCGACGTAGGCCGTGAGGCTCCCGAGGCTCACCACCAGCGCCCAGCGCGGGAGCCTGTCGAAGATCACCAGGCCCAGCACGACGAGGAAGGTGAGGAAGGTGAGGGTGCGAAAGTTCGCCAGCCTCGCGCCCTGACGGTCGAGCGCCAACAACGCCGCCTTCGCCGTGTCTCTCCGGGTGGTGTACGCCTGCTCGGCTGTCATGCGCCGCCCACACTGCCTCACCCGTCGCTCGGACGCTCGGGTCGAAGTGATGGTGCTTCGCGTCATTCGGGCAGGAAGCGAAGAGTTCCCGCTGACTTCGCGGGGTTGACCCACCCGCGAGCCTTGTGCCAAGTGCCTCGTCTGAAGCAGCCGCGTGCCGGGCGGCGCTGACGTGGTGCGTGCAGTGGGGTTGAACGGAGAATTGCCCATGACGAAGTGGTCTGCGCCTCTGCTCTTTGGCGTCGTGGTCGCCTTGAGCGTGTCCGGGTGCCGGTGCAACGACCCGATGACGACCCGCACCCGAGGTGAGCCTCGGCTGCTGGTCGAGCAGGGTGGGGTGAACGTCGAGTCCGATACGCTCGACTTCGGCGCGGTGCCGATGGGCAAGCGCGTCTCGGCGGTCATCTACGTCTCGAACGCCAACGGTGGGCCCCTGCAGATCGAGGCGTGGACGCGCATCGGCAGCACGCCTCCGATGAAGCTGGGCACCACGCTCATCGAGCCCAACCCGGTGTTCGGCATCGAGTACGACAACACCACCAGCATCACCGCGGGCGACTCGGTCGAGCTGCCGGTGTTCTTCGAGCCTCCGACCGACTCGATGCCCCAGGTCGACTACGAGGTGCAGCTCACCTTCACCACCAGCAACTCGACCCGCGAGTCGCTGCCGTTCACGCTCAAGGGCCGCGGCATCAAGGGCGAGTGCGAGCTGCCCGACCGCATCGACTTCGGCGCGGTCGCGCGCAACGAGTCGTTCGCGCAGAACGTGACGCTCAAGAACCCGCGCCCGCTGGCGGCGCTGCCCCGCGTCGACACCATCGTCGCCTCGCAGGGTGGGACGTCGGTCTTCAGCTTCACGCCCGAGACGCCCACCGGCGAGTTCACCCTGCCGGCGAACCGGGAGCGCGACGTCGGCATCGTCTTCCGCCCCACCGAGATCCGCGACTACTTCGCCACCGTGCGCATTCGCGCGGCCGAGGGCTGCCCGGAGAAGGCCATTCGGCTCGTCGGCACCGGGGTCGATCAGGTGCTGCGCTTCGAGCCGGCCACCGTCGACTTCGGGTACGTGCAGCCGGGCCTGTCGATCACCCGTGAGGTGACGTTCACCAACCTCTCGTTCAGCGAGGCCGTGGTGGCCAACCTGGGCGCGCGGGAAGGGGGGACGACCGCGAGCACCGTCTTCCGCGTGGCCGCGGCCGACCCGGGCAACCTGACGCGCATCACCGTGCCGAAGGCCGTGCGCAACCCGATGACCACGGCGCTCGAGCCGGGGACGGCGAAGGTGACGCTGTCGTTCACGCCCTCGGTGATCGGCCCCCGCACGGCGGATCTCGTGGGGAACCCCAACATTCCCGGGCAGACCACCATCACCGTGCCCCTCAAGGGCTTCGGCGGAGGCCCGGACATCGACGTGAGCCCCGCGACGGGCCTCAACTTCGGGCGCGTGGCGTTCTTCGGCGGCCAGGGCTCGTTCGCCACCCGCCGGCTCACCGTGCGCAACGTGGGGACGCAGCCGACGAACCTCGACCCGGCGGCGAACCTCAAGCTGGGCATGGGCGGTGCGCGCAAGCCGTACTGGCGCGTGGTGCCGCTCAACGCCGAGTCGCAGCTCAGCGAGATCTGCGTCGGCGACTTCGACGTCACCAGCCAGACGTGCCGCGACGATCTGCCGACGAGCGGGCAGGGCCTCTACGATCCGGCGGTTGGCATCGAGGCCTCGGTGGCGCGTGGCTCGCTCGACGTGCCGGTGCGCATCACGCCCGCCAACACGACGGTCAACGCGACCACGGGCGTGAAGGCGTGGGCGGTGACGTTCTTCTCGAACGACCCCGACGAGCCCGAGGTGACGGTGAACGTCACGGCGCGGCCGGTGCTCCTGCCGCCGTGCAGCTACAGCTTCACGCCATCGACGCTGGGCTACGGGGTGGTGACGCCGCCGCAGAGCCGCGACCGCTCGTTCCAGATCTGCAACACGGCGCCTGCTTCGGACGCGACGAAGATCTGTCTGGTGAGCGGCCTCGATCTCGAGCCCGGCACCAACCAGATCTTCTCGCTGCCCGCGGGCGCGGTGAACGAGCGCGAGCTGGCGCCGCAGGAGTGCATGACGGTGACGGCGCGCGCCTGGCCGCGCAGCCAGCTCCCGCCGAACCCGACGGCGGTGACCGGCGGCGTGACCTTCAACATCTCGGATCCCGCGCGTCCGCAGGGGCGGGTTCAGCTGACGGCCACGCTGGCGCCGACGTGCCTCATCATCTCGCCGAGCGCGCTCGACTTCGGCACGGTGAAGGCGGGCTGCAGCTCGCCGTCGCGCACCTTCCAGGTCTACAACGCGTGCACCCAGCCGCTCCGGTGGGTCGACGCGCAGCTCGAGTTCGCCGCGGGCGTTCCGGCGGGGACGCCTGGCTGCGCCGGGCCGGGCCGCTGCGACGAGTTCCGGGTGACGAGCGCTCCGTCGACGGCGTCGCTGCCCACCTCGGGCCCGCTGTGCACCAACGCGCCGGCCGGCACGGGCGGGTGTCTGGCGCAGGGCGCATCGCCGCTGACCTTCCAGCTCCGTTACGCGCCGCTCGACGTGGGCGCCGACATGGGGGCGTACAAGATCTCGGTGCTCCAGAGCGGCCAACCGGTCGACTACTACGTCACGCTCAAGGGAGCGGGGGACAACGACGGCAGCAACACCGACACCTTCAGCCAGGACTCGCGGCCGAAGGCCGACATTCTGCTGGTGATCGACGACTCGTGCTCGATGAACGACAAGCAGCTCGAGCTCGGCCGCAACTTCTCCTCGTTCATCCGCTTCGCGACGACGAGCCAGGTCGACTTCCAGATCGGCATCACCACCACCGACGCGTCCGACGAGAACAACTGCCCCGCGTGTTTCACGGGCAACCTGAAGGGGGCGCCCATCACGGGCACGAAGATCTTCACGCCCACGACGCCCGACCTCGAGCGCCAGTTCGCGGCGGCCGTCAACGTTGGCACCAGCGGCTCACCGACCGAGACCTGCATGGCGCCGGCCGTGCGCGCGCTCACCGCGCCGAAGATCACCGACCCGATGACGAACGCCGGGCTGCTGCGGCCCGATGCGGTGCTGGCGGTGGTGTGCGTCACCGACGCGCCCGACCAGGCGACCCAGCCCGTGTCGTTCTATTTGAACCAGCTCCAGAACATCAAAGGCGCGCAGCGGCCTGGCTCGTTCAGCTACAACGTCATCGGCCCATTCCTGCCGTCGCCGCCGAGCAGCGGCACCTGCATCTACGACGGCCAGGGTGACGACGGGAAGCACGTGCAGCTCGTCTCGCAGACCAACGGCGTCCGCGAAGAGATCTGCACGCCGAACTGGGCTCCGTCGCTCGAGCGCATCGGCCGCAACGCCTTCGGCTTCCGCACCAGCTTCTACCTCACGGGCACCCCGGACTTGTCGGGCATGAACCCCATCACCGTGCGCATCGACGGCATGCTGTTGCCGCCCGACGACGCGCGCGGCAACGAGGCCTGGCGGTACGACGCCGCGACGAACTCGGTCGTGTTCCAGCCGCTGTACGTGCCCGAGCCGGGGAAGACGATGACCGTCAGCTACAGGGTCGCCTGTCTCTGACGGTTGGCGACGAGAGGAAACCCGCAGCACTGGCGCCGGGCCGTGATAGGCGCATCGACGTGATGTCGTTTTGGGGAGAACGCCGTGAAGAATAAGCGCCTGTTGGTTCTGCTCAGCCTCGTCGTCGCGTCGACGGCCTTCGCGCAGCTGCCGCCGTTCACCCGAATCAACGTGCCGTATCAGCCGCTCTCCGGCGCAACGCCGCTGACCTTCGTGGACGACGACGAAGGCATCGTGCCCATCACGCTCCCGTTCGCGTTCGCGTGGAATGGCGCGAGCTACCAGACGGTGTTCGCCCACGTGAATGGCAAGATCCTGATCACGCTGCCGACGGGGTGCACGGCCGGGAGCACCTCGTGCACCACCTTCGTCACCCGCCCGCCCATTCCGTCGGCGACGTCGTCGGTCGCGAACTTCATCGCTGCTTTCTGGGATGACATGGAGATCGGGCCCAGCACCGTCGTGCGGGTCTTGAGCACTCCGAGCCGCACGACGGTGCTGGGCCCGAACTCCATGTCAT
>JALOQF010000282.1 GCA_025459425.1 Myxococcaceae bacterium | reverse complement strand
CGGCCGGTGCCAGTCAGGCTCATCGCGGGAGACACCGACCCCATCGTGCCCTTCCCGGGCGGTCAGCTCGAGGGCGGGCGCGGCCACATCCTGGGGGCCGAGGCGACCTTCACGACCTGGCGCACGCTCGATGGCTGCGAGGCCCCGCCGACCGTCACCGCGCTGGACGATCGGGTGCCCGACGACGGCACGACGGTCGAGCGTCGTGAAGCCATCGGCTGCCGCGGAGGTGTGTCCGTGCGCCTCGACGTCGTGAAAGGCGGAGGCCACACCTGGCCGCGCGGTGACCGGTACCTCCCCGAGTCGGTCATCGGCAAGACGTCGCAGGAGTTCGATGCGTCCGAGGCGCTGTGGGCGTTCCTCGCGGCGTTCCGGCGCTGACGGTGCTTCAGGGGCCCCAGTCGGCCGTCGTGTACTCGCCCTTGTCGAGCGGCAGCGCGATCTGGTTGTTCCCGTCGAACGTCATCACGAACAGCGACTTCGACCCGAGCCGCGTCGAGGTGAAGAGAATGAGGCGGCCGTTGGGTGAGAACGAGGGCTCCTCGTTGTTCTTCGCGTCCTGCGTCAGCCGCTTCACCTTGCCGGTCGCCACCTCGACGGTGAACAGATCGAACGCGTTGCGTTCGTCGCGCGCGGTGAAGGCGATGAGGTCGCCGCGGGGGCTCCAGGCCGGTGTCTGGTTGTAGTTGCCCTGGAACGTGAGGCGCTTGGGGTCGGAGCCGTCGGCGTTCATCACGTAGATCTGCGGAGACCCGCCGCGGTTCGACACGAACGCCAGGCGCTTGCCATCGGGCGACCAGCTCGGCGACGAGTTGAGGAAGTACTTGGTGTCGGTCACCTTCACCGGGCTTGAGCCGTCGGCGTTGGCGACCCAGATCTCAGCGGCCTCTCCGTCGGCCACGGAGTAGGCGATGCGGCGGCCATCAGGCGAGAAGTCGACGCCCGAGACCATGCGGCCGTTGGCCACCAGCGGCGTGGGCTCGCCGCCCGGCCTGCCGAGGAAGAGCTCGGGCTTGCCGCGCCGGTACGAGGTGAACGCCACCGAGCGGTCGGGCGCCACTGACGGCAGCACGTTGATGTTGCCCGTCGACACCGCGGCGGCGTTCTTCCCGTCCCAGTCGGCGAGGTACACGTCTTTCCCGCCAGCGGTCTTCCGGACGAAGGCGATCTTCGTCTCGAAGGGGCCCGTCTCTTTCGTGAAGTATTTGTAGACCGCGTTGGCGAGCTTGTGTGCGAGGCGGCGCGCGTCCTTCGCGGGCACCGCTTCACTCACCTTCAGGTCTTCGCGGCCGGCGGCGACCTGGAAGAGGCGCAGGTCTCCGCGGAGCGTGTCGCCATCGGTCGACAGCTGCACCTTCACGAGGCTCTCGGCGCCGACGTTGGTCCAGTTCGGAAACGTGATGCTGGAAGCGGTGATGCCTTCCTTCTCGGCCCCCAGGTACGACTTGCGGTCGAGCACCTGAAAGAGGCCGCAGGCCTGCAGATCGAACAGCAGGGCGCCGTCGACCTCACTGGCGAGCTTCTTCGCCCCGTCGTCCTGGGTGAGCGGCGCGGGAACGGCGACCGGCATCGGCCGAAAGTTCGCGCCCGAGATCTCGATGGTGGTGCCTTGCGCGAAGACGGACGCGGAGAGCACGAGCGCGGCAGTGGCAAGCAGTTTCATGTCGAACGATCTCCCGGGGGACACGGCGCGCGTGACTGTACACCTGAGTGGCCGAAGGTCACGGCGTGAAGACGAGCGACACGCCGTCCTTCTTCAGCCCATCGCGCAGGTGCTCGGGTGGGGGGCCGAACGGCGCGGCCTTCTTGACCGCACCCAGCACGGCGCCATCGAAGAGATCGTTCCCCGAGGCCTTCACCAGATCGGCGTCGAGCAGCTCGCCGGTGCCGCCGAGCTTCACCTTCACGGTGGCGCGCAGCATTCGGCGCTCGGCCTCGGGAATGGTGTCGGACACGTCGTAGTTGCGCTTCACCATCGCCGAGATGAGCCCGAAGTAGCGCTCGCCCTCCTGCCGGGCCGAGTCTCCGTCCTTGTCGCCGTCCTCGGCGCCTTCGAGCTCTTCGGCCTTGCTGGCGCGCGCCGTCTTGTTGAACGCGTCGAAGAGGCTCTTCTTGGCGTCCTTCGCGCCGTCCTTCGCCGTGTCCTTCTTCGGCTCGGGCTTCGCGTCCTTCGTGGGAATGGCCACGGCCTTGTCCGGGACGGCCGGGGTCGGCGCAGGGGCCGCCTTCTCGGCGGCGGGAGGTGGTGGAGGCGGCTCCTCTTTGCGGGGCAGCAGCTTCTCGTCGCGCTTCTTCCCCAGGCGTACCAGCGAGGCCTTGATCGGCGGCGGGTCGAGCGACACCTTGGCCGGGGCGAAGAGCCACGAGGCCACCGACAGCACGAGCGCTGCCACCACGTGCACGCCGATCGACAGCGCCACGAAGGGCACCAGCGGGGTGGGGCGCGGCTCGAGGAGGCTCTCGGTGCGGGCGGTCATGCGTCAGGGCTTCGGTGGCTTCTCGTTGGACACCTTCGAGGCCCCCATCGGGTCCGTCACCATGCCGACGTTCGTCACCCCCGCCCGCTGCGCCGCCGCCATCACGTCGACGACGATGCCGTAGGGCAGGTCGCGATCGGCGTGCAGGTACAGCTCCTTCTCGGCTTGCAGCTTCGCGTTGGCTTTCAGCTTCTCTTCGAGCTCGGCCAGCGGAATCTCGACCTCGCCGATGAAGACGCGCTTCGACACGTCGATCGACAGCACCAGCTTCTTGTCGGCCGACTCGACCGGCGTGGCCTTCGTCGTCGGCAGGTTCACCTTCACGCCCTGCTGAATGAGCGGCGCCGTCACCATGAAGATGATGAGCAGCACCAGCATCACGTCGACCATCGGCGTGACGTTGATCTCGGCCATCGTGGTGCGGCCGCCGCCCTTGCCTCCGCTCATGCCCATGGCGGCCTCACTTGAAGAAGTGGCGCTTCACGATGTTGAGGAAGTCGTTCGAGAAGTTGGCCATCTCGGTGTCGAAGATCTTGATGCGCGAGAGGAACGAGTTGTACGCGACGACGGCCGGAATGGCGGCGAAGAGCCCGGCGGCGGTCGCCAGGAGCGCGTTGCCGATGGGCGCGGCGACCGTCGTGATGGTGGCGTTGCCCTTCTCGGCGATCTCGTTGAAGGCCCCGAGAATGCCCATCACCGTGCCGAAGAGGCCGACGAAGGGCGCGGTGCTGCCGACGGTGCCGAGGAACGACACGTGCGCCTCGAGGGTGGTGATCTCCTGCAGCGACGCGCGCTGGAGCGACCGCTCGACGTTCTCGATGCCGCCCAGCCGCTCGCTCATCGCGCCCTCGGCGTTCTGCTTGTGCTGCGCGAGCTTCGAGAGCTCCTCGTAGCCAGAGCGGAACACCCGCGCGAGCGGGCTGGCCTCGAGCTTCTGCGCCGAACCGTAGATGGCGTCGAGCCGGTTCGACTTCCAGAAGGTGTCGAGGAACGTCACCGACTCGGCCCGCGCCTTGCGCAGCTGAAGCGCCTTCATGCCGATGAGCGCCCACGAATACGCCGAGGCGATGGCCAGCAGCAGCAGCACCAGCAGCTCGATGGCCGAGGCGCCCTTCAGCACGTCGACGAGGTTCAAGGAGGCCAGGATCACGGCCGAAGGCCTTACCCGAGCCCATGGGAGGCGGCAACAAACCGTAGATGAATCATGGATTTGCCAAATTGGCGGTGAATACTTAGGGAATGGTCTCGTCAGGAGCGTTCATGCACACGACACACAAGTCCCTCTTCAGCGTGGCTGCGGCCCTCACCATGGTGCTCGCGGGCTCGGGCTGCATCATCGGCGGCAATCAGGGCTTCTCGGGCAACATCACGGTGCTGTGGTCGTTCAACGGCCAGAACTGTGTGTTCGTTCCCCAGGTCACCAGCGTGCGGGTCATCATTCCGGGCGCGGTGCTCGAGAACAACGGCGTGTACCCGTGCCTCGTGAACAACACCGCGGGCATCACGCTGCTCAACTTCCGGGGCGGGCCGTACACGGTGACGGTCGAGGGCCTCGACGTCGCGGGCCGGGTCATCTACCAGGGCACGCAGCAGTTCCAGGTGAACGGCGACGTCACGGTCGCGGTGAACCTCATTCCCACCACGGGCGCCACCGGCGGAGCGCTCATCTCGTGGGTCCTGCCGCAGAACCTCCGCTGCAACCAGATTGGTGATGCGGCCACCAACCGCACGGCGACCACGGCCTTCATCAGCATCGACAACGGCCAGCCCCAGCAGGTGGCGTGCTCGCAGGGCAACCAGGCTGAGAACCCGGCCGCGGCCGTCACCATCGCCAACCTCACCGGCGGCGTCACCCACACCGTCGACATTCAGATCGCCGACCAGACCGGCTTCGTCTACCTGCGCGCGGTCAACTCGCTGGTGGTGAACCCCGGCGGCTCGGTGGCCGCGACGTTCCAGCCGCAGTGGGTGGTGGGCAGCCTCCCGATCCAGTGGACGTTCTTCAACCAGGGCCTGCAGATCACCTGTGCCCAGGCCTTCGTCGACTTCGTCTTCGTGAACTTC
Source organism: Myxococcaceae bacterium (assembly GCA_025459425.1). GTDB lineage: Bacteria > Myxococcota > Myxococcia > Myxococcales > Myxococcaceae > Xiheimicrobium. The sequence goes on along the minus strand of JALOQF010000282.1, from coordinate 4,859 downwards.
CGCAACCAGCAGACCCAGACGTGGGTGTTCGCCGACGCCGCGGGCAACCCGACGGCTGGCCAGCAGGTGCCGTGCCTGAGCCCGAACAACCTCCAGGGCACGTTCTTCCCCTACCTGCAGGTGGGCAACTACGAGGTGTCGTTGCAGGCGCCGGTGCGCGCGGGCGTGGGAAACTACACCTACCAGTCGGGCCGCAGCGGGCAGATCCCCGTGGTGCAGGTGCAGCCCGGCGTCTTCGCCCAGTCGGAGCAGATGGGGCAGGTCGTCCCGCTGCAGTAAGCGCTTTCGCGTCAGTGGAGTGCCCCTCGCGCTGGTTCGCCCTGGAGGCGGGCCGGCGCGAGTCGTTTCCGTGCCCAGGGGAGAGCCCTGGCGCGCGGTGTGCTACGGCCAGGGGCCATGCGGCATGACAGACACAGCCCCATCGGCGTCTTCGACTCGGGCGTCGGCGGCCTCACGGTCTTGAAGGCGCTCATCGAGCGGCTCCCGCTCGAGTCGACCGTGTACCTGGGCGACACTGCGCGTGTGCCCTACGGCACGAAGTCCGGCGAAGTGGTGACGAAGTACAGCCTCGCCAACGCCGACGCGCTGCTCGAGTACGGCATCAAGGTGTTGGTGGTGGCGTGCAACACGGCCTCGGCGGTGGCGCTCCCGGCGCTGCGGCAGGCGCTCCCGATTCCCGTGGTGGGCGTCATCGCGCCCGGCGCCAGCGTGGCGGCGGCGACGACGAAGACGGGCAAGGTGGCCGTCATCGGCACACCGGGCACCATCGCGTCCGGGGCCTATCAGCAGGCGCTCGCGTCACTGCGCAGCGAGCTCGAGGTGCGCTCGCAGGCCTGCCCGCTCTTCGTGCCGCTCGCGGAAGAGGGCTGGATCGACGGTGACGTGCCCCGCCTGGTGGCCAACAAGTACCTCGGTGAGGGGCTGCTGTCCGAGGGCGTCGACACGCTGGTGCTGGGCTGCACGCACTACCCGTTGCTGAAGAGCGTCATTCAGGCCGTCGCCGGCCCGCAGGTGACGCTGGTGGACTCGGCGCGCGCCACGGCCGACCGGGTCGCCGAGGTGCTGCACGAGCGCGACCTCGTCAAGAAGGAGCGCCTGGCCACCGAGCGGCACTACCTCGTCACCGACACGCCCAACCGCTTCATCGAGGTGGGCGCACGCTTCCTCGGCCACTCCATCTCGGGGGCGCGGCAGATCGACTTGAAGCTGCGAGGTTGAGCGTCAGGGCCGCGAGGCGTCGGGCTGCGGTGCTCCGCCAGTCGCGGGGTCGACGACGGGCGCCACCTTGATGGCCGCGTCGAGGCCGATGTCGTCGGCGCGCGGAATGACACCCGTGGTGAGCGTCACCAGCTTCTCGAGGTTCTTGAAGAACTGAATCTTCGTGAGCGGCCAGTTCAGCCAACCGGTGGTGATGCAGTAGTACTTGTCGAACGGCGCGGTGTGATGAATGCCGTGGTGGCGCACCGGAAGAATGAGGTGCCACTTCTGCAGCTTTCGCACGAGCGGCGGCAGCTCATCTTCGTTCTCGTGCGACCACTTGTGGAACTGGTTCGTCATCATCACCCAGAAGATCATCGACCCCAGGGACACCATGACGAACAGGAGCACGGCCTCGAAGCCGGCCCAGTCGAGCGGCATGAAGATGCAGATGGCGCCGACCCACAGCGAGATGAGGCAGTTGTTGCCGTTGGTCTCGATGAAGTCGTGGCGGGTGATGGCCTTCGGGTCGACGTGGTGCTCGCGGAAGGGCCGGATGAGCGAGTTCCCGATGAACCGCATGTTCGTGTGGCCCCAGGTGTCCGCGAGCCAGTGCACGAAGCCCGAGATGAAGTCGGCCATCAGGTAGCCGGCCATCACCGCCGAAGCCACGAGGAAGCCGCGGCCCTCGGAGTGTTCGGCCGTGCGCCGCACGATGAGCGCGATCTCGAGAAAGAAGGCCGCGATGCCGAAGATTTCGACGTAGCGGTACCAGCCATGGTACCCGGCCGCGAGCGCCTTCGCGTCCTGCATCTGAAGCTTGAGCTTGTCGTCACGCATGAGGGCTCTGGTTCCCGGCAGTCGAAGCGAAAACAGTACGAATGCCAGTCTGACGCGGTTTTGTCACCCCCGTGTCAGCGGGGCCGGCCGCTCCTGACGCAGGTCAGCTGACTTTCCCAGCCGCGGCGGGGTCTTCCATGCGGGTCTTGAGCAGCTCGAGCCCCTTCGCGCAGTACAGGCCGTCTTCGATGCGCTCGTCGAACGAGTACTTGATGCTGCACATCGACCTTGGCCCCTCGGGCGTCACCACCGTCTGGGTCCGGCCCAGGGCGGCGAAGAAGGGGCAATTCCCGTACTCGTAGAGGTGGTGGTACGCCGAGTCGAGGCGCACGCTGCCGAGGTTGGCGACGAACATGCTCGTGTAGAGCGGGTCGTGGTCGATGAAGCTCGCGGGCAAGAGGTTCCAGCTGTCGAGCCAGCGCAAGAGGCCCACGCCCAGCCGCAGCAGGGGCGCGGGGATCTTCATGAAGACGTTGAGCTCCTTGTCGACGGCGCTCTTCTCACCGCTCCGGCCCACCTTCACGTCGCCCGAGACGAAGTCGACCAGCTCCTTGAAGCTGTGGCTCGGGTCGAAGCGGCGCTTGAGCACCACCAGGGGCGCGCCGTCTTCCAGGCGCTTCTTCGCCGCGTACGACAGCCAGATGCCGTTGCGCTGCCAGATGCGGCTGCCCATGACGAAGCGGTTGAGGCGGGGGCGCTGGTCGAGGCTGTAGACCGCTGCCCAGAGGAAGACGTGAAAGACGGTGGCCTTCCGCTCGGGGTTGGCAGCGTTCCAGCCCTCGAGGAAGGCGTTGGTCTTCGTCAGGTCGATCCACTGCTCGAAGTACACCGCCGACTCGTTTCGGGTCGGCATGATGAACGGCATGATCGACCGCGTCGGCGCGACGTCGGTGCACTTCGTTCCATCGGAGCGGCTGAAGAGCATGCTCAGAACTTCTCGTAGTCCGATTTCTTCTTCGCCTTCTTGACCGGGTTCGACAGCTTTCCGTCCTTGAAGAGCTCGACCTTGCCGCCAGGCGCCGAGAGGCCGACGCCCATGCCCACGAGGGCCTTCGAGTCGGGCGGGTGGTACACGACGCGGAGCTTCGGGCCTGCGGGCAGGTCTCCGATGTTGGCGTCGACGAGCAGGTAGACGCTGGTGCCCTGGGCGAGCACGCGCTCGCTGTCCTGAACCGGGTCGAGCTCGGCGAGCTGCCGGCCCGAGTCCAGCTCGGTCGAGTCTTCGGAGAACTGGCGCACCTTCACCTTGAGCGCGGAGCGGCTCGACGCCGCCTGATAGACGCGCAGGCCCTGAATGGTGAGCGCGACGTCGGCACCGTTCTCGAGCGCCCTGGCGTCCTTCAGCTTCAGGCCCGTGTTCTTGTTGTTGTCGGTGTCGAGGAAGACGGTGGCGTTGGCGCAGCGGGTGCCGCAGCCGTCGCCCCAGGGCTCCTTGTTGAACTCGATCTTCAGCGCGTAGTCGGTGCCCTGGGTGCCGACGACGATCTCGGTGATGAGCGGGCGATCGTCTTCGCCGGCAGGCGGAGGTTTGTAGGTGATGGCAGGCTTCTGGGCGTACACCACGCTCGACGCGACGAGCGCCCCCACCAGGAAGAACCGCGAGGCGAACATGGCCGAGACGAAAGCAGAAGGGCTCTACGTGCGCCAGCTGGAGCTGGGGCCGATGAAGAACTTCGTCTACCTCGTGGGCGCTGCCGAGTCGGCCGAGGTGCTGGTGGTCGACCCCGCGTGGGACGTCGGGGCGATTCGTCAGGCCGCCGAGGCCGACGGCAAGCGCCTGGCCGCCGTGTTCCTCACGCACCACCACTTCGATCACCTGAACGGTGTGCCCGAGCTGCTGCGCACGCACGACGTGCCCGTGTACGCCCAGCGCGCCGAGGTCGAGTTCGCCGAGGCCGTGCGGAAGTTCGCCGGTGCGATGAAGCCGGTCGGCCCCGGAGACGTCCTGCACGTGGGCGCCGCAGCGCTGACGTGCGTGCACACCCCGGGACACACGCCGGGCTCCCAGTGCCTGCTGACGCGCAACGCGCTCGTCTCGGGCGACACCGTGTTCGTCAACGCGTGCGGGCGGTGCGATCTCTCTGGTGGCGACGCCGCCCAGATGTACGACTCGCTCCACCGGGTGCTGGGCGCGCTGCCGGCCGAGACGGCGCTCTATCCGGGCCACGACTACGGCGACGTGCGCGTCTCGTCGCTGGGCCGCGAGCGCAACCACAACCCGTACTTCCAGCTCGCCGAGCTCGAGGCCTTCGTCGCCCATCGCAATCGACCGAGGCGTTGACCCGTTCCTCCAACTGGCGCGGAACAGCGGGACGTCGCAGGCTGTTCCACGGCGAGGTTCTTTCGACTCATGCGAGGCGAGCTCCACTTCGGGCGGTTGGCGGTGCTGATCGGCATCGTGGTGGTGTCCGTGCTCGCGTGGGACAGCGCGGTGCTCACGCCCTTCAAGCTGCTCGCCGTGATGGGCCATGAGACCGGCCACGCGCTCGCCGCAAAGCTCGTCGGCGGCGAGGTGAACCAGGTCACCGTGCGCCCCAACCAGTCGGGCGAGTGCCTGTCGTCGATTCCCGCCGGCTTCTTCGCGCGGGTGCTCGTCTACTCGGGCGGGTACGTCGGCAGCGCCATCATCGCGGTGCTGCTGCTGGTGCTGACGTTCCGGTTCAACGCGCGGCGCTTCATGCTGGGCTCAGCGGCCGTCTGGCTCGTGGTGATGGCGCTCTTCTACGGGCGCGTTCTCTTCACGCTCGGGTTCTGTCTGGGCATGGCGGCCCTGTTCGCGGCCGGCGCGAAGCTCCTGCCACTCGAGTTGGTCGGCGCGCTCA
>JALOQF010000281.1 GCA_025459425.1 Myxococcaceae bacterium | reverse complement strand
GGCCACCCGGTAGTCCCAGAACAGCCCGGGCTTCGCCGACGTCGGCATCGCCTTCCACGCAGGCTTCAACACGTCATCGAAGGGCATCGGATTCGCCAGGAGGATCAGGACCGTCACCAACCCATGCATGCGACGTCGATCGTACCGGAGCTGCACCTCGTCGGCCACGCCACGCGTCGAGGCTCGTTCCACGCAGACGCCTCGATTTTCGGCGCCTCGCTTCCTACGGTGCACGGCCATGACCGCTCTGCGCCAGTTCGGCCTCTTCACCCTGAGCCTGTTGTCCGGCTGCATGTGCGGGCCGCCCGCGCGCCCCTGCGCCTCGACTGCCGAGTGTGGCCCGGGGCAGGTGTGCGTCGGTGGCCAGTGTCGCGGCGGCAGCTCGGCAGGCGGCGCCGCCGGTGGACTTCCGCTCGGGGGCGCTGGAGCTGCCAGCGTCGGGGGCGGTGACGCGGCCGGCGGCGGGAGCGCAGGCAGTGGCGGCGGTGACTTCGGCGGCGGCACGGCGGGCGGCGACCCGTTCGCGGAAGACTCGGGCGTCTTCGACGCGGGCGTGGTGCCGTACGACGGCGGCTGCGGCCCCATCATTCCGAGCAACCCTCCCTACCCGCGCGAGTGCGCTCCCGGCACCACCAACGAGTGCGGCGGCGCGGCCGACACCTTCCTCGCCTCGCGGGGTGTCACGGGCCCGCGCCTCAACGGCAACCAGGGCAACGGCTTCGACGACGACTGCGATGGCTTCGTCGACGAGGGCTGCAGCTGCCCCGCCGGAGGTACCACCAAGGACTGCTACCTCGTGCCCGCGACCCAGGTGAACCCGGCCACGAATCAGCCGGTCGGCTGGTGCACGAGCAACGCGCGCGGATCGCTCGACTGCGCCGGCACCGAGCTGACCCAGTGGTCGGGCGTGTGCCGTGGCGCCCAGCGCCCTCAGGTGTACGACTCGTGCGCGCCCGGCGACTTCGACTGTGACGGGCTGTCGGGCAACAACCAGGTGGCCGGCTGCAACTGCCCCACCGAGGTCGAGTGCCCGACCGCGCCGCTCGTGCTCGCGCCCTACCCCAACCCGATGGCGCTCCCACGAATCGATGGCTCCGCGTGGATCAAGGACGCCGCGCGGCGCCCGATGGCCCAGGGCTGGACGTGGACGGTGCTCGGCGGCGACTGTGACAACGTGCTGCCCCACCCGACGTTCGCGCTGTATTCGCAGACGAACTCGACGTCGCCCGGCGCGCGCATCGGCAGCCGAACGCCCGTGCGCTTCGACTCGGCCTCGATGCCCAACCGCTACGTCACCGCCGCGGGGCAGCCGCTCATCGCGCTCCAGGCCGTAACGGGCAACGCCCCCGGCGCGGGCGTCGTCTTCCCCGCGTTCGGCTTGTCTGGCGACTACCTCGTACAGGGCGAGTTCACGCTGAACGGCCAGCGGTACGTGTGCACCCAGCGCGTCGAGGTGCGGGCGCCGGGCATTCGCGCCGAGCTCTGCTGGGACACCGTCGGCCGCTCGGTCGGCGGCGGCGGGAACGACCTGGACCTGCACGTGGCGCGGCTCCAGGGCACCAGCTGCGGCGCGAACCAGGGCTGGAACGCCCTCTGCGCCACGCCGGCGGGCGGCTTGAACCCGCCTACCCTCCAGGACTGCTACTGGGAACGCGGCTCGGGCTGCCGCGCCGAGAGCAGCCAGGGGCCACGCTGGGGGTACGCCGACTCGGCGAGCACCGCGTGCCAGGGGTGGTCGAGCAAGCGCGCGTCGGGCCCACGGGGCTGCACCAACCCGCGGCTCGACCGCGACAACATTCAGTGCGACCGGGCCATCACCGACCCGACGGCCATCGGCGACGAGAACTCGGGCGCCGGCGCCTTCTGCGGGCCTGAGAACATCAACCTCGACAACCCCAACAACGGAGACACCTTCGTCATCGGGGTGAACCACTACGAGAACCACGGCGGCCCGAGCGAGGCGCGGCCCCACGTCAACGTGTACTGCAATGGCCGGCGCGTGCTGTCGATTGGGTACAACCCGGCCACGATGCAGCAATGGCCGGTGCTGCGCACCGAGGGCGCCGACTCGAACGGCGACCACTGGACGGCCGCGCTCGTGCGCGCGAACGTGACCGCCGGCAGCCTCACGTCGTGCGACGTGACGCCCATTCCTTCTCGCAACGCCGACCCCACCCGCGACGGCCCGCCGGGCCCCATGGGCGGCAACGGCCTGTGCGTCGACTCGACGATGAACGCCACGCCAGCGCCCAACCAGTTCAGCTTCACCACCAAGCGCTTCCTCGAGCGCGTGCCCGTCCAGGGCCCGGCCGTCGGCGCCGTACCCGCCATGCCGACCCAGTGGTGCAAACACTGAGCGGCAGAAACGGCCGTGCAGAAAAGTGACAGCACCCCTGCACGGCGTTTCATGACTGCACGGCCAGACGTCACGCAACGCCACGGATTGACGAGGGCGAGCGCCCGGCACGCGCGATGCTTTTCGAAGCGGGAAACGGTCCGGAGCGTTCGATGTTTCCTATCGTCGAGAAGCAGCAAAGCGATGTGTGGGTGGTGCGGGTCGAGAAGGTGAACGGCAAGGTGCAGGAGTATCGCTGCGCCACCGAGCAGCAGGCCCGCCAGCTGGCCCTGGTGCTCGCGCCACGGCCGGCCGCCTGAGCCTGGGCGCTCCCTGGGGCCGAGGTCCCGTCGCTGCGACGCGGGCCGGGCTCGTGTGGTGTTGGGTGAATGCTCCGTGAGGGCCGTGCGCCATCACGGACGGCGCTGCCAACCAGTCGAGCTGGCGCTACCACCAGAACGCGTTTTCCCCAACGGAGGCCCTGGCATCGCGGGGTCGACTCGGCGACGCGGGTCGCGCCGTCGCCAAAGTTCCCAACCCGGGACGTGAAGTCCCCGCGCTTCGGCTCAGGTGAAGTGCTGGAAGCCCGTACCGCCGCGCCAGCGCTGGCCATCGACGGTGAGCTCGCGCGCCTTCGTCACCACCCCGATGGGGAACGCCCCGTGGCCGAGCCGCGCCATGTGCCGCTCGAAGGCCGCGGCGCGCGTCTTCGGCACCGTCACCGCCAACACGTAGTCCTCGCCGCCCGTGAGCGCGTGCGTGTGCACCAGCTTCTCGGACTCGGCGAAGGAGAGCAGCGCCTCGAGCACCGGCAGCGCGCCCGTCTCGAGGGCCATGCCGACTCCCGACGCGACGCAGACGTGGCCGAGGTCGGCGAGCAGCCCATCGCTCACGTCGATGCCGGCCGACACGAAGCGCGAGGCCTCGAGGCCCCAGCGCACGTGCGGTGACGGCGTGCGCTGCGCGAGCACGAGCGCTTCCCAGGCCTTGTCGACCGTCACCGGGCCCTTCTTCGACACCTCGCGCTTGCCGTCGGTGAGGGCCTCGAGCCCCGCCGACGCGCTGCCGAGCGGGCCCGAGACGTACACGACGTGGCCGGGGCGGGCGCCCCCGCGGGTGATGGGCCGTCGCCCCTTCGGAATCTCACCGGCGAGCGTCACCGTGATGGACAGCTGGAGCGACCGCGCGACGTTGCCGCCGACGAGCGAGACACCGTGCGCCGACGCGAGCGCCGACATGCCGCTGGACAGCTGGCGGAGGTCCGAGGTGCTCACGTCTTCCGGGAGCTGCAGCGCGCACAGGGCCCACGTCGGCCGTGCGCCCATGGCTGCGATGTCCGACAGGTTGACGGCCAGCGCCTTGTGGCCGACGTCCGAGAAGCGGAAGGTGCGCCGCGAGAAGTGCACCCCTTCCACCAGACTGTCGGTGGTGACGACCTGCACGCGGCCAGACGCAGGAAGCACGGCCGCGTCGTCACCTGGGCCCGCCGGCGAGGGGCGGCGGGAGAACGCTTCGAGGAACGTCTCGATGCGGGAAAACTCGTTCATGAGAACCAACCTGTCGAAAGACCCCGATGCGCTGCTGGCCGCACCATGCCCCGGGGGCGATGGCGCGGCAAAGACAAACGCCGGGGGCCCGGTCGTTCAGGTCTTGGTGGGGCCGACGGCGATGAAGCTGCTCACGCGCTGGCCGGGCACGAGCTGGCCCTTCGCGTCGAGCTGAATGACGACCTCGAGGATCTTGGTGTCGTTCTTCTCGGTGGGGTCGTCGGTGCGCACGTTCTTGCGGCCGAAGCGGCGGCCGACCTCGACCACCGTGCCGGAAAAGCGCGTGGCGCCGAAGGCGTCGGCGGTGACGTACGCGCTCGCGCCAGTCCGCACGCGAGCGATGTCGCGCTCGTCGACGTCCATGCGCACGCGCAGGGTGCGGGTGTCGCCCATCACCACCAGCGGCTCGGTGCCGGCGAAGTTGTAGAGCTCGCCCTGGCGCACCTTCACCTGCAGCACCTCGCCCTCGATGGGCGAGCGCACGGCGAGGCGCTCGAGCTGGGCCTTCGCCTGGGCGACGCGGGCCTCGGCGCCCAGCACCCGCGCCCGCTGGAGCGCGATGTCTTCGCCGCGGCTCCCGGACTCGGCGGCGCGCAGGCGGGCGTCCGAGGCCCTGGCGTTGGCGGCGTCCTGCTGGGCGGCGCGCCGGGCCCGCTCGAGCTCGTCTGGCGTGGCGGCGCCCGTCTTCGCGAGCTGCTCCGTGCGGGCCAGCACGCTCTGCGACAGCTCGGCCCGCGCCCTGGCGGCCTGGGTCTCGGCGCTCACCGCGTCGCGGTCTTCCACCCGCAGGCCCTTGAGCGTTCGTGTGTAGGCCGCGCGCTCGGCGGCCAGGTCGGCCTCGGCCGCGGCCAGCTGGGCCAGCTCGACGCCGTTCTCGAGCTGAACGAGCAGATCGCCGGCCTTCACGGTCTGCCCTTCCGTCACGGCCACCTGCTTCACCACCGCCGTCACCTGGGCCGCCACCTTCGTCTCACGCTGCGCCGGCTCGACCAGCCCGTTGCCGCCGATGGTGTCGGGCCCGGCCTCGGGGAGCGGCAGCTTCTCGTCGACGCCGCCGACGCGGCTCGTGGCGTCGCGCTCGGCGGTGAGCACGTCTTTCTGAATGGGCACGGTGAGCGGCCCGGCGGTGGCCGAGCGCACCATCTGGGCGCCACAGGTGCCGAGCAGCAGGACGAAGGCGACGACTCCGATTTTTCGCATCATGGCTTGGGCTCTCTCGCTTCGAGGGAAGGGTCAGTGAACGGCGGGGGCAGGCACGATGCGACCGTCTTCGATGTGCACGGTGCGGTCGGCCAGGTGGAAGATGCGGTTGTCGTGGGTGACGCAGACGACGGTGTGGCCGCGCTCGGCGCACAACGACTTGAGCAGCTGCGTCACCTGCATGCCGGACTCGGCGTCGAGGCTCGCCGTGGGCTCGTCGGCGAGGATGAGCGGGGGCCGCCCGGCGACGGCGCGCGCGACGGCCACGCGCTGCCGCTGGCCACCCGAGAGCTCGTCGGGGCGCTTCTTGAACTTGTCCTTCAGGCCCACGGCGGTCAGCACCTCGCGCGCCTCGGTGAGCGCCGCCCGGTGCGAGTAGCCGCGCAGCTCGAGCGGCACCGCGATGTTCTCTTCCGCCGACAGGGCGTTCATCAGGTTGTGCCCCTGGAAGATGAAGCCGATGTACTCGAGGCGCAGCCGCGGCAGGTCCGACTCCTTCTTGCCGTGCAGCGCCTCGCCGTACAGCCGCGCCTCGCCGTCGGTGGGCGTCAGCACGCAGCCCAGAATCGACAGGAGCGTCGTCTTGCCGCTGCCCGACGGCCCCACCAGCATCATGAACTCGCCCTGGTCGACCCGCAGGTCGACCCCCTTGAGCGCCTGGAAGGCGAGCGCGCCGGTGCCGTACGTCTTGGTGAGCCCGCGAATGTCGATGGCTGGAGTGAGGTTGTCGTTCATCGGAACACCATGGCCGGCTCGAGCCGGTAGAGACGGAAGAGCGCCAACAGCGACGCCGCCAGGCACACGCCCAGCATGAGGACGACGGTGATGCCGAACGCCTCGGGCATCAGCACGGGCGTCAGCTGCGGGTTGCGCATGCCCTGCACCATGCCCGCGACGGCGCCGAGCCCGATGAGGCTGCCCACCAGCGCGTAGACGATGGCCTGGGTGAAGAGGAGCAGCGCCAGGTCGAACGTCTTCGAGCCGATGGCCTTGAGCGTGCCGAACTGCCGCATGTTGTCGATGACCGACGAGAACATCGACAGCGCCACCGTGATGAGGCCGACCAGAAGGCCCATGAAGGTCGACGTGCCGAACGAGAAGCCGATCTGCGTCTCGGTGAGGATGTACTTGAGGATCTCCGACAGGTACTCGTCGCGCGTCATCACCTTCGTGTCGCCCATCGCCTCCTGCAGGCGCGCGCGCACCTCGGCCTTGTCGGCGCCCGGCTCGACGCCCACCATGATGAAGGTGTGCTTGTCGGCCGGCTCCTTGAGAATCGCGCGGGCCGTCTCCTGCTCGGCGAACGCGTAGGCCGGGGCGAACGGGAGCAGGCCCCAGGTGAAGCCCACCACCTGCACCTTGTGGCCCGACAGCTCGCGCACCGAGCCCAGGTTGAGGCCGCCGAACTTCTCGCGCTCGGCGTCCTCGAAGATGACGCCGTTGGGCACGAGCAGTGACGCGTCGTCGCCCTTGAGCAAGTTCCACGGGCCGCCGGCGAAGCGCGGCGCGCGGGTGCCCACGAGGGACACGGGCTCGCTCCCGCCGTTGGGGAGCGCGAGCTGGGCGGTGCGCAGCACGAGCGGCTCGGCCCAGGCGACGCCCTTCGTCGCGCGCGCCCGGTTGAGGTGCGTGTCGTTGAGCGGGTTGCCCGTCTGGAACTGGCGCGTCCCGGGCGGCGTCACCCACACGTCCACCTGGGCGTTCTCGACGAACATGCGGTTCTTCCCCAGCAGCGCGAGGAAGGTGCCCATCTGGAAGTTGCCCAGCAGCACGGCGAAGACGACGCCGAAGAGCGTACCGGCCAGCTTGAGCCAGTCGTGGAACATCATGCGCACGCCGATGCCGGCCATGGTGCGCAGGCGGCCGACGAGGCCCGCCCGGGTGAGAATCGGCTGCGCCAGCGCGCGGGGCTTCGGCGCGCGGCGGGACTCGAGATCGACGACGGGAGCGGCGCTCATTTCACCTCCAGGGGAAGACCAGCCGACAGGTGCAGCGACGCGCGGGCGGTGGCCAGGTCGAAGCGCGCGGTGACGTCACTCACCTCGGCCGCGAAGAGGTCGCGGTCGGCCTGAATGACGTCGAGCTGGGTGGCGACGCCGGCGGCGTTGCGCTCCTTCGCGATGGCCTGCGCGCGCTGCGCCGACGCCACCTGGGCGCGGGCCGCCTTCACCTTCGTCATCGCGGCCGTCACCCGCTGCCAGTCGGCGTGCACCTGGTCGACGGCCGCCAGGCGCGCCTTCTCGGCCGACAGCCGTGCGGTCTGCTCCGCGGCCGCTGCCACGCGCAGCGCCTGGAGGCTGCCGAGGTCGCCACGCCACGAGAACGACACCCCTGCGTTCCACAGCGCCGCCTGGTTCTGGAAGCCGGTGGCGTTGGTGAAGCGCTGGGTGAACTGCGCGCTCAGCGAGGGCACGAGCGCGGTGGTGGCCGAGGTCGAGGTGCGGGCGGCCGCGAGGGCGTCACGCTCGGCGGCGGCGACGGCCGAGGTGCCGGCCGCCTTCGCCTCGAGCTCCGAGATGGCGGGCTCCGAGTGCAGGTCGTCCTCGGGGAGCTGCAGGTCGGCCGCGGGCTCGAGCCCCGTGAGGGTGCGCAGCGTCCGGCGCGCGGTGGCGAGCTGCGCCTCGGCGTCGGCGAGCACCTGGGTGGAGCGCTCGACCTCGGCCGCCGCCCGGAACACCTCGAGCTCACTGGCCACGCCTGCGCCGCGACGGGCGGTCTGCTGCTCGAGCTGGGCCTGCGCCACCGTGAGCGAGCGCCGGGCCGACGTGACGAGCGCGTGGGCGCCCGCGGCCGCGTAGTAGGCCGTCACCACCTGACGCCGCACCTGGTCGCGCGAGGCCTGCTCTCGCGCCGTGGCGGCCTCGGCGGTCGCCGACGCGGCGCTCACCTTCATCCACCGCGAGACGTCGACCAGGGGCAGCTCGGCCTTCAGCGTCGCCTCGAACTGGTCCCGCGGGATGATGGTGATGCGCTGGGTGCTGGTGGGACCCGACGGCACGTCGACGATGGCCTCGAACTGGTTGCGGGTGTAGCCGCCGTTGGCCGACAGCGTCGGCAGCAAGGCGCCCCACTGCTGGTCGAACCCCGCCCGCGCCGACGTCGTCGCCTCGGCCGCCAGCTGCCCGTCCACGTTGGCGCGCTCCGCCGACTCGAGGAAGGTGCTCAACGGCTGGGCCAGCCCCAGGGCCGGCACCAGCACCAACCACCCCATCATCCGCTCGAAATTGATTCTCACAAGTGAGCGACTGAATAACGGTCGCCTTTTTCGGTGCAATCGAATCATCGATATCTTCCTCGAACTCGGGGTATTGCGCCTCACGAGCGAGCGAATTAATTGTTTCGCCGTGGCACGCACCCCTGGAGCCCGCAACGCCGACTACGACGCCCAGCGCCTGGCGCTCGCGAGGAAGGTTCGCGAGCGGGTGATGGGGCCCGACGGCCTGCGGGCGTCGATGCGGGAGCTGGCCGAGGCGGCAGGAACGTCGGTGGCGACGCTCAAGCACTACTTCGAAGACCGCGACGGGCTCATGCGCGCGGTGCTCGAGAGCCAGCACGTCGACTCGGCCCCGTACCTCGCGATGGCGTCGATTCCCCTGCCGGGCGACGTCCGTGGGTCGCTGCGGGGCTACCTCACGCGCCTGAAGAGCGCGTGGTTCGAGTACGGCGTGGGCGTCATTCAGGCGAGGTCGCTCGCGGGCGGGCTGGCGATGCCTGCGCTCGGGCCCACCTACGTCAACCACCTGCTCGAGCCGCTTCTGGGCACGTGCGAGACGCTGCTGCGCCGCCACGTCGAGCTCGGCGACCTGACGCCCCTCGACCCGCGGGTGGGGGCGCTCCAGTTCCTCGCGCCGGTGGTGCTGGCGCTCTTGCACCAGGACTCGTTGTCAGGGGCGTCGTGCCGGCCGCTCGATCTCGACGCCTTCTTCGACGCGCACGTCGACGCCTTCTTGCGGGCCTGGCCACCGGCGCCCGAGCGCCGTCACCCCCGCGCGTGACGGAGCCCCGCCGCGCGGAACCCGAGCCTCAGGCGGTCTTGACGAGCGCGCCCTCGAGGAACATCTGCCCCGCCGCCACCAGCGTGGCCTCGAGCGCGTCGTCGACGCCGGAGCCCCACGACGCCATGGCCGCGAGGCAGTGCAGCAGGTACGCGTCGGCCATGCCTTCGGGCGGCCGGCGCCGCGACATCACGCCCGCCGCCATCGCCCGCTCGAAGCGCCGCGTCAGCAGGTCCCGCAGCGTGCCCTCACGGGCCGTGCGGAACCGCTCGGCCTCGAGGCGCAGGCCCACGGTGAGCGCGTCGACCACCACCGCGCGGTGCTCTTCCCACTGCGCTGCCATGCCCCTGGCGACCACCTCGAGCAGGGCGCCCACCGGCGTCG
>JALOQF010000280.1 GCA_025459425.1 Myxococcaceae bacterium | reverse complement strand
CGCGATGCAGTCCGCCGCGATGCAGTCCGCCGCGATGCAGTCCGCCGCGATGCAGTCCGCCGCGATGCAGTCCGCCGCGCGCTGAGCGGCTTGGCCCCTGGCGGTCGGCTCTCGATGCTGGCCAGCCCTCGCGACTCGCACGAGGCCTCTCCCGTGGCGCCCGAAGAGGAGATCGAGCTCGCGGCCCCGCGCGAGTCGCGCTCATGCACCCGGGCGCGAGAGCCTCGCCACGAACGACGTCGACGTCTCGAAGGTGAGCGTCACGTCACCCGACTGCACTGTACTTCCAGCCTCGAGCGGCACCGGTGCGCCACCCGCGGAGGGATGAAACGACCAGCTGGCTCCGACGAGCGACAGAACGCCGGCATCACGAGAGAACGTCACGTCGTCGATGACGATGGCGCAGTCGTCGCCGCGGCCCACGCGCAGTGAGGTTCCGAAGAGGGGGAAACACAGCGGGTCGTGGCCAGCCGCTTTCGGGGCTCCGGCCTGCGAGGGCCGCTGGGTCTCGAGGGTGTTCCGCTCGACGGCCGACGCGGCGGGGCGGCGGGGGCCGAGCTCCCAGACGAGCCACGGGTGCGGGTACCTCGTCGCGAAGGCAGCGCCCAGCAGGAGGTGCTGGTTTCGCAGCACCGACAACAACAGCATCGGCATCGGCGAGGCGCGCGGGCGTGAGGGCGAGGCCGGCGGGACGTGTGGAACCCGTGCGCCGGGCGTCGAACGCGACGAGACGGGCGGCGCGGCGCTCGCACCACCAGCCACCGCAGACGGCGTCGAGCGCTGGCCCGTCGGGTCGAGCACCGGTCGAGGGCCAGGCGTCGTGCGTGACGAAACCGGCGTCTGGGCGCTCGCGTCACCAACCACCGCGGACGGCGCCGAGCGCAGCCCCGAGGGGCCCGTCGCGTTGGAGACCGGTCGAGGCGCTGGCGTGAGTCGCGACGAGACCGGCGGTGGTTCAACCCGGCGCTCCGCCCGCGCCAGCCGCTCGGCCACCTCGGGCGTGTTCCGGTGCGCCTGGGCGAGCTGCAGCTTGAGCCGCGCGGCGTCCCATCGGCCGGCGTTCTCGTCGTCCGTCGCTGACTTGAGCAGCTCGGCGGCGCGCGCGTCGTCGTCGGCAGGTGGCGTCTTCATGGTGTCGGTTCCAGGTGTCGGGAGCCCCCAACCGGCTCACTGGAAAAATACGTCACTGACAGAGTCCAACCAACGACTCTTCACTGGCGTTCGTTGGCCGGAGACCGGGGGACGAAGAGACAGCGCAGCGCAGGCAGCACGGTGTCGGCCGCGGGGCGCTTGATGTCGACCCGCACGCCTTCGGCGCAGTCTGCCCAGACGCTCACGTCGCCGCCCGTCGCGCTGAAGTCCCGCACCACGAGCCGGGCCTCTTCGAGGGCGGTGACCGACGGGCCTGCGCTCCCGCGCGCGACGAGCGAGTCGACGGTGGCCTCGCTGCTGCGCTCGATGAAGATCGCTCCACCCGCACAGCGCCGCGCCTCGACCGACCGCGCGACGACCGAGCCGGAGTTGGCGATGAAGAGCGCGGAGCCGTCGAGGTCTTCGGCGACGAGCGCGTCGACGCCCGCGCGGCCGTCACGCACCATCAGCCCATCGCCCAGCACCCGCCCGCTCGGCGCCGACTCACCGCGGATTCTGCTGACGCGCAGGGCGCCGATGGCCGCCTCGGCCCTGCGCACCAGCACACCCCAGGCGTTCGAGTCCTTCACCTCGATGTCCGTCAGCGTGTGGCGTCCCCCGAGCAGCTGCAGCCCGCCCATGTTGCCCGCGCGCTCGACGCGCACGTGAGCGAGCGTCGAGGTGCCTCCGAGGAGCGAGACGCCGCTCTGCTGCGGCCCCCGCACGGTGAGGCCGTCGATCGACACCGCGCCGGCTCCCAGCACGCCGTACTCGTGGCCGGTGACGTCGACGTTCGAGAGCGTCACCCCCGCATCGAGCACGTGCAGCGCCGCGGCCTGTCCACCGGCGAAGCGCAGCCCCGCGCCCTCGAGCGAGCCGTCCAGCAGCAGCACGCCGGTGGCCGGGCCTTCGAACTGCACTGCGTCGAAGGCGAGCGCGGTCTCGGTCGCCTTCACCCCGTGCTGCATGGGCCCCGAGAGCTTCACGTCGCGCAGCTGGAGCCGCCCGCCGAGCTGCCGAAAGCCGATCGTGGCCGGAATGTTCGAGGTGAGCTCGAGCCTCGTTCCGACGAGCAGGGTGTTCCTGGCGTCGACGAACGTCTTTCCGTGGCCCGAGAACTTCACCTCGTCGAGCCAGACACCCCCTTCCGTGGTCGACAGCCCGACGGAGCCCCCCTGCAGCAGCAGGCGCTCGAGGCGCAGCGCACCGCCGGCGTGCGTCACCACCGGGCCGAGCCCATCGATGAACAGCACCGCCACCCCGTGCCCCGTCACCACCGTACCGGGCGGAAAGCGGAAGGGGCCCTCGTAGAGCCCGCTGCGCAGGTGAAGATGAACGCCCCCGTCGAGCGCCGGCACCGTCTTGAAGGGGCGCACCTGTGAGCCGTCGCCGCCGAGAGGCGCCGAGCCGTCGACCCACAGCTCGAGGGGCCGTCGTTCGGCCGGTACTGGCTGCGGCCTTGGCGCGACCGGGCCGCGGGCGCACCCGAGCGTCAACGTGGCTCCCATGAGCAGGGCCAGCACTCGATCGTCGCGCGTACGCCGTCGATCCACGCCGGAACCGGTTCCCGGCAGAATCCGGCCGCTTGGCGCGTCGCTCCGATCGCACCGCCTGGGCTTCAGATCAGACACGGCAAATCTTGTACAGCCGTCATGTACAGTGTTGACGCGTTCGATCCCGCTCTGGTACTCCCGCGCCCCTCGCAGCGGCGGCTGCGACTCGGAGGGGTTCACATGACGAAGGCAGAGCTGGTCGAGGCGGTGGCGCAGCAGACGCGTCTGACGAAGAAGGACGCGGCCCACCTGATGGACGTGGTGTTCGACAACATCGGCAAGGCCGTGAAGGCCGACGCGCGCTTCAGCTACCCCGGCTTCGGGACCTGGAGCATCCGCACCCGCAAGGCGCGCCGCATTCGCAACCCGCAGACGAACGAGCTGATGAAGCTCAAGGCCACCAAGACCATCGGCTTCCGGCCGGCCAAGGAGCTCAAGGACACGCTCTGAGCGTGGCCTCAGGGCGTCGTTGCTCCGGGCTCTGCGAGCGATCGCAGGGCCCGAGTCGTTTTCGGGGGGCTCCCTCATCCCGCGCCCAGGGCCTTCGGGTCGCCGGTGCCGCCGTCAGCGTACCGCCTGAAGCAGTCGTCGACCGACAGGCCTCGTCGCTGCCCGAGAATCTCGACGACCTCGCCCGCGTGCAGAAACGCGATGCCGTCGCCGGTGAAGAGCGAGACGAAGACGCCGGGCGTGCGGGCCGTGCGCAGGCCGCGGCACGAGAGGAACGAGACGAGCCTGGGCAGCACCTGCTCGACGAAGAACGCCTCGACGTTGGCGCGCGGCACGAAGAGCTCGTAGCTGAACGTCGGTGCCCCCGTCTCGGCTTCGAGCCGCTCGCGTACCTCGTCGATCGCGGCGTTCGCCCCGGCCGCCGCGGCGCGCGAGAAAGCGCGCGAGACGAGCTGCTCGACGACGGCGTCACTCATGGAGAGGCCGCCCACGCGCCACCCGGCCCGGGCAGCTCGTCTTCCGGGTCGACGGACTCGCCATCACGGCGCACCTCGAAGTGCAGGTGGACGCCAGTGGCCGTGCCGGTGCGCCCCGCCCAGCCGATGACGTCACCGCGCCGCACCACGTCGCCCGGCCGCACCGCGAAGCCCGAGAGGTGGCTGTAGCGGGTCGACAGGTGCGGGTCGTGCTGCAGCTCGACCTGTTTCCCGTGGCCCTGGTTCCAGCCGACGAACGCGACGATGCCCGGCCCGGCCGCCACCACCGGCTGCGCGTGACTGGCCTCGAGGTCGACGCCCGCGTGCAGCCGCTCGTCGCCATGAATCGGGTGCGTGCGCTGCCCCCACGGGCTCGTCACCGTCACGGGCGTCACCGGCCACTGGAACGTCCTGGGGTTGGCCCGGGTGAGGCGACGGCCGGCCGTGCGCTCGACCAGCCGGCGAGTCACCGTCGCGAGCGTCTTCTGCGCGCCGGCAGCGACGGCGAGCGGCACGTCACCGAAGCGGGCGCCGTCGGCTTCGAGCGCCGTCTGCAGCCACAGCCGCGCGCGGACGAGGTCGAGCGTGGTGGCCTCGGCGCGCGTCAAGCGGTCGACGTCGTCGAGCACCACGAGCCACTCGGCCGCGAGCGGCTCGGGCATCGGCGCTCCCGGGGCCGTCTCGCTCCGCCGTCGCTCGGCCGTGGCCACGAACGTCTGGAGCCGCTCGAGCAGCGCTTCCGTGGCGACGGGCGTCGTACCGGCGGCCCGCGGCGGGGCCCCCCAGACGGCCTCGACGGGCTCCCGCTCGACCGACGTCGTCGCACATGCGGTCGCGCCCAGCATGACGAGGAGCCAACGCTTCGACACGGTGACATCGTAACAGCCCGTTCGGTCGATTCCCGTTCCCGGCGGAGCGTTTGGAAGGCTCGAGCCGCACCAGTCTTGATGCGGGAATGGCTCCGTGGGCGTCCCCCTTCACAGCAGGCCCACGACCGCGGACATTTCGGTGGGCCGTTCGCGCGGACCGCTCGCCGGACCGTTCACGTGGACACTTTCCCCGAGCATCAGCGCAGCTCCTCCCGGCTGGCGACAGCCCGCACGGAACGGAGTAGGGCGGCCATCATGGCGGTCCCCGTTCCCGGCGCCCTGTCGTCTCGCATCGAACTGTCGGCCGAGGCCTACCGCGGGAACGTGGCTGCCTTTCGGGCCGTGGTGGGCGCGACCCGGCGGGTGGGCGCCGTGCTCAAGGGCAACGCCTACGGCCACGGCTTCTCCGAGCTGTTGCCCCTCGCTCACGGTTCGGCCGACGTCTTGTACGTGGTGACGCCCGCCGAAGGCCTGGCCGTGCGCGCCTGGGAAGCGGCCCACGGCGCGCCTCGTCGCGAGGTGCTCGTCATCGGGGCCCTCTCGTCGGACGAGGTGGTGGCGCTCGCCGAGGCGCAGGTCGACGTGGTGGTGGCCGACCGCTCCATCGAAGGCGCCGTCGCGGCGCTGCGGGCCCGGGGGCTGGTCGCGCGCTGCCACGTGCACCTCGACACCGGCCTGGGCCGCGAGGGCTTCACCGAGCGCCAGCTCGACGCCGGCGAGGCCGACGTGCTGGCCCGGGCGCGCGACGTGCTGCAGGTGGCCGGCGTGTTGAGCCACTTCGCCAACACCGAAGACGTCACCGAGCAGTCCTACGCGGCGACGCAGCTCTCGGCCTTCGAGCGCAGCGCGGCCCGGCTGGGCGAGCGGGTGCCCCTGCCCGAGTCCGTCAGCCGGCACTTCGCCGCGAGCGCCGCGGCCCTCGTGCTGCCCGAGTCCCGCTACGACGTCGTGCGCGTCGGCATCGGGCTCTACGGCCTGTGGCCCTCGACCGAGACGCGGCTGTCGGCCCGGGTGGTGCTGGGCGCCGTGCCCACCCTGAGCCCGGTGCTCTCGTGGCGCTGCCCCAGCCAGGTGGTGAAGTGGCTCCCGGCGGGCAGCTACGTCGGGTACGGCTGCACCTGGCGCTGCGGCGCCGACACGCGGGTGGCCGTGCTGCCCGTCGGCTATTGGGACGGCTACCCGCGCATCGCCTCGGGGAAGGCGCACGTGCTGGTCAACGGCAAGCGCTGCGCCGTGCTGGGCCGGGTGATGATGAACCACCTCATCGTCGACGTGACGCACGCGGTCTCGAGCGAGGCGCCGCTCTCGGCCACGCTGCTGGGGCGCGATGGCGACGAGGTGCTGTCGGTCGAGACGCTCGCTGGCTGGGCGCAGACCATTCACTACGAGGTCCTCACGCGGCTCGGCGCGCACGTGCCCCGCGTGGTGGTGGAGCGCTGACGTGGCCCGCGAGCCCCTCGCCGAGAAGCAGGCCCGCGCGCGGGCCATCATCGACCGCCTCGACGCCGCCATGCCCGAGGCCGAGATCGAGCTCGACTACGAGACGCCCCTCGAGCTCGTGGTCGCCGTGCTGCTCTCGGCGCAGACCACCGACAAGCGCGTCAACCTGGTGACGCCGGCGCTCTTCCGCGACTTCCGCTCGGCCGCCGACTACGCGCGCGCGACGCCGGCCGAGGTCGAGCGCTACATCAAGACGGTCGGCCTCTTCCGCAACAAGGCCAGGGCGCTCGTGAAGCTGGGCCAGGTGCTGCTCGAGCGGCACGGCGGCGAGGTGCCGGTGTCACGCGCTGCGCTCGCCGAGCTTCCGGGCGTCGGCAACAAGACCGCCGGCGTCGTCACCATGCACCTCGGCGGCGAGCCGGCCTTCCCCGTCGACACGCACATCTTGCGGCTCTCGAAGCGCCTCGGCCTGTCGAGCCGGAGCGACCCAGATGACGTCGAGGTCGACCTGCGTCGACTGCTCCCCGAGGCGCGCTGGTTCAAGGGCCACCAGCTGCTCATCTGGCACGGACGCCGCGTGTGCGACGCGCGCGCACCCGAGTGCCATCGGTGTATCGTGGCCGAGCTCTGTCCTCGTCGGGGCGTCTCGGACCGGCAGGTTCGACGGCCCGCCGGCTGACGCGCCCGCGCCACCCCTGAGAACTCCAGTGAACAGGGGGGCTTCTGGCCACATTGGTTTCATTTACATGTGTCTGGTCGGCACCCGTCAGCGAATGGGCCGCTATGGTCGCGCGGCTTCCGAGGGGTGCTCGTGAAGTGACGAGCAGGGTACGCCTGACAGCCTGACTGGAATTCAGACCAGGGCAGGGTGCGTTTGGGAGCAGCTGCAGTCGCAGGTGCAGGGAGTTCAAGGGGGGCCAACGAACGGGCGCCGCCGGCCGGGCCAGCGCCAGATTCCGAGGTCTTGAGCGTGGGTGAAACGAGTCGAGATCGTCAGCGCGAGGCCACGCGCCTCCGCCTGTACGAGGCAGCGTTGGGCATCTTCCGTCGGGACGGCTTCCGGGACGCTCGGGTCGACGACATCACGCTCGTCGCGGGCGTCAGCCGGACTGCGTTCTATTTCCACTTTCCTGCGAAAGAGGACGTCCTCGCCGAGCTGATTCAGAAGACGGAGCGCCCCGTCGCCGAGGCGGTGAAGGAGCTGCCGGCCGACGTCGAGCTGGGGAAGGTGCTCGACACGGTCGCGGAGTGGATGACCCGCGCCTGGCAGGACGAGCGGGGCCTCATCGTCGACGCCATGTCGGTGGGCCTGCGGCTCGAGTCGCAGAACTTCCCCGACGCGCGGGGGGACAGCCTGCGCGCCGTGCTCGGCCAACGTTTCGAGGCCGCGGCGCGCGCCGGCGTGCTGACCGACCAACAGCGCCCGCGCCTGTTGGCCGATCTCTACCTGCTGACGTGCATGGCCTCGCTGGCCGGGTGGGCGTCGGAGAGCGGGCGGCCCCTGCTCGAGTCGCTCCGGCTGGCGGGGCGCTTCTTCCTCGAAGGGGCGCGCCGCCGCTGAGTCGCCGTCAGCGGGCTTCCTGGCGGCCGCTCGTGCGGGCCTTCTTCGCCGCGGCGGCCGCCTCTTTCTTCTCGGCCTCCTGCACGGCCTGGATCTTCTTCATGCGCTTGCGAATGAGCTCGCGCTTCAGCGACGAGATGTGGTCGACGAACATCGTGCCCTTGAGGTGGTCGGTCTCGTGCTGCACCGCGATGGCGAGCAGCCCGTCGCACCGCAGGGTCCGTTCGACCCCCTGCTCGTCGAGGTAGCGCACCGTGACGATGGCGGCGCGCTCGACGTCTTCGGCCTCGCCAGGCACCGACAGACAGCCTTCCTTGTAGTCGACCTTCCCCTCGTACGAGAGGATCTCGGGGTTCACCATCGCCAGCGGCTTCGCCTCGGGCTGACGCGGCGTGGTGTCGAGCACGATGACGTTCTGGAGCACCCCAATCTGCGGGGCCGCCAGGCCGACACCGTCGGCGGCGTACATCGACTCGAACAGGTCCTTGATCAGCGCGCGGGTGGTGTCATCGACGACCGCGACGGGCTGCGCCTTCTGCTTGAGGAGGGGGTGGGGCCACACCAGGATTTCGCGAACCATGCCTTCCTTGTAACGCTGGACCCGGTGGGGCGCCAAGCCGGGTCCTCAGTCGAGCAGGTGGCGGGCGTACTCGGCCCGGCGCCGCTCGTCTTCGAGCGCGCGGGCGGCCTCTTCGATGAGTGACGACACCACCTGGGCCCGCTGCTGCAGCGAGGCGTCGGGGTGGCCGGTGTACTTGAGGGGGTCGAACTCCTCGCTCAGCCGGCGCGCGGCCCGCTCGACGTCGTCGCTCGATGCGCCGCGCGTCAACCCGAGGATGGTGAAGTAGTCGGCGTCTTGCACCTCGTCGTACTTGGCCTCGAGCCGCCGCACGTCGAGATCGCCCGAAGGCGCGGGGGCCGACACCGTCGGGGGCTTCACCTCGATGACGCCGAGCAGCTTCGCCACCAGCAGCGCGCGGAAGCTGGCCTCGGCCTTGAGCCCCGAGGCGAGCGCCAGGTCTTCGACGGTGGCCTCGCCGTCGACCCACGACACCATCTTGCGCTCCTTGTCGGTGAAGCCCATCGCGCGGAGGTCGACGTCGTTCTCGGTGGCGTGACAGACGGCCTCGGCGCCCCCGAGCCGCTCGAGCAGGGCGTCGGCCGGCACGGCGCGGCGCAGCGCCTCGGCCACGAGCGGGAGCGTCGAGCGGGGCACCGCGACCAGCAGCACCGTGGTCGCGGGAGGCTCGTCCGACAGGCGGTACTGGGTGGACTCCTCGGCGAAGGCCTCGAGCGCCACGTGCTCGGTCGCGCGCTGCAACAGGGGCACCGTCTCGATCTCTCGCAGGAAGCCGCGGGCCTTCATGGCCTCGAGCTGCTCCGCCGCGGTGGCCGTGCGCAGCAGGCGCAGCTCGGCCTCCTGGCGCGCATCGATGAGGCCATCGCGGCGCGCGCGGTCGATGAGCGACTCGTGGTCGAAGGTCGACTCGGCGCCGTGCAGCGCGCCCTTCTTGAACCACAGGGTGCGCGAGCCGCCGCGCACGCCGAGCTCGAGGCGCACGTCGGCCTGGGCCGAGACGAGGGTGCTGACGAGGGCCGCCAGCTGGTCGAGCGAGACGGTGCCGTGGCGGGGAATTCCCAGCGCGCGCCGGCCGGGGAGGGCGAGGTTCATCACCTGCCGGTGCTCGAGGGCCTTGAGCCGCTCGCTCGACAACTGGGCCAGCGCCTCGGCCTCGTCGGCGCGGGCGCGCTGCAGCTCGAGCCCTTCCCGCGCTGCGGCGACGTCGCTCGACAGCGCGGCGGTGCGCGCGGCGTCGTCGGCGAGCTGGGCCTCGAGTCGGGCGATGCGCTCGAGCAAGGTGGTCCGCTCGGCCGCCAGCGCCTCGCGCTGCGCGTCGACGTCGGCGTGGCGCACCTCGAGGTCCCTCTGGGTGCCCAACGCCAGGCCGAGCTCCCTGGCGGCGGCTTCGAGCTTCGTGCGCGTCTCGTC
>JALOQF010000279.1 GCA_025459425.1 Myxococcaceae bacterium | reverse complement strand
AGGCGAAGAGGAGCGCGAGCGCCTGGCACACGTCGCGCCACGGCTCTTCGCCCAGGTACCCCTGCGCGGTGACGAGGCTCGAGTCGGCCGAGACGTCGAAGAACTGGTGGGGCGCGAGCGGCAGCTCGGCGAGGTAGGTGAGCAGTGCTTCCGGTGTCTCGTGGCGCGTCTCGACGCCGCCCAGCTCGTCGAGCCACGGGAACTCGTCCCGCGTGATGGGCGAGGTGAGCCACTCTTCCCGGCTCAGCTCTGGAACCTGAAACGACCCGAACGTCACCACGTCCCAGCTCATGCGCGTCTCCTTCGATGGCTTCAACCAGCGACAGGAGTGTGGCGCGGTGAAGCAGGGCCTCAAGTTTTCGGGCACCGCGACGCGAACGGCCCACGGGCGGGTCGACGAAGGTCGTCGAGCCCCCGCCAGTCCAGGTCGCTAGGTGGCCTCGTCACCCGGTCGCCCGGGGCCGACCGCCGCCACGTCTCGAAGCTGCAGCGAACGGGCAGACAAAGCGCCTTCGTGGCCACGCGAGGCCTGCGGACCAGTCACCTCGTCCCGCGGTGTGCACCGGTCGCGGTGACGCCCGAGACGCTGCCGGAAGCCAGGGCCGTGGCGGCTTGGTTCCCAACGGCGGCGGGCGTCGTCTTCAGTGAACGGAATCGTCGTCAGTGGCGGAGCGCCAATGCGGTTCCCGGCAGGGCAAGCAAGCAAGCCGCCGCACGACGAAGTATGGCTCGTTCCCTCGGGCGCATCGGCCGAGGTCACGTCGGGAAACGCGGGCGACCCACCTGGCCGGGTCGGGGCGCTGGGTCTGACTCAGCCAGGTGTGCTGAGGTGCGCTCGTGCTCGCCTGTGTCCTCGCGACGTGTCTTGCGCAGTTGTCTCCGCCGCCCTTGTTCCCTGCCGACGACGCGCCCCCGCCTCCGCCAGCCCCGGCCTGGAGCCTGCGGGAGCCAGCGCGGCCCGTGCCCGATCCGCCAGCGACCGCCGGGCAGCTCGTGGGCCGGGCCGTCCTCGCCCCCGTCATCTCGTTCGGCATCGGCATTCTCGCCGTGCCGTTGGGGTCGTTCGCCGGCTTCATTCTCGCGCCGGGGAGCGGGCTGGGCGGCGGCATCGGCGCCATCGCCGGAGGCTTCGCGGGCTACGTCATCGGCACCGCCGTCGCCTCGACGCTCTTCTCGCGCGACACGAAGGCGCTCCAGCGGGCGGTGCCCTGGGCGCTCGGCGCGGGCGCGCTCAGCACCGTCGCGTTCTGCCTGGTGGTCTTCGTCCCTGCCGTCGGCATCGCGGCGCTGCCCTGGGTGACGCTCGGGGCCGTGCTGTTGTCGACCGCCGTGCCGCTCGTCGTCGAAGCCACGCGCCCACCTCCGCAGGAGGGCCCCCAGGCGACCGTCACGCTCGCGCACTTCTGACGGTGCGTGGCCAACCAGCCCGCCGGCGGGTCCACCCGGCGTGCGCGACGGCGTTCGTCACCCGATGACGCTGGGCGAGAAGAACGAAGGGCCCCGCGACCACCGGCCGCGGAGCCCCGGGTCCTTCACCAGCGTCGCCTCACAGCGCGCAGGCGCCGTAGTTTCGAATGCCCTGCGAGGTCAGGTCGAGGCACTCCTTGCCACCGCAGTTGGGCGCGCCACCGTCACGGTTGCAGGCCTGGTAGCACCGCGACTCGGCGTTCGTGGCGCACGCGCCGCCGTCGACGCGGCGCTGACAAACCGACAGACACACCGAGTTGCGGGAACAGGTCGTCGGCGAGTCGCACGTGTCCCCCACTGCGGCGGTGCCCGTCTCGAACGAGCAGAAGGTGGCACCCGAAGGGCTCTGGTAGCAGGTGCGCGGTCCGCCATCGACCTGCGGCGTGCAGCCCTGCGCCAGCACGTCGCAGGCGTAGCAGTTCGAGGTGCCACCATCGGCGGGGACGCCGCACCCCGACAGCTGGATGACGAGGTTCGGCAGGTTCGAGGCGTTCGACTCGATGGTGATGGTGCCCGAGTAGCCGCGCGGCTGCGTCGGCGCGAACTCGACCTGCAGGAAGCCCTGCTTGCCGCCCGCAATGCTGGTGGCGGGAATCGCGCTGCCGACGGCGCCTTCGCCCCAGCTCGACGTCACCCTGAACTGCGACTCGCCCTCGTACCGCACCGAGCGGACCTCGAGGGGCCGCAGGCCGCGGTTGGTGATGCTGATGGAATCGACGGGCCGGGCCCCCACGAAGGTGCCGCCTCCGAACTCGGCGTTGAAGCCGAGCGCCGAGCGGTCGACGCAGAGCTCGGCGTCGTTCGCGAAGGTGTCTCCATCGCAGACCTTCCGGTTGGAAGTCATGGGCCCGCAGGCCATGATGCTGCCGGTGATGGCTCCCACGATGCCTGCGAGAAGGGTCGAGCGCTTCATGAATCGTCCTCGTTCGAAGAGATGCGGTGTGGTTCTACTGCAACGGGTGGGGGTCGTCGTGTTTCTGGCGTCGAGCTTCGGCTGCGGGAGCGTGCGCGAGCAGTTCCTGGGGACGCGCGTCGAAGACCGCTGCGACGGTGAGTGGCCGGTCTGTCGCACCACCGTGGGCTGCATTCTCGGAGACCGCAGCTACGTCGAGGGCCGCTTCCCCGGCCAGAATCGGTTCATCGTGCAGCTGTTCGAGCCGTCGACGGTCACGCTGTCGTTCTTCCTCGCCGAGGTGGCCGGCACCGGAGAAGAGACGCGCATTCGGTTTCACGAGACCGAGTGCCGCAGCAACATTCCGCGCACGCTCTCGGGGCGCTCCCTCGTTGGAGAGGCCGAGTCGCGGGGGTGGGTCAGCCGTGAGGCCGACTTGTCCGACGTGGGCGACCACCTCATCGAGTTCACCTCTGACGCACGCGCGCGCTACCTGGTGAAGGTCGACGTGGTGCCGTTGCGCCTCAAGAACGCGTCGGGGAACTGACCAGCAGGCCCACGCGCGCCCTCCCAGGCGGGCGTGGCGTTGAACGACGAGGCGCCTCCCCGGGGCCCGGCCACCACCCAGAGTCGGTCCCCCAACCTCGCGCGCGTGCACGCCAGCGCGACGGCGACCCGCCACAGGCTCGACCTGCGAACCCCAGGTAGTGGACATGGCTGGCCGTGGAACCGAACCGAGCTCGTGCGACCGTCGGCTGGCTCCACGCATCGTCAGTTGGCCAACTGGAATCGGCAGCCGCCACCACCATCGGGCGTATTGCCGGGGCAGCTCACCGGTGTCGTGCCGCCGTCAGGGTTCGCGTACGTGCCGGGGTACGCGCTGATCGACTGCCGAACGGAGAACGGAATCGGGTCGTTGCCCGTGCGGTCGACGGCCACCACGCTCATCTGGAAGGCACCACCAGCCACGAACTGCTGCGCGAGGCAGTAGCAGGCGACCGGCTCGACCCGAATGATGGTCGCGTTGCCCTGCTGCATCTGGGTGTATTGAATGCGTCGGTTGGGCAGCTCGCGAGGCAGGTACCACGGCGTGAAGAGGTCGAAGCGCGGCGCCAGAATGCTCGTTCGACCCGGACACCCACCGTCGGCCTGACTCGCACCCTCGCAGAACCGGAGCTCGAGCGCGACCGTCCCGGCCGGCCGAGAGCCTCCGTCGGCGTTCCCGATGGTCCACTCGAGCTGCCACGTCTGGTCGCCCATGGCGCCGCCGTAGGTGAAGCGAAAGGCGTCGCGGTCGGTGTCGGTGGCGTCGTAGTCATTCGGGCCACGAATGCCCTGGCCGTCGTTGAGGTCCTCGAACGCGATCGTCTTCCCGTACCCATGCGTGAGCACGCCTCGCGCCTCGGTGAGCGTCGAGCCGAGCGCCACCGTGGGAATCGTGGTGCGCATCGCCTCGTCCGGGTCGTCTTCGAGCACCACCCGAATCGACCACTCGCGGTCATCGGCGTACTTCACCCGACCCTTGCCGGTGTCCGAGTACGTGAAGAGCAGCGAGGTGACGCCCGGGGGCACTGGAATGGCGCCCACGAAGTTCTTCTGCGACCGGAAGGGCGGCAGCTGGAACTCTTCGTTCCGCTCCGCGAGCAGGCACTGCGGCGGGTCGATGCCGGGCCCCCTGCAGAGCCCATTGACGAGCTGGCCGGGCCCGGAGAACGGATCTTCGAAGGAACGGGGGCAGAGGTCGGCGCGCGTCGCGCAGTTGTTCTGGCGGTCGGCGATGGTGGCGCCGGTGGTGATCTCCTGGGCGACGCGGATCTGCCGCGTCGGAATCATCGCCAGCGGCGGGAACCGCCCCGCAGCGCCCGTCGGCAAAAGCTCGTACCGCAGCACCGCGGGCCCGCTCCGCGAGGGCAGGTTCAGCCGGAACCACTCGGAGTCCGGCACGTAGGCGATGCGCCCGGTCAAGGTCGTCGGCGCGCCGAGCGCCAGGTTGACCGGCCGCGCCGTCGCCGCCGTGTCGTTCCCCATCGTGCCCTCGCTCGTGTCGAGGTCGGGCATGACGCGAACCTCGACGTCGTACCGGAGCCGGAGGTCGCCAGGCACCGGCGTCATCTGGTTGGGCTGCCGGTAGCCGAAGACCTCGAGGCGATACGTGCCGTCTGCTGGCGCGAGCCGCGCGGTCGAGAGGTCGACCTGGAGGAACTCGTTGTCCATCACGCCCTCGGCGATCGGCATGCCGGCCGGGTTCTTGAGCGTGAAGGCGAGGCGGTAGGCCAGCGGCGGCATCAGGTTCATCGCCGTCGACGAGATGCGGAGGTAGATGATCTGCCGCGCCCCCGACACGGGAAACGAGAAGGCGTCGAGGTCGTTGTTCGTCGCCAGGTACCCCGACGAGGTGCCCTGCTGCACCCCGTTCGAGGCCGCGAGCGCGATGGGCGTCGGCGTCATGTCGTTCGGCTCGTTCTGGTCGGGGTTGTCCTGAACGCAGACGTTGATGCGGTAGGGGTTGCGGTTGTCGACGCGCGGCGGGGTGACGCCGCCGACGTCGCTGACCCGCACCACCAGCCGGGCGTTCGACTCGGAGAACGGCTGGGTGACCTCGACGTTCTTCGGCAGGGCCGCCCCCATGCGCTGGTTGTTGGCGCTCGCCACCGTCTGCAACCCACCGTCGGCGCCGGTGCGCAGCACGTTGACGCTGAAGTTGATGGGCGTCTGCGGCACGCCGCCGTAGCCCCCTCTGACCGACAACAGGCTCCGCGGCGTCAGGCCGCCCGGGAGCGTCACCGAGTAGAAGTCGACGTCGGCGCCGCCGTCGGCCGTCTCGGACAGGAACGCCTCGCGGTCCTCGCACAGGGTGAGCGTACAGTCCGGGCTGGCGGCCTCTTCGAGCGTGTTGCACGAGTCAGCGGGCAACGCTCCGGCGTCACAGGTCGGCTCATCGCCTTCCACGCACGGCTCGACCATCACCGGACACCCGGTCGCCAGCGCCGCGATTGCCAAGCCCACGAATCCCCGAGTCTGATTCCAGATCATGTGTGTGTTCGCTTTGCGCGTGGTGTCCCGGAGCCGGCCGTGCTCCGGGAACGATGAACGTCACGGCGCGGGGATACCACCCGGCGGCGCGGCGCAGCCTGCCACGAAATCGTCGTTCGACACGCGAATGATGCCGTCGGGCGGAGACCGGATGCCGCCGACCGGGAAGCGCGTCGTCTTGTGACGGAACGTGCGCAGCAGCGCGCGACCAGTCGGGTCGTCGCCAGGCCGCATCGACACGCTCACGAAGATGTCGTTGTACCCAGCGCCGCGCCGGTACTCCGAGACGCCCGCGTCGTCGACGCCCGCGTCGCGAATGTCGGGCAGCGTGTTCGCGAGCAGCACGTTGTCGACCCGCAGGTCCCAGCACTGGCGGCCCAGCTCGTCGATGCCACCTCTCTTGGTGATCTGGTACCGGTACCCGCTCACCGAGAGCTTCTCGGCGTCGACGAGGCGCGGGTTCGTGTGCAGCTGCAGCTCCGCGCCGTTGACGAGCCCGTCGTTGTCCGGGTCTTCGTCGAGGTCGTTCGAGGCCGGCTGCGTCGTCAGCTTGAACTCGACCGAGTCGGGCACCCCGTCGTCGTCGCTGTCGACGCGCCGGGCGTTGGTGCCGATGAGCTGCTCGTCGCAGTCGAGCAGCCCGTCACAGTCGCTGTCGACGCCGCGGAGCTCGGGCGGACACCCCTGATCGGCTCCGCCACCATCGGCGAGCCGTCCGACCGGGTTGAACATGCCGCCGCGGCCGTTGAAGTAGACCTCGATGCCGTCCGAGAAGCCGTCGGAGTCGCTGTCGACCACCCAGGGCTCGGTCCGCGCGCGGAACTCGTCTTCGTCGAGCAGCCCGTCGCTGTCGGTGTCGGCCAGCTCGAGCGGGCTCCCGGCGGGCGCCGAGAAGTTCGAGACCACCAGCTTGTCGAACACCCACGTGCGCCGCACCTGTCCGAACTGGAAGTTGAGGAAGTTGATGGGCTCACCGTTGCGGAAGTCGCGGAAATTGCCACCGCCCAGGTCCGCCATGCGCGAGAGGCGCTCGGCGTTCTGATTGATGATGAGCAGCGGGCACGAGCCGGGCGGCAGGTTCGGGATCTCGCAGAGCGAGCCCGACGGCGGGGGCGGAATCACGCCACCGTCGAGGTCGCACACCGACGAGTTGACCGGCTGCGTGGGCAGGAACACGTGCACCGTGTTCACCTTGACGTCGTCGGCCAGATCCTTCAGCTGCCGAATGCGCCGCACGGCGTCTCCGCAGAGCAGCTCCTCGTCCCGGTTGTTCGTCGGCTGGCCGTCCGAGAGGAAGATGACCGAGTAGCGGGCGCGCGTCTCTTCGCCGCGGCGCATGAGGCGCGCGTTGGCGAGGTCGCGGTTGATGATGGCGTAGATGTCGGACAGCGGCTTGACGAAGTCGGTCGAGTCGCGGTTCGCCATGTTCCCCGGCGCGGCGAAGTTGAGGATTCGCTGGCGCAGCACGTCGCGGTCGCCCTGGTCGAGCGAGGTGACCGACTCGAACTCCTGCAGGCCGCTCTTCGAGAGGAACGCGGTGGTGCTGCCGGCGAAGAGCATCACCAGAATCGAGACCTCACGCTCCTGCGGCAGGTTGTCGAGCAGGTCGACCACCGCGCGCGCACGGGTGCCGTCGGGGTCGGTGATGTTCATCGATTGCGAGGCGTCCATCGCGATGAGAATCTTGATGGGCCGCACCACCTGGTCGGAGCCCGGCGTACAGAACTCACCCTGCAACGAGACGCTCCGGTCGACGGGGATCTCGCGCTCCCGCCGCTCGTCGTAGAGGTACGTGTCAGTACAGGCCGCCAGGAGCAGCCCGGCGGCGAAGGACGCGACGCTGGCCAGCTTGACGGCGCGGGTCATGGCACCGGCCCGGTCTGGCCGCGCGACGGGTTGGTGCCGACGCAGCGGGAGTCGTAGTGGGCCGGCTCGACGAGGTCACCGGGCACCACGAAGTTCGCGTTCGTCAGTGGCTGCGCCTCGGGCCCGGCCGGCACGCGCACCGACGGCGGGTCGTACTGGGCCCACACACACGCGGCCTTCCAGGTGCCGTAGTCGCTGGCCACGCTGGCCTCGGGCGCCTCACCGAACCACACCTTGAAGAGGTTGAAGCCCTGTCGCGAGAAGCCCGCGCGAATCGGTGGCGTGACGAGCTGCAGGTTGCTCACGGTGAAGTCGTAGCAGACCGAGTCGTCGTTCTGAACGGTCTGCCTCAGGGCGTACTGCAGGCCATTCTTCTCGCGGAACTCGCGGTCGCGCCGCGTCGGGTGCGAGCCCAACCGAATCTCATCGACGTCGGGCACGGTGTCTCCGTCGGTGTCGAGGTCGCGCTGGGGCCTGATGGGGTCGAGCCCGTAACGAACTTCGACCCCGTTGGGCAGGCCGTCGGCGTCGGCGTCGATGAGCGTGTTGTCGGCCATCCACTGGCTCAGATAGCGCTCGGCGAAGTCCGACAGGCCGTCACCGTCGCGGTCCGAGGGCCGGCAGCCGAGGGTGAGCGGCGACATCGGGTCGCACCCGCGACCGTCGCGCGCGTTGGCCTTGAAGCCGTCGGAGACCCGCGTCGCCTCGAAGAGGTCGTCGAAGCCGTCACCGTCGCTGTCCGGATCGAAGCGGCTGGTAGCGAACGTGAAGTCGTTGTCCTCTTCGTCGATGAGGCCGTCACCGTCGCTGTCCACGATCCGGTCGAGGGCACCGGGCTCGCTCGAGAGTGGCTGGACGAAGAGGGACTTCATGACGTTGCGCGAGAACAGTGACGAGTAGTCGAGCGCGCCGAGGTTGAGCTGAGCGATGCCGGCGAAGTTCTCGAACTCCTGGTACACCCCGTTGCCGCGCTGGGCGAGCTGCTGGAGCGTCCACCCGGCGATGCGCTTGGCGGCGGCCGGTCCGTCAGCCACGGGCACGGGCCCCGGCCAGCGGGCGTAGCGGCCGTAGAGGTCCTGGCAGATGGGGCCGCAGGCGCGCACGGCTTCCGCGTTGAAGAGCAGCACCGTGTGGAGCCGGATGTCGCCGATGTTGAACTGGTCGCGCAGCTCCATGAGCGGGTCGACGTAGCTGAAGAGCTGGTAGTTCTGATTGCGGTCGGTACCGGGCACGAAGGTGGTGATGCGATCGGCCGGCGGAATGTCGGCGTCGATCTCGTTGCAGAAGGTCCCCGCGCCCAGCGAGTCTTCCCAGACGAGCTCGGGGTTGATGTCATCGGCGTACTGCGTGAGGTTGTCGTTCGCCGCGCAGCGCGGGTACGGCACCCCGTCGGAGAGGAACACGACGACGTAGCGCGTGCGGGGCAACAAGTTGGGAGCGCGGCGCTGGGTCTCTCCGATGTCCGACGCGATGAGCGAGTACGCGTAGGCGAGCGCGCCCTGGTAGTCGGTTCCTTTGCCGAGCTCCGACTGAAGCGCCGTGACGCGCGAGAGCAACATCGGGTCGTCCGGGCGGGCGAACCCACGAGTCGGGTACACGCCCTTCACGTTCGTCTCGAACGGCACGAGCGCGACCGAGATGTTCCGCTGCGTCGCGAACCCCTGAAGCAACCGGCGCAGGGCGCGAACGCGCGCGGGTTCGGTCGACCCGGTGACGTTGAGCGTGGCGGCCGCCATCTCGCAGAAGCCGTTCGATTGCTGGGAGCCCGGTGGATCAGAGACACACATCGAGCCTGACTGGTCGGCGACCAGCACGACCTTCACTGGAAAGCCGTTTCGGTCGGGCCGCTCGGTACACACGCGACCCGAGATCGCGAGCCGATCGTCGACGTTGATCGCGTCTTTCGACTTCTTCTCGATGAAGGCCTCGGTGCAGGCCGCCAGACCGACGACGGCGATCGCGAAAGTCAGAAGTCTCATGAGGTGCTCCTCGGGCCTGTGGGTCTCATCTGGACTGACGATGGTACTGAACGGCCACGCCCCCCGTCAGCAGTGGCTGACGAGGGGCGCGTCGAAATCAGGTAGGCACGTGCCTCCATGCCCTCACGGTGTTCATGAGCGGCGGCGGCGAGCCAGCGCCAGCATCGCGAGGCCGAGGCCGGCGAGCGAGGCGTCGACGGGAATCGCAGCGCAGGTGGCGCCTGGCGTGCTGCCC
>JALOQF010000037.1 GCA_025459425.1 Myxococcaceae bacterium | reverse complement strand
GTGGGCCGAGGTCGACCAGTCCATCTTGATGGAGGGCGTGGAGATCGGCCGTCACGCCGTCGTGCGCCGCGCCATCATCGACAAGAACGTCACCATTCCGCCGGGCACGAAGATCGGCCTCGACCCCGAGGAGGACAAGAAGCGCTTCGCGCTGACCGAGTCGGGGCTCGTCGTCATTCCCAAGGGCGCACGCGTCGGCTGATCATTCGGTTTTTTCTGCCAACCGCACGTTGCAGGCCCTGGAGCATCGATGCTCCACCACCTGCCGCCTCCGGCCGAAACCCGGCCTGATTTCAAGCTGATGGGACCTCGACGACGGGGCATGAACCCTGCTCTGTTGCGCCGAATGCGCCTGTCCGTCATCGCGAGCGTCTGCGTGGCCGTGGCTGCCTGTGAGGGTGGCTTCATCGGCGGCGGCAGTGAGAGCACCATCATCACCGACATCGTCGACAGCACGCGCGCTGGAGGCAGCGCAGGCCCGATGGGTGGCGGTCAGGCGCAGCCGACGCCACCCACGTTTCCACCGTTTCGCCCCGGCGTGCTGCGGCCCCGCGTGATGCTGGGCACCTGGTACCGCAACACCGTGCGCGACGTGCTGGGCGCGCAGGCCGCGGCGGCCGTCACCGTCACGCCCGACCTCACCGAGGGCGGCCTCGTCACCATCGGCGCGTCGAGCAAGTCCGTCACGCCCACCGACGTCACCCGCTTCGAGGACAACGCCTTCGCCGCGGCGCAGGCGGCGCTCGCCGATGCGACGGCCCGGGCCCGGCTGATTCCCTGCACGCCGAGCGGCGTCGCCGACGCGGCCTGCATGCGCACGGTCGTCAGCACCACCGGCCGCCGGCTGTTCCGCCGGCCGCTCACGCCCGACGAGGTGACGCGCTGGCAGACCATCGGCACCGCCGCCGCGCAGGGCTACTCGAGCTTCAACCGCGGCGTCGAGTTCGTGCTGGCGGGCCTGCTCCAGTCGCCGAACTTCGTCTACCTCGACGAGCGCGGCACCGCCGACGCCGCGAAGGGGTGGCAGCGCCTGTCGCCGTACGAGCTGGCGAGCCGGCTCTCGTTCTTCCTCGTGCAGTCGACGCCCGATGACGCGCTCCTCGAGGCGGCGGGCAACGGCTCGCTCGAGACGGCCGACGGGCTGCGCGCGCAGGCCCAGCGGCTGCTCCGGTCGACCGAGGCCCGCGAGGCCGTCTCGTCGCTCTTCGACGAAGTGTTCGAGCTCGACTCGCTCACGTCGTCGCAGAAGTCCGACCCGGCCTTCAACCGCGACGTGGCGCAGTCGATGCGGCAGGAGCTGCGGCTCCTCTTCGCGCACGTCGCGTTCGACGCCGACCAGGACTTCCGCGACCTGCTCACCACGCGGGTGGGCTTCGTCGACCGCCGCACCGCGCCGCTCTACGGGCTGCCCGCGCCGGCCACCGGCATTCAGCCCGTCGAGCTGCCCGCGAGCCGCCCGGGCGTGCTGACGCGCCTGGGGCACCTCACCAACAAGGCCCACGACGTCGACACCTCACCAACCCACCGCGGCAAGCTCGTGCGCCAGCGCCTGCTCTGCATGGCCGTGGCGATGGCGCCGCCCGACGTGGTGGCCCAGGTGCCCCCGCCCGACATGAACAACCGGCGCACCTTCCGCCAGCGCCTCGAAGACCGCACCGCCCAGGCCCGCTGCCAGGGCTGCCACAGCCTGATGGACCCGTTCGGCTTCCCCTTCGAGGGCTTCGATTCGCTCGGGCGCCCGCGCACGATGGACAACGGGCTGCCCGTCGACACCACCGGCACCTACGACACCATCTTCTCGCGCGACGAGCGCTACCAGGGCGCGCAGGACTTCACGGCGCTGCTGCGCGACGACGTGCGCTTCTCGCAGTGCATGGCCACCACCGTCTTCCGCCAGGCCACCGGCCGCTTCGAGCTCGACAGCGAAGGCCAGGTGCTGCACGACGTGCACGAGGGGTGGAAGTCGAACGGCTTCAAGTTCCCCGAGCTCGTGCTGGCCATCGTCACGAGCGACGCCTTCCGCTTCGGCACGCTGGAGTGACCACCACCATGGGCTTTCGACTCTCGCGACGATTCCTCCTGCGCGGCGCCGGTGCCGCCATCGCCCTGCCCACCCTCGAGGCGATGCTGAACAGCCACGGCACCGCGTACGCCCAGGGCATGGCGTTCCCGAAGCGGTACGTCGTGTGGTTCTTCGGCAAC
The DNA here is from genome assembly GCA_025459425.1 of Myxococcaceae bacterium. Lineage (GTDB taxonomy): Bacteria > Myxococcota > Myxococcia > Myxococcales > Myxococcaceae > Xiheimicrobium. The sequence goes on along the minus strand of JALOQF010000037.1, from coordinate 29,145 downwards.
GGCGTCATCCTGCCCCGCTGGCGGCCGGCGGCGCAGGGCCAGGGCACCGCGTGGCAGCTGTCGGAAGAGCTGCAGCCGCTGGCGGCCCACAAGGAGCAGCTCACCGTGGTGACGGGCTGCAACATTCGGATTCCCGGCCGCCGCGGCCACCACGACGGCGTCGCCGCGATGATGTCGGGCGCCGAGATTTTCCCCCTGCCCGCGGGCAACGCGCCGTACGCGTCACGCCTCACGCAGCGCACGGTCGACCAGGACCTGGCCGACGTCATCGGCACGCAGACGCGCTTCAAGTCGCTCCAGCTGCGCGTGTCGAAGCGCGTCGTGCGCGGAGAAGGGCCCACGCTGGCGTTCCTCTCGCACGCCTCGCCGACGGCGCCGCTCGAGGCCGTCGAGAACCCCGTCACGCTCTTCAACCAGCTCTTCACCGGCGTGATGCCGTCGCCGAACGACCCGCGGAACACGCTGCGCACCAGCGTGCTCGACGCCGTGCGTGACGAGACGCGCGCGCTGCAGTCGAGGCTCGGCGCCAACGACCGCGCCCGCCTCGACCAGCACCTCACCGGCATCGCCGAGCTGCGCCAGCGCATCCAGACGCTCCCGGCCCAGCCCGTCGGCGCCTGCCGCGTTCCAGCCGCGGCGACCCAGACGAACGCCGACGTCAGCGGCCAGGAGCAGATCGAAGCCGTCAACCGCGTCATGGGCGACCTGCTGGCCATGGCCTTCGCGTGCGACCTGACCCGCGTCGCCACCGTGCAGTTCTCGGGCTCGGTGGGCTTCCACACGTTCAACTGGCTGGGCTCCGGCCCGCGCGCCTCGGAGCACTCGCTCACCCACGACCAGAACGAGCAGGGCAAGGTGCACGACTCGGTGGTGTTCTCGATGCGGTGTCTGTCGCAGACGCTCGCGTCGATGAAGGCCATCACCGAGGGCAGCAACACCGTGCTCGACAACTCGGCGGTGCTCGTCACCTCGGACGTGAGCGAGGGCTACACGCACTCGGGCAACGACTACCCGATTCTCGTCGCGGGCTCGGCAGGCGGCCGGCTGCGCACCAACATGCACTACCGGGCCACGGGCGGGCGGAACACCAGCGACGTGCTGCTCGCCTTGATGCAGGCCGTCGGTGGGCCGACCTTCACTGGCGTCGGCGCGGGCACCGGGCGCAGCACCACGCCGATGCGGGAAATCATGACGAGCTGAGCGGCGGCTTGGCCCGTTCGTTGGGCGCGCGTCCCCTCCCACGAGCGGCGAGGTGTTCAACGAATCGACGGTGACCTGGGGCCTCGCGAGGCGCAGGCCTTCCGCTGGAGGGGCCTCCACGCCGAGAACGATTCGACCGACCGACCGGGCAGCGGCGCTCCCCGGGGGCCTCAAAGGACATCACCCGGTTGACAGGCTCCGGACAGCCGACATTCCTTCCGCAGAGACGCTGTAACGGGCCGCACTCACTGCATTTCGTACGATGCAACGGATGTGGCCGAGCCCGGCCACTCAGGCCGATGCGATGACGGTTCTCGCGGCCACCCTGACGGACCAGACTCGCGGCGCGCTGCCCGTGCTCGACTTCGATGCCCTCTACCACGCGCATGTCGCCACCACCTGGCGGGTGCTGCAGCGCCTCGGCGTGCCGGAGCGCCACCTCGAAGACGCGACGCAAGACACCTTCATCATCGCGCATCGCCAGCTGCCCACGTTCCGCGGGGGGTCGACCCTCAAGACCTGGCTCCACGGCATCGCGGTGCGCGTGGCGAAGGACTACCGGCGTCGTGAGACGCGCAAGGGCGGGTGGGAACCCCTCTCGCCAGGCCTCGAAGACGGCGGGCGCTCTCCACACGATGCCGCCGAGGGGCGCCAGGCGCTCGACCTCGTGCTGGAGCTGCTCGACGGGCTCGACGAGGCACAGCGCACCGTCTTCGTGCTGGTCGAGTTCGAGGGGCTCACCGCGCCCGAGGTGGCCGAGGTGACCGAGTCGAACGTGAACACGGTGTCGACCCGGCTGCGCGCCGCGCGGCAGAAGTTCAACGCGCTCGTCGAGGCGAAGGGAGGCATCCGATGACGGATGAGTTGTCGGACCGCGCCCGGGCGCTCGTCGACGCGGCGAAGCAGCAGGGCGGGCCGTCTGCGGCGCAGCAGGCGAAGATGGCCGCCGTCATCGCGGCGACGTCGTCGACGGCGGCGGCGTTGGGCTCGAGCGGGGCAGTCGTCGCGTCGACGTCGGTGACGAAGCTCGTGGGCGCCGGGGTGCTGGCGGCCCTCGTGGGCATCGGCGGAACCGTCGTCGTGAGCAAGGCCGTGGGGCCCGAGCGGCCTCGGGCGGGACAGGGCGCCCCCGCGTCCGCGTCGCCCGACGTCGCACCACGCTCTCCGTCCGAGGTCGCGAAGCCGACGCCAGCAGCCGTCGACGGGGCCGAAGCTCGAGGTCCCGCCCCGACGTCGACCGTGGCCTCTCCGCAGCGCGACCCGGGCGCCATCGAGGCGAAGGAGCCGGCCTCTCCGCCTGGGCCACCTCGAGCGGCTCGCGCCGAAGAGACTTCCGCTTCCGAGCGCACCGTGACGGCCCCGCGTCCCACGGGTGGAAGCGGACCGGTGGCCGAAGCCTCCCGCCGCTCGGCGGGGGCGAGCCCGGGCATCGTCGAACGGTCTGCGGCGGCTCCCGCTTCGCCCGCCGAGAACGCGCGTGCCACGGCCCGGTCGACGGGAGGCGACTCCGCGACGCCGTCCACCTCACCCACGGGCGGCGACTCGCCCCGCACGGCTCCCCCGCTCGAGACCTCGCCCGCCGTGGAGCGCGCGGCAGCAGGAAGCCCGGGCGAACGGCCGGCCACGGGGCGCGTGACGGGCACGGACACCACCGCCGCCGAGGTCACCGCGCTCGCCACCGCCATGGAGGCGCTCGACACGAAGGACTTCGCCCAGGCGCTCCGCATCGCGCGCACCACGCGGCGCGCCCACCCCACTGGCGCGCTGCGCCCGGAGTTGACGTTGCTCGAAGTCGAAGCGCTCTGCGGGCTCTCTCGCGTCGACGAAGCACAGGACGTGCTCGACGCGATGCCCCAGGTCGACCGCACGGCGCTCGTGCAGGAGCGGCTGCGACGGACCTGCGTGTCACTCAAATGAGCTGGCGCAACGGAGGCACGGCCCTGTGGCCACTCACTCGAGCACTCCCATGACCAACCCGTTCCGTGTCCTCTTCTGCTGCTGCGCACTGACCGCGTGCTTCGAGCCGGTGGACCTCGGCTTCAACACCATGCCGCGCGACGGAGGACACGACGGCGGCGCCTCACCCTGCACCGTCGGCCTCGACCAGACCTGCAACGAGCTGCCGACGATGTCGTCCTTTGGCGGCGCGTGCACGGCGAGCGGGTGCGTGTGCAGCGCCGGCTTCGAAAAGGGGCCGACGGGCAGGTGCCGGCCGCAGAACAGCTGCCCTGTCACGCCACAGCAGCCCGGGCAGTCCTGCTCGGTGCAGGGACTCACCTGCGCCTATGGCTACGCGCCGCTCGAGTGTGGAGGGCGAACGGTGCGCTGCGATGGCCCGACGTGGGTCGAGGTCGAGCACACCGACCCGCAGCCCAGCTGCCCCACGGCGACCTGCCAGCCCGCGCAACGACCGATGTGCGTGTCAGGAACTCCCGGCGGCGAGTGCGGAGACGGCGCGCTGCAAGGGGTCTGCGTGAGCGGCGCATGGCAGTGCCCCTCGGGCACGATTCCGTCCACCCAGTGCGCGTGCGTGGGCCTGCGCCCCGGCTGCACGTGCACGCCTTCGGGGTGGAGCTGCGCGCAAGACGCCGGGTGCACGCCGGGCACGCTCCGCTTCGAGCCCACCCAGGTGCGCTTCGGAGAGCGACCCATCGGCTGCCGTGCAGCGCTGCCTCTGGTGCTCTGGAACACGTGCAGCTCGGCCCAGACGGTCAGCCTCTCGGTCGCGGCCGCGGGTCCGTTCTCGCTCGACGCCGGGCCGCTCACGCTCGCGCCCGATGCCTCGGTCTCCGTACCCGTTGCCTTCACGCCGCTTTCGGCCGGCCTCCAGCGCTCGACGGTGACGGGCACCTCGACGTCGGGCCTGCTGTCGATTCCCATCGAGGGCGTGGGCACCTTCGACACCGTCGAGACCTTCACGCAGCGCGCGCAGCTGCGCGCCGACCTGCTCCTGGTGATGTCCGACGGCCCGGGCATGGCGCCCGTCCAGGCGGGCCTCGCGGCCAGCGCCACCTCGTTCCTGCAGTACGTCCTGACGAACGGCCTCGACGTGCAGCTGGGCGTGCTGCGTGGCCGGGCGGATGGCGGCGGGCTCGTCGAGGGCAGCCTCGGCGCTCCACTCGTCGTCAGCCCATCGACGCCCAACGCGGCCCAGCGGTGGAGCGAGAAGTTCCTCCTCGGAGACGCGTGGACGCCGACCGCGAGCTGTCTGCTGCGGGCCTCGGAGCACCTGGCGCTCGACGCGGGCTGGCTGCGCCCCGATGCGACGCTCTCGGTGCTGTGCGTGCAGGACACCCTCGAACAGCTCCCAGGCCCGGTGAGCGCTCGGGTGGCGGCGCTTCGGGCCCTGGCTCCGAGCCGGGACGTCGTGGTGTCGGCGACCGCGCGCTTCGCCCCCTCGTGTGCCGGCCCCGACGACGCAGTGCTCGCGGCCGCCGTGGCCGAGACCGATGGAGCGCAGTCGAGCGTCTGTTCCCTCGACGGCGGGCCCGGCGGCACCCTCGAGTTCGCCGTACCGCGCGCGCGGCGCACGTGGGCCCTGTCGTTTCCAGCGTCGCCAGATGGTGGCCTCACCGTCACCGCCGATGGCCAGCCCCTGCCCGCCTCGGTCGGCGACGCGGGCGTGTGGAGCTACGACCTCACCCGCAATGCCATCGTGTTCTCCCCGACGTTCGCGCCCGAGCCGGGGCGCTCCTTCACGGTTCAGTATCGGCCAGCGTGTACACCCTGAAGAGACCTCACCCAGCGCCCGGGTGCGCGAGACCAACGACGGAGCCCAGGTGCACTCCACCTGACGTTCGGACCGCCGCTCGGTCTCGCGGGGGCCTGCCACGCGCGGCGCGGCTGTGTCTTCGAGCGCAACGCCGACGGGCGTGATGGAGCTTTCAAGACGCTGGTCCCGCGTACCTCGTGAAGACGTGTCGAGAGGCCCGCTCACCAGAAAGCTCCTCGGACGAGGCGACCTCGGGGCATCATGTCGGCCGTGACGATGCTCGCCGCGGTGTTGGTGTTCGGAGCGCTCGACGTGCAGTGGCGCGCGGCTCCGTCGTGCCCCGCGCCGGACCTGTCGAGGCTGGCCGACTCGAACGGCCGCGCGGTGGTGCAGCTTCAGCACGAGGCCTCGACGTGGCGGCTCGAGCTCACCTTCGTGGAGCCGTTCGAAGCAACCCGGGTGCTGGAGCTGTCGTCGTGCGCTGACGCGCAGCGGGCGGCGCGTGCGCTGCTGGTGCTGGGCCTGCAAGGCGCCGAGGCGTTTCGCGCGTCCGAGGTGCCGGTCAGTCCCCCGCCAGCCGTCGCTGCGCCCGTGGCGCCAGCACCGGCCGAACCTTCGAGGCCGGTCTCGGTGAGCGCGCGCGCAGGAGGCCTGTTCTCGTTCGCGAGCGTGCCAGCGGGCTCGGGCCGTTTTTTCGCTGGAGCCGACGTTCGCGTGGGCTTCTTCGAGGTGGGGCTGGCGGCACGTGTCGGGCTCCCCATCACCTTCGCGGCACCCGGCATCGACGTCGGCACGGTGACGATGTGGCCCACGCTGGGAGGTGAGCTGACGGCCTGCTGGGCGCCCCGCAGCGGACGGTTCACCTTCGGCGCGTGCGGCTCGCTCGCGGTGGAGTGGTGGCAACTCACCGGCCAGGGCGTGACGGACCCGGGCCAGGGCAGCGCCGCGTGGGTCGCGCTGGGGCCGCTGGCGCGCGTGACGTGGCGGCTGGTGTCTTCGCTCGAGGTCGGCGGAGCGCTCGCCTTCCGCGCGGCGCTGCGACGGCCCACGGCGGTGCTCGATGGGCGAGAGGTGGCGTCCGCCGGGCCGGTGTCGTTCGAAGCGCAGGCGTTCGTCGGCTGGGCCTTCGGTGGAGCCCCCTGAGCTCAGCAATCTCGGCGCTGCAGCCTCACCGGCAAGTGCTTGTTCCCGAGTGCGTCATGGCGCTGTGCACCGCGGACGCGGGGTGTGACTCTCTTCAGCCGAACCCTGGAGCCGTTCGAGCGCTCGGGAATCGCAGCCCGAGAAGGCGCGAGCCCGTCGTCGACGTTCACCGAGGTCGCGGCGAACCCGGGTGACGTCACGCAACTGACCGTGCCTGCGGGCCGGCGTGAGTCGAGCGGAGCCATCACCCCGGGGACGGCCAGGGTGACGGTGCAGTTCCGACCGAACACCTCTGCCTCACGCAACGCCGTGCTCGTCGCGACGAGCGATGTTGCCTCACCCCCCTCGCTCTCGATTCGGCTCCTGGGCCGCGGAGCGCGCTGACGACGCGGCAGGCTCGCGAGGGCTCGGCCGATCGGCGACGATGCCCGGCACACGATGGCGCCCACCCCTCGCCGCGTCCGCTCCTTCGACTTCGCGTTGGCCTGCCGGGGCGCGCCAGACACCATCTCGGTTCCCGCACGCGCCGAGGTCGTGGGGCTCGACGTGGTGCTGAAGACGTTCGGCGACCGCGCGGCGCGCGCGCTGCCCGTCCCCTTCGCGTACGACGAGCGCTTCGTCTTCACCCACGTCATCGGTGACGAGCACCACGGCTTCCTCCTCGGGGACGAGTCGACGACGTGAGCGCGGCTTGGTGGTAGGGGCGCACGGGTCGTGTTCGCTGCCCTTCCCCGCCCGGTGCGCATCGCCCTCATGCTGGTGGGCTCGCGGCTGCTCGCGCTGGTGGCGATGGTGGCGGGCAGCTACCGGCCGCGCCCCGACGACGACCTGCACTGGGTGGGCAACGACGGCTCGTTCTTCTGGGACCAGATTCCCGTGCGGGTGCTCGACGTCTGGGGCCGCTGGGACACGATGATGTTCTACCTGCCGCTGGCGCGCGGCGGGTACCCTCCGATTCGGGACGATGGTGGCTGGGTCTACGCGGCGGCCTACTTCCCGATGCTGCCGTCGATGATGCGCGGGCTGTCAGAGGCGACGTTCGGCCTGCTCGACCCGTACGTGTGTGGCGTGCTGCTCGCGCAGCTCTTCCTCGTGGGCGCGGTGGTGTACCTGGACAAGCTGGTGCGGCTCGACCACGACGAGGGCTTCGCCGAGCTCGTCATCGCGCTCTTGATGGCCTACCCGGGCACGCACTTCCTCTCGTGCGTCTACCCGGAGTCCCTCGCCCTCTTCCTCGCCGTCTTCGGCGTGTACTGCGTGCGCACCGGCAAGTGGTTCGTCGCGGGGCTGGCGTGCATGCTGGCCGCGCTCACCCGCTCGTCGGGCGTCATCATGTGCCTGCCGGTGGCCTACGAGCTCGTGCGCGGGGTGCCCGGCCGGTGGAAGCTGCTCGAGCCGCGCCTCCTCATCTTCGCGCTCCCCGCCGCGGCGCTGGGCTTCTGGCTGGCGATGAACCAGCTCCTGTACGCAGACCCGCTCTACTTCATGCACGTGCAAGCGGGCTGGGGCCGACGGCCGACCTTCTTCCTCGAGCCCTTCCTCTCGCTGGCGTTGTCCCTCGACCACCACCTCTTCGCGCTGCTGTCGGTGGCGGGCGTGGCCTACGCGGTGAAGCGCCGGGAGCGCCCGGGCTACGTGGCGATGGCGACGGTGAACGTGCTGCTGCCGCTGAGCACCGGCCTCTTGCGGGGCATTCACCGGTACATGGCGTCGAACTTTCCGCTGTTCGTCTTCCTCGCGCGCGCGCTCGAGCATCGGCCGCGGTGGAAGCGCCTCTACGTGGTGGCGGGACTCGTCACGATGGTGGGCTTCGCGTACCGCTGGGGCCAGGGGTACCAACCGAATTGAGCGCGAGCGCCGACAGACTGCGCACGCTCGTGGCGCTCTCACTGGGGCTCTTCGCGGCGGGCGTGCAGGTGCACGAACTCTTCGCCACGGTGGGCGGCTGGCTGACGACGGCGCTCGCGGTGGCGGTGCTGGTGCGCGAGGGCCGCTTCGTCGCGGAAGCGAAGGCGCTTTGGCCGTTGGCGCCGTTCCTCGGCTGGAGCCTCGTGGGCCCGCTCGTGCTCGGCCACCCACCGACGGGTACCGGCGTGGCGCGGCTCTTCGACGTGCTGATGCTGCCAGGCGTGGCGTGGGCCTGTGTGCTGGTGACCGAAGCGGCGCTGCTCCGCGTCGCGCTGGTGGGGTGCGGCGTGCTGCTCGTCTCGTGCGCGGCAGCGGGCCTTCAGTACCTGGGGCTGTGGCCCAGGTCCGAGACGTTCTCGAGCCTGTGGTGGGCGCAGGTGCCGACCGACCGCGTGTACGAGCCGGTGCCCGGGAGAACGGACCGCTTCATGGGCGGCGGCCTGCTCCTGCACCGGCTGCGCTTCGCGAACGTGGCGGCGGCAGTGACGGTGCTGGTGGCGGCGGGCGCGCTGCTGGTGCCGAAGCGGCGGGTACTCTTCGGCGTCGTGGCCCTCGTGGGCCTCGGCTCGGTGGCGGTGTTTCCGCACGCGCGCGCAGCGACGGTGGCGCTGGTGGTGGCGCTCCTCGTGGTGGCGGGCCTGGGCGCACCGAGCCGGCGGGTGGCGGTGCTGCTGGGCGGTTCCGTCGCCGCGGTGGCGACGCTCCTGGTGCTGGTGACGCCGTCGATGCGGGAGCGCCTCGTCTCGGCCCTCGAAGCCAACGCCGCGAGCGACCGGCAGGCGCTGGTGTCGGCGGGTCTGTCGGCGCTGGCGAAGGAGCCGCTCGGCGGCGTGGGCCTGGGGCGCTTCAAGCCCGGCGCGTACCTGCCCGACGACGCGCCCGAGGCCGTGCGACAACACCAGGGCAAGACGCACAACCAGTTCCTCACGGTCGCCGCGGAAGGTGGCGTTCCCGCGCTGGTGACGTTGCTGGCCTTCCTCGCGTGGGTCGCGGCGCGAGCCCTTCGACACGGACGGGCGGGCGCGGCGGCGATGGGCGCGCTGGCGCTGGTGGTGGGCCTGTCGGCGCTGCACGACCCGCTGTTCCACGCCGAGTCGTCGATGGCGCTCTTCGGCGCGCTCGGCGCAGGGCTTGGGCTCGCGCGACGTGCGGGCTCGCAGTGACGGTGACGGGCGGGTCGTCGCGAGGCGCACCACGCCGTCCCGAAGCCCGCGCGGAACGCGCTACGGCCCGCGGCTCGCCAGCGCGTCACGAATGAGCCCGCCGCAGTCCCGACACACGCCCGCGTGCGGGCCCATGACGAGCCCGTCGCGCGGCTGTTCGCAGAACACACAGAAGCGCAAGGTCGGCGCTGCCCCCACCGCCATCGGCTCGGAGGGCAGGCTGGGCCGTGGCCCGGACTCGGCCAGAATGTCGCCCACGTTCGCTCCGCAGCCGTCGCACATCATCACGCCGCGAGGGCCCGCGATGAGCGAGCGCACCATGGCGCGCGTCGACCCGCACCACGAACACCAGCCACCGGCGCCCTGGCCGTCGTCGAGCGTCACGGCGAGGAAGATGGTCGCCTGCCCCACCGGACCTTCGAAGCACCCCGTGGAGCCTGCGCGCACGGCGAGCCACTGCATCACCAGCGCACAGTCGCGCTTCGTCACGTCGAACGCGCGCGTGCCGAGCAGCGGCGCCACCTCTGCGATGGCCTCGAGCCGCGGCTTCAGTTCGCTCCAGCCCGCGGCCGGAATGCTCGGGTTGTGATGCCCCCACAGAAACCCATCGCCCTCGACCCACGTGCCCAACACCTGGCAGGGCCCCGCGAAGATGACGGCCTCGCCCTCACGCCACTCGAAGCGGGGCCGGGACAGGTCGACGTCCCATCGTTCGCGCTCGGTCATCTGTGACAGGCGCAGGGCCGAGTCGATGCACGCGTGGCCCTGCGCGACGAGGTGACCTTCGGCGTGCACGCGTGGGAGCAGGTCGAGCAGGTGGCCCATGCGCGCATGCTGTGACGCAGCGCGCGTACGTTCAACCGCTTTGCCGCGCACGGAACCTCGTACAAGCGCTGGGCGTTCTTCGACGTTCGTCCTTCCTGCCTTCTGGAGGCCTGTTCCGATGCGACGTGCCCTGTTGCTGACCACCACCGTGCTGTGCACCGTGCCCGCCGCCGCGCATGCGTTCTGCGGCTTCTACGTCTCGAGCGCCGGCGCCGACCTGTTCAACGACGCCACCATGGTGGTGCTGATGCGCGACGGCACCCGCACGGTGCTGTCGATGCAGAACAACTACCGCGGCCCCCCGCAGGACTTCGCGCTGGTGATTCCGGTGCCGGTGGTGCTGCAGAAGGACAACGTGAAGACGCTGCCGAAGTCGGTCTTCGCCCGCATCGACGCGCTCGCGAGCCCGAGGTTGGTCGAGTACTACGAGCCGGGTGACTGCGGGCCACCGCCTCCGATGGCTGGGCCGCCCTCGTTCTCGTCTGGGGGTGGTGGCCTCGAGCGGCGCCGCGACCTCGGCGTGAAGGTCGAAGCGAAGTTCGAGGTGGGCGAGTACGAGATTCTCATCCTCTCGGCGAAGGAAGCGCTCGGCCTCGAGACGTGGCTGAAAGAGAACAAGTACCGCATCCCCGAGCAGGCTGCGCCGCTCCTGGCGCCGTATGTCCAGAACAACTGGAAGTTCTTCGTCGCGAGGGTGAACTCGAAGAAGGTGCAGTTCGTCAGCGGCGAGGCCGTGCTGTCGCCGCTGCGCTTCCACTACGACACCGAGAAGTTCGAGCTGCCGGTGCGCCTGGGCCTCGTCAACAGCGGCGGCACGCAGGACCTCGTGGTGCACGTCATCGCGAAGCAGCGCTACGAGCTGGCGAACCGGCCCAACGTGCTGGTGCCCACCAACGTCGAGGTGACGCCCGCCGTCGAGAATGAGTTCGGCGCGTTCTACGCATCGGTCATCGAGAAGACGTTCGCGAAGCAGCCCACCGCAGCCATCACCGAGTTCGCCTGGAAGGGCGCCATGCCACCGCCGCAGACGATGGTGAGTGCAGGCATCTACGGCGTCACCTGCGACCCCTGCCCGCCGCCGAACCCCGTCGACGACCCGCTCACGCGGCTGCTCGGCGCCGACGTGATGCCGGGCGTGAAGACGGACGAAGACGTCGCGAAGTTCGCGCGCGCGAGGCCACGCTGACGCGGCTGCACCTGCGCTACGGCAAGGACTCCGCGAAGGACGACCTCGTGCTGCGCATCACCGACCCGGTGGCTGGCGGCATTCCCGAGAAGCCACGCCCCGTGCCCGCGAAGGACAACCGCTTTCAGGCGCGCTTCATCATGGTGAAGCCGTTCGACCCCGGCATGTGCTGGCGCGGCATGGGCGGCGCGAGGGGCGGAATGATGCCGCCCACGGTTGGCGCGATGCCGACGACGGTCGGCGCCCCGTCGAACATGACGAAGCCGGGCGTCTTGTCGGCGGCCATCGAGAGCTACCTGCGCGGCGACGTGCCCGAGCTGGGCCTCGTCGCCGCCCCGCCGAAGAAGCCGGCCCCCGAGAAGGGCGCGAAGCCCGCGCCGAAGTGAGGCACTCCACCCGGCCGACGCTCAGGCCCAGGGAGAGGCGCGTTCCACCGACTCGATTTGTCTGGCGCGCGCCTCGCGCGCCCAACGCCACGAGGCATGCCTGGCCCGTCACCCGCTGCGGGGCCCAGCCTAAGCGCCTCGTGCTCGTCGTCCCGACTTCCGCCCATGGCGCAAAGCGAGCGCCTGCACCAGCCACACCTCGAGGAAGCGGGCGTGGTTCTGACGCAGCCACGGCAGCCCATCGGCGTGCTCGTGAACGACGAAGCCCGCGGCGCGCGCGAGCTGCTCGACCTGGCGGTCGTCGTCGTCTGGTGAGTCGAGGCCCGGCTTCGGCGTCGCCACCAGCAGCGTCCCCTTCGGCGCCAGGGCGAGCTGCGCCGAGACGAAGAACGCCTCGGCGTCGTCGAGCAGGTCGACCACGTGCTCGGCGATGAGCCCGTCGAGCGAGCGCGGCGCCACCGGCAACGCCTGCGCGTCGAGCACGACCGGCACGGAGCCCGGGGCGGCGCGTGAGGCCAGCAGCACGGCGCGCAGCGAGGCGTCTCCAACCAGCACGCGGCGACTCGGCTTCGTCAGGGCGCGCGTCAAACGCCCGGCGCCGCAGCCGACCTCGAGCACCACGCCCGACGGCGCCCGCCCGGCCAGCCACGTCATCGGCGCATGCGCTCCGGCCACCGTGACGAGCCGCTCGAGCGCCTCGTGCGCGGGCCCTTCGACGAAGTCCGGCGCGTCGCGGCCCTCGGCCTCCCACGACGTCCAGTCGTCCGAGAAGCGACCCGGCTCGGCGCCCGGCGCCGCCGCGGCGAAGGCCCGGAGCGTCTCGACGGCAGCGGGCGTGGCCGCTCCCACCTCGGCGAGCGCCGACAACGCCGCGTCGTAGAAGATGGCGCACCACGAGGCCGGCTCTGGCACCAACACGGGCACGCCCGCGAGCACCGGGTACGGGCCGCACGCGGCGCAGCGGGCGACGGTGTTCGCCGCACGGCCCAGCCCCTCGAGCCGCCGCCCACACCGGGGGCACGCCAACACCTCGACCGCCCAGCGGGAAAGCACCATGCGCCGGTCGTCACACGAAACGGCCCGGCGCTCCAGCGCTCATCACCTCGAGCCGGAAACCGTTACGGCCGCGCGCACTGCTCGAGCGCCCGGGCCTCACAGGTGGCCGCTTCGACCTCACAGGACACGAAGGTTCGGCTCGGCCCAACCTCGTACCCGAACTCCGAGGCGCCGCCGTCGACGCGCACGCACATGAAGCGTTGCTCGCACTGCGCCACCGACTGCTTCACGCAGCCTCGCTCATCGGCTGCGACGCAGCCCAGGGACACCACGAGGGACATCACGACGAGGGTCAATCGACACATGGGCAGGCACTCCAGGCTGGGGTTCGAGCCAACAGCACCCCGCCCCTGCCTTCGTGTTGAAACGCACTGCGCAATCGCGCCGCGTTGCGCCCCGGGGCGAGGCGCGCCTAAACCCGCCTCGTCTTTTCCCCGAGGTTCCATGCGTCCCTTCCTGTCGTCATCCCTCGCGCTCGCGCTGGTGGCGCTCCCGGCCAGCGCGCACGCCGCGCGTCTGCTCCTCCCCGATGATGTGCCTGCGGCCAGCGCTGCCACGGCCACCCCACCCTCGGCCACCGTCGCCGTCGAGCGCCACGAGCCACCCTCGTTCCCGGTGCACTTCGCGGTCGCCGCTGGCGCCGGCATCGTCGGAGCCCCCGTCGGCCTGCTGCTCGCCAACGCGCTCGGCAACCTGTCCATCTCCCTCATCCCCACGGCCATGCTCGGGCTCGTCCCCATGGGTGTCATCGCGCCGGTGCTGACGGCGTTGGCCGGCTGGCTCTTCGGCAACGCGAAGCTGACCGACGCCGATGGGCGCTTCTCGTTCTGGGCCGGTGCAGGTGCGGCGTTCGTGGTGCACGTCGTCGCGCTCGTCATCGCGGGCTTCGCGGGCGTGAGCCTGGCGGGCATTCCGGGGCTGCTGCTGTTCAGCCTGCTCGACGGCGCGGCGATGGGCGGCGCCAGCGTCGCGACCATGCGCTTCTTCCGGAAGGCCCCCGAGCCAGCCGCCGCGCTCGAGCTGCCGTCCTTCACGCCCGGCGTCAGCGCCACGTCGGTCGTCCCCCTGTCGACGATTCCATTCTGAGGAGGCGCACCATGAAGAGACTCGTCATCGTCCTCACCAGCCTCGTCGCCGTGAGCGCCTCGGCGCAGATGTGCCGCGCGCGGGCGTCGTGGCCCACCACGGCGTGGCCCGAGGCCCTCGTCAACCGCGACGCGAAGGCCGCCGAGCTGAAGGCCCTCGAAGACTACGCCTTCACGCTCGAGGGCCAGCCCGAGGAGCGGAAGGGCCTGCGCACCAACAGCCTCGTCGTCGTGAAGAACGGCGCCATCGTCTACGAGAAGTACGCGCGCGGGTGGGACGCCTCGAAGCGGCACCTGTCGTGGTCGGTGGCGAAGAGCGTGTCGAGCACGCTGGTGGGCATCGGCGTGCAGCAGGGGCTCATCGACGTCAACGACTCGGTCTGCAAGCACCTGCCGGACTACGCGAGCGACCCGGTGGTGTGCGCCATCACCGTGAAGCACTTCCTCGAGTTCGGCTCGGGCCTGCAGTGGCAGGAGGAGTACGAAGACCGCACCTACCAGGTGTCGAGCGTCATCTCGATGCTGTTCGGCGTGGGCCGCCGCGACCAGGTGCGCCACGTGCTGACGCACCGCAAGCTGCACGAGCCCGGCGCGATGTTCGCGTACTCGACGGGCGACGCCCACGTGGTGAGCACCATCGCGAAGAAGGCGCTGACGGCGAAGCACGGCCCCGACGCCTTCTGGACGCAGCTGTTCGACAAGCTGGGCATGACGGCGCCGGTGTTCGAAGAAGACGTGTCGGGCAACCCGCTCGGCGGCAGCTTCATGTACGCGACGCCGCGCGACTTCGCGAAGGTGGGCTTCCTCATGTTGAACGATGGGTGCTGGGCCGACGAGCGGCTCCTGCCCGTCGGCTGGGTGCAGAAGGCCACCGCGGTGAGTGACACCTTCCGCGCGGCGCGCGGTGACTGCTCGGGCACGAAGGCACCGGCCGACACCTTCCAGCTCCCGTGCGAAGACACGCCGAACGGCTACATGTGGTGGCTCAACCGGCCACCCGCCGCCGGGGCCGAGAAGCCGTGGAAGGACGCGCCCGACGACACCTACGCCGCCCTGGGGCACTGGGGGCAGCGCATCATCGTCATTCCGTCGGAAGACCTGGTCATCGTGCGCACGGGCGACGACCGGCAGGGCAGCATTCCCGTCAATGAGGTGGTGAAGTACGTGCTCCCGGTGGTGCGGCCATGACGACGCTTCGTTCGATGCTGATGGTGGTGGGCCTGGCTGTCTCCGCGTGCGCGCAGGACGACGCCAAGCTGCGCACCTACGACAACAACGACCTCGAGCTGGCGGTGGGCAACGCCGCGAAGATGACGTGCACCTGCCGCTTCGTCATGCAGATGGACGACGCCTATTGCCGCGACTGGGTGCGCGCGAGCCCCAACGTGGCGCGCTTCGAGGTCGACACCACCAACAAGGTGGTGACGGCCTCGGCCTTCATCTCGTGGACGGCGCGCGCGAAGTTCGTCGACGACAAGCGCGGCTGCGCCATCGAGTAGCCGCTCACGCCCTCAGAGCTTCGTTCCACCGCTGACGTCGAGCACCTGGCCCGTCGTCCACGCGCCGTCGGGCCCCGCGAGGAAGGCGACGGCCGCGGCGACGTGGGCGGGCTGGCCGATGCCGGGCAACGCCTGAATCTGGTTGAGCATGTCCTTTCCGCCGGGGCCGTGAATCCACGCGCTCATGCGCGTGTCGATGGCGCCGGGCGCGACGGCGTTGACGGTGATGCGTCGCCGCGCGAGCTCGCCCGCGAGGTGCAGCGTCAGGGTGTCGACGAAGCCCTTCGACGCCGAGTACGCCGAGAGCCCCGGCAGGTGCGTGCGCGTGACGGCCGACGACACGTTGATGATGCGGCCTCCGTCGGGCATTCGCGCCAGCACGGCCTGCGTCAGGAAGAAGAGGCTGCGCACGTTCACCTGCATCATCGCGTCGAAGACCTCGGGCGTCGTCTCGGCGAAGGGGGCGCCCGGCGCGACGCCGGCGTTGTTCACGAGCACGTCGACCCGGGGCGCCCGCAGCCCAGCCATGAAGCGCTCGACGCCGTCGGAGCGCGAGAGGTCGGCCTGCACGAGCGACACCCGCGCACCACCCGCCTCGAGGCGCCCCGCCAGGGCACGCACCTCGTCGACACCGCTCGAATAGTGCAGCACCAGCTCGGCCCCGTCGGCCGCCAACCGCTCCGCGATGGCCGCACCAATGCCACGCGAGGCGCCCGTCACCACCGCTACCTGCTTCTCGAGTCGCTTCATGTCCTGCTCCTTTATTGACTGATTGGTCTATTTCACGACGCACGAACTGCATCCACGCGCCCCGATGGCGCGTGGCGGTCACCTGGCGTCAGGGTGAGTCGAGGAACGAGAGCTGCAGCGCGGCCATGGCACGCAGCCGCGGCGGGGGGAGGCCGGCTCGGACGGCGATGCGGAGGCCCCCCATCACCCCCATGAGGGCGTCAGCGACTTCGGCCGAGGGGGCCACGCAGGCGATGGACCCGTCGCGCTGGGCGCGCTCGACGGCCTCGCGGAGGAGCTCGCGGGTCGCTCCGAAGCGCGAGAGCAGCGTGGCGCGCACGGCTGGGTCGTCGACCCCTTCCAGCAGACCGCCGCTGACGATGCAGAAGCGCACCGCGTCGTCCTCCGAGGCGCAGTCCTCGAGGAGGTGGTGGAAGAACGTCTCGAGGGCGACCCGCCCGGTGCGCGCAGCGGCCATCGCGTCGGCCACCTTCGCGAAGCGCGCCACCGCCACGTCGACGGCCTTCAAGTAGAGCGAGCGCTTGTCGCCGAACGCATTGTACAGGCTCTGCTTGCCCAGCCCGGTCGCGTCGAGCAGCATCGAGAGCGACGTCGCCGAGTAGCCGTGGCGGGTGAAGGCCTCGGTGGCGGCCGCCAGCACCTCGTCCTCGTCGAAGTCTCGCTCTCTCGCCATGACGGACGAAGAGATAGCTCGAACTGGACCGACCGGTCAACACAAGAATCGGGACAGGCCTCCCCGAAGGAGCAGCGGCCGTCGCGGCTGCACCAGCAGGCGTCGCAGGGGCCGCGCCTCGTCGCGGTAAACGCGCTGAACTGAAGACCTCAGGTGCGCACGCCTGTGCGCAGCGGAGGGGCGCCGGAATGTGGGGCACCGGGCGCGGTTGCTCGGGCATGCCCACACACCTCTTCTCGGCTGCCGAGCTCCTCCCGCCCCCGATGCGCGACGCCCTCACCGGGCTCGAGCGCCGGCACGCGCTGCGCGCACCGACGGGACTTTCGTTCGTCTTCGCCGACCAGCTCGCGCTCCTCAACCCGGCGGCGTGGGACGAGCTGACCGCCCACAAGACGTTCCTGCTGTCGCGCCGGTACCTCGACGCCCTCGAGCGCGCGAAGGTGCCCCACCTCTCGCACCGCTACGTGCTGGCCTTCGACGGCTCGAGGCCGGTGCTCGCGATGGCCCTGCAGATTCTGGACGTGGGCGTCGACCGCCTCCGGCCCGGCACCACGCGCGGCTTCATCGAGGGCCTCGACACCGCCCAGCTCGAGGAGCGGGTCCGCCAGCGGGTGCTGGTGTGCGGGAACCTCTTGAGCGGCGGGCTCGACGGCGTGGCCTTCGCCGAGGGGCTCGAGCCGACGCTGGGCTGGCGCGCGGTGGCCGAGGCGCTCTACCGGGTGCGCCGCGCCGAGAAGCTGAACGGGCACACGAACCTCGTGGTGGTGAAGGACCTGACGGGCGGCCAGGTCGACGCGAGCCGCGCGCTCGAGGGCATGAGCTACCGCGCGATGGCGGGCGGGCCGACGATGGTGCTCGGGCTCGACCCCACGTGGCGCACGCACGACGACTACCTCGCCGGCATGACGTCGAAGCACCGCAGTGACGTGAAGCGGCGCATCGTCGGACCGCTCACCGAGGCCGGTGTGCGCGTCACGCGGCTCACCGTCGAGCAGGTTCGGCACTTCAAGCACCGCATGCAGGCGCTCCACCTCGAGGTGCAGGACCACGCCAGCGTGCGGCCCATTACGGTGGGCCCCGACTACTGGCCGGCGATGGCGTGGCTCGACGACGTGTGCGTGGTGCACGGCGTGCTGCGCGGAGACGAGCTGCTGGGCTTCCTCCTGGTGCAGGTGATGGGCGACGAGGTGCACGCCGCGCAGATTGGCTTCTCGCGCGAGGCCGCGAAGGAGCTCCCGCTCTACCTGCGGCTCCTCCACACGGCCGTCGAAGAGGGCATCGCCCGCCGCGCGCGCCGGGTGGTGCTGGGCCGTACCGCGCTCGAGCCGAAGGCGCGCATGGGGGCGAAGCCCGTCGACACCTTCCTCTGGGTGCGGCACCGCGTACCGGTGGTGAACTCGCTCGCGCGCGGGCTGGTCGACCTGGTTCGACACGAGCCGGCGCCACACATCGACCCGTTCAAGCGAATCGCCTCGCCCGCCAGCGACGTCACGGCACCTGCAGCGTCGCGCCCGTCGTGAGTCGCGTCGCCTCGGCCGCCAGCGACGTCTCCGCACAGGGAGCAGCTCCTCCGTCGTGGGCCGCGTCGCCTCGCCCGCCAGCGAAGTCACCTCACCGGGAGCTCCGCCAGCAGCGACGTCACGGCACCTGCAGCGTCGCGCCCGTCGCAAACCGCGCCGTCTGCGCCTCCCAGCGCTGGCCGACCGCGGCGTCATCGGCGTTCGCGAACCGGGTGGCATAGCGCGCATCGGTGGCGAGTGACGGAGCTGGATCTGGCAGCGCGAGCGAGAGACTCCAGCTGCCGGCTCCGAGGTCCACCGGCAGCGCCACCGAGCCCTCGAGCGTGCGCTGCTCGCCGGCCCCGACGCGGCGCACGTCGACGCCTTCCACCACGAGCGCGCGACTCACGGCACCCTGTGACAGCACCAGCACCAGCGGCCGCTCGTGATGCGCCCGCGCCCAGCCCGCGTTCGTCACCGTCACCAACACCCGCACCCGCGCGCCCGGAGCGCCCCGCCCGTCCACCTCGAGCGCGTCGAGCTGCAGCCGGTGCCCCAGCGAGCGCGCCACCTCGTCGAAGCACCCACCGGTGCGCCACGAGTCGTGGAAGGTCGTCCAGTAGTCGGCGTTCAGGTACGTCAGGCCATAGGCGCGGCCCTCGGTGCGAACCGCCGCGCAGCCCAGCCGCGGCATCGGGTTCGGATCGTCGGCCGGGTTGCAGGTCTCTCCGCCGAAGGGCGCCACCTGCCCGAAGGCCTGCATCAACAGCCGGTCGGCCTGCGCCGTCGAGCCCTGGTAGGTCCCCACGTCGCTCGGCGACGCCATGAAGCAGTCGTTGTGGAACCCGACGCGTGGCGCCGCGCCCGACAGCCGCGCCTCGACCGTCGGCGCCGTCGGGTACCAGGCGCGCAGGTCGGCCGGGTAGCGGAAGCTGACCGTGCGATTCGGCGGGAGCGCGGCCAGCCAGGCGTCCCGCACCGAGAGCTTGTTCGCCGCCGTGGTGAGGCCGTTCGACGAGGTGTGCCACTCGCCCCACGCGCCGATGAAGCCCGCCTGGAAGTACGCGATGACGTCGGCGTTGCGCGAGAACACCGGCGCCAGCTCCTGCAGGTGCGCGCGCACCTGCTGCAGCGTCGCGTCTTGCGCGTTCTGGTACTGCGTCTCGTTCTGCGGGTAGTTGTACGCGACGCGAACGATGACCTTGAGCCCCGCGCTGCGAATGCGCCCCAGGCCGGTCTCGAGCTGCGACAGCCGGGTGGCGCCGATGGCGGTGCTGCGCACCGAATCGAGGCGGATGAGCGAGAAGACGAGCCGGGCGCCGGCCGAGAACGCGCTGCGCAGCTCGGCGTCCTGGACCGCCGTGAGCTCGGAGACGAACTGGTAGAAGCCCCGCTCGGCATCGGGGAAGCCCGCGTCGGTCGGCCGGAAGGTGACGCGCAGCCGGGGCACTCCAGCATCGCCCCCACTCCCGCCGTCGACGGGAAGCCCCGCATCGACGCCTCCACCGGCGTCCGTCACGGTGCCTGCGTCGACCAGCGGTTCCCCGGTTCCGCCGTCCTGAATCGGGCCTGCGTCGATGGAGACGAGTCCAGCGTCGCGGCCCGAGTCCGCGGTCACCTCACCACCGTCGCCGCCCGACGACACCACACCGGCGTCACAGCCGGCGACGAGCACCAGCGCGGTGACGACGAGCGTTCGGCGCATCACCGTCACTCTTCGGTCAGCGCTCGTGAGAGCACCTGCGCGGTGAAGTTCACCAGCGGAATCACGCGCGAGTAGTTCATTCGCGTCGGGCCGATGACACCGACGGTGCCCACCACCGTCTCCGAGGGGCCATAGGGGCTCACGATGACGCTGACGTCGCCCTGCGACGAGAACTCGCTCTCGGCGCCGATGAAGATCTGCATCTCCCGCGCACGCTGCACCCGGTCGAGCAGCTGGAGCAGCTTGTGCTTCTCGTCGAGCGCGCGGAACAGCGAGCGCATGCGGCGCACGTCGTCGGTGAACTCGGGCTGCTCGAGGAAGCTGCCGGTGCCCTCGACGACGAGGCGCTCGTTCGACGACACGTCGGTGGCGGCGGCGCCGAGCTGCAGCGCGCGGGCAGCGAGCACGTCGTACTGGGCGCGCTCCGAGTCCAGCTCCTGGAGAATGCGCCCGCGCACCTCTTCGATGGCGAGCCCCTGGCGGAGAATCTCGTTGAGGTAGTTGGTCGCCGCGACGAGTTCTTCGGCAGTCACCGGGAAGTCGACGGTGAGCAGCTTGTTCTGCACCTGCCCGCCCGACGACACGAGAATGGCGAGCACCTTGTCGCCCTTGAGGCGAACGAACTCGATGCGCGTCAGCGTCGCGGCCGAGGGCCGGGGAATGAGCACGACGCTGGCGTGGCGGGACAGGTGGTGGAGCACCTTCCCCGCTTCCTGCAGCCGCTCCTCGATGCTCGTGGCGACGAGGCCCTCTTCGATGGCCTTGCGCTCCTTCGGCGACGGGTCCGACAGCTGGAGCAGCGAGTCGACGAAGAAGCGGTAGCCCTGGTCGGTGGGCACGCGGCCGGCCGAGGTGTGGGGCTTCTCGAGGAAGCCGAGTTCTTCCAGCTCGGCCAGCACGTTGCGCATCGTCGCGGGCGAGACGTCGAAGTCACCACGGCGGGTGAGCTGGTTCGAGCCGACGGGCTCGCCCGTGGTGATGAATTCCTGCACGACGGCCTTGAGGACGTCTCTCGTGCGGTCGTCGATTTCGTCAGCCATCGCGGGGTGATTGTGGGGAAACGGCCCGGCGCGCGCAACAGGTCCGCGCGGTGCACCACCGAAACGGACCGGGCGTCACCGGCCGCCCGTCGGCCCCGGGTCGCTTCAGCCGCGGTTCAAGGCGAGAAGACCTGGAGTTCGGCCAGGCCACCCTCGTTCTCGGACCAGCCGGGCACGAAGCGCACCGTGCGCACGTTCGCGACCACCGGTGAGAAGACCGCCGCCCAGTCCGAGTCGGGGCGACTGAAGACGATGGGCATGGACGTCAGCACGGCGCCGTTCCCGTCCAGGAGGTCGAGCCGGCCCGTGAGGAAGTCGTAGTCGTCGGCGAAGGTGCCGCGGTTGCCCCGAATCACGATGGCGCTGACGGGGCGTGCGGTCGGCAGCTGCAGAGAAAGCGTCTGTGAGGCGCAACACTCGAGCGGGCTCACAGGGCCCGGCACACACTGGTTGTTGGCGATGTACCAACTGGTGCTGAGGTCGAAGTCGAGCGCGCTCTCGGGCGGATACCCGGAGAACGAGCTCACCGCGGTCGCCGCCACGCCTGCGTCCGCCGTCAGCACGGAGCCGGGCGGCGTGAAGCCTCCGTCGGCGAAAAGGGCTCCGCCCAGAACGCCGGCGTCGTAGGCCGTCGGCAGGCACGGGTCGAACGCCGCACCGCCGGCGCTTCCACCAGCCGTCGAGCCACCGGCGCTTCCGCCTGCCGTCGAGCCACCGGCGCTTCCGCCTGCCGTCGAGCCGCCGGCACTTCCGCCTGCCGTCGAGCCACCGGCGCTTCCGCCTGCCGTCGAGCCACCGGCACTTCCGCCTGCCGTCGAGCCACCAGCGCTTCCGCCTGCCGTCGAGCCACCAGCGCTTCCACCTGCCGACGAGCCGCCAGCGCTTCCGCCTGCCAACGAGCCGCCAGCGCTTCCGCCCGCCGTCGAACCGCCCGCGCTTCCACCCGCCGTCGAACCGCCCGCACTGCCGCCGCCCGTTGCACCGCCCGCGGAGCCGCCGCCTGTCGCACCGCCCGCGCTTCCGCCAGCCATCGCACCGCCCGCGGAGCCGCCGCCCGCCGCGCCTCCGCCGATCGCGCCGCCATCGGGCGTCATCATCATTGACCCACACCCAGCAGCCAGCAGGGACACCACCACAAGCACTTTCGACCGGTTCATTGGCAAGCCTCCAGAGCGCCCGACGCTACCGGGCCGTTCGCGAGAGTCGAGTGTTCCCGTGCAGTGAACATCTCATTCGCGAGACTGGAATCGTCCCGAGCGCCGGGGCGCTTGTGCGGGTGGCGTCGTGATTGACCCACCACCTGGGCTTGCCTCGGCGCAGAGACCGCCCTGCTATGGTTCTTCGATGCGCGCGGCTTCTCGGTTGCTCCTGGGCATCGACCGGCTCGTGCCAGCTGGCGTTCGGAGCGACGATCAATTCCGGACGCGGTTCGTCGCGTCGCTCGGGTTGCTCGCAGCGGTGACGGGCACCTCGACCGGCCTGTCCATCTTTCCGGCGAACACGCTCGGGGGGCTCGCGGGCTTCGGCTACGGCGTCCTCACGGCCGCTGGTGTCTTCCTCTTCCGCGCGGGGCTGCTCCGGGCGAGCACGTACTTCTGGGCGCTCCAGGTGTCGACGTCGCTGCTCTTCATCACCTCGCGCATGACGGCCATGGAGATCGACTGGCCCCTGGTGACGTGGCTGTCGGTGTTCCCGATGCTCGGCGTCCTGTTCGGTGGGCTCCGCTTCGGCCTCGGCGGGCTCGCGATCGCCGCGCTCACCGGAGGCCTCTTCGTCGTCATTGAGGTCCTCGGGCTGCACACCCAGACGGTGCTGTCGCCACAGATCTCGGCGATTCGTGGCGTCTCGCTCGTCGCGGCCCTCTTCGTCATCACCATCATCTTCGACTCGTTGCGGCGCGACATGCAGACGAGGCTCGAGCGCTCGATGCACGCGCGGTCGCTCTTCCTCGCCAACATGTCGCACGAGCTGCGCACCCCGATGAATGGCGTCATCGGGCTGACCGACCTGCTGCTCGACGCGCAGCACGTCGCTGCCGAGAACCGCCAGAGCCTCGAGCTGATCAAGCGCTCAGGCCAGCAGATGGTGTCGTTGATCAACGACATTCTCGACTTCACGCGGCTCGAATCGGGCCTCATGCCGCTGGCGATGGCGCCGACCGACGTCTCGTGCATCGCGCGCGATCTCGTCTCGCTCAACGGGCCGGGCACCCGCGCCAGGGGCGTTGCGCTGCGGCTCGACGCGCCCGACCACCTGGTGGTGCTCACGGACCCGACACGGCTTCGGCAGGTCATGACGAACCTCGTCGGCAACGCGCTCAAGTTCACCGAGAAGGGCTCGGTGACGATGGGCCTCTCGCATGCCGACGGGGTGCTGCGCGTCGAGGTGCGCGACACCGGCATCGGCATCGCGCCCGAGGTGCTCGAGCGGCTGTTCCGGCCCTTCGAGCAGGGCGACGCGACGTACACGCGGCGCTACGGCGGCAGCGGGCTGGGGCTCGCCATCACGCGGCAGGTCCTCTCGTTGCTTCAGGGCACGCTCACGGTCGAGTCACGCCCCGGAGAGGGGTCGACCTTCATCGCCACGCTGCCGGCGGCCCCGGCGACCCTGGTTCGGGCCGAGCTCCCGGCGAAGGCCGCGCCGCTGCAGGCGAGGCGGGTGCTCGTCGTGGAAGACAACGAGATCAACCTGCGCGTCCTGGTCTCGATGCTCGAGCGCTCCGGCTGCACGACGGTCGCCGCGCGCGACGGTGTCGAGGCGCTCGAGCTGCTCGACCGGGAGTCCTTCGACGCCGTCTTGATGGACTGTCACATGCCACGCAAGGACGGCTACGCCACCACGCGAGAGCTGAGAGCGCGGCAGGGAACCTCGACGCGCACGTGGATCGTCGCCGTCACCGCTTCGGCGCTCCCCGAAGACCTCGCCGAGTGCTTCGCCGCCGGCATGGACGACGTGCTGACGAAGCCCGTGACGCTCGAGAGCGTCAGGCGCGCCCTCGACCGCATCGGCACCGAGCCCCGGGCGACGGTGCCAGCGGCCTGAACCACGCGGAGCGTCGCGTTCGCCACGGGCCCCGTCGAACCTGCGCGGTCCCACTCGCGCGTCGAGCGCTCGTCACACCGTGAGCTCGCCTGACGCCTCGCCGCACCACCGAGAGCGCGTTCAGCGTGCGCGAGACGTCGTGGGTGAGGTGCGCCCAGGGGGGAGCCTTCGAGTGACACGCGCCGCGGGGCACGGAGCGCGCGTCTGGCCGCGAGCACTCGGCTCCACGTTCCCCGGGCGAAGAGCCCGAGGTGCCCCGCGCGCCGACGGCGAACGAAGCGCCGCAGCGATGCCCGGAAGCGACTCAGGCGGGCCGCGCGACGGGCGTGCTGCGCGCCAGCACGAACGGGCCCACCACCGACACCAGCACGACGAGGTTCGGCACGACGTTGCCGGGGCAGCATGCGAGGACGGAGCCCGTCGAGTCGACGAGGAACCAGGCGATGACGGAGGGCACGGTGAGCCGGCGTGCGAGGTCCAGACCGGCCGGGAGCAGATGGGTGGCGATCTGGAACACGAAGACGCCGAGGCTCACGGTGAGGCCGCCAAAGATGGCCGCGAAGACGCGGGGCTCTGGGGCGCTGATGGTCTGCGCGCCGTCGAGCGGCCAGAAGAGCCCGCCCGAGGCGAAGGGCATGGCCACGGCAAAACCGGAGAACGCAGTGAAGACGGCGACGAGGCGGAGGACGGTACGAAGGCTTTCAGGTGTCATGACGTGGGAGGTCATGTGCGCAGCCTCTTTGCGCGTCCCCCGGCCCGTGTCGGAAGTGCCCGCGACGTGCCGCTCGAGCCGTGACTCAACCAGTCAACGGGGCATTCACCGTGCACTGGCGCCTCCAGTCGCGATGCCGGGCGCGCACTCGCTCCACTCGGGAACGGCCACACAGCGGCTCCATGCGAGCGACGTCGGCGAGGACGCCCACGATGCGCGTCGGCCAGGCCCCGCGATGTCAGCCCTCCCGTGTATGAGGCGTTCCCGCGTGAGCATCGTCGTCGTCGCCGAGAAGCCGTCTGTCGCCCGCGACCTGGCCCGGGTGCTGGGAGCGCACACCCGCGGGGACGGTGTGCTGACCGGCAATGGCTACGTCGTCACCTGGGCCATCGGCCACCTGGTTGGCCTGGCGGAGCCCGACGGCATCGACGAGCGCTGGCGACGCTGGAGCTTCGACCTGCTCCCGATGTTCCCCGCGCGCTGGCCGCTCCGCGTCTTCGAGCCGACGGCGACGCAGTTCGAGGTCGTTCGCCGAGCGCTGACGGCCCGAGACGTCACCGAGGTCATCTGCGCCACCGACGCCGGCCGCGAGGGCGAGCTCATCTTCCGCTTCATCGCCGAGGCCGCGGGCTGCCGACGCCCCGTGAAGCGCTTGTGGATTTCGTCGCTCACCGACGGCGCCATTCGTGAGGGCTTCGCGCGGCTTCGCCCGCAGTCCGACTTCGACGGCCTCGCCTCGGCGGCGCTCGGCCGCAGCCGCGCCGACTGGCTCGTGGGCATGAACCTGTCACGCGCGTATGGGCTGTCGCTCGACGAGAAGCTCTCGGTCGGCCGCGTGCAGACGCCCACGCTCGCCCTCCTCGTCGAACGCGAGCTGGCCATTCGCGACTTCGTGCCCGAGGACTTCCTCGAGGTGGTGGCGACGTTCTCGCCGCGTGAGAAAGAGCAGTACACCGGCGTCTGGCACCGCGACGGCGCCAAGGAGCACCCCCGCCGCCTGCCGAAGTCCGGTGAAGAGGCCGCCGCCATCGTCGCCCGCGCGAAGTCGGGCGTCGCCACCGTTGGAGACGTCACCTCGAAGCAGAAGAAGCTCCCGCCGCCGCAGCTGTACGACCTGACCGAGCTCCAGCGGCACGCCAACCGGCTGTATGGCTTCTCGGCCCAGCGCACCCTCGAGCTCGCGCAGGCCCTGTACGAGCAGCACAAGCTCATCAGCTACCCGCGCACCGACAGCCGGCACCTGTCCACCGAGGTGTCACGCACGCTCCGCGCGGTCACCGATGCCGTCGGCCCGGCGTTCCACCCGCACCTTGCGCCAGGCACCGGAGA
The DNA here is from genome assembly GCA_025459425.1 of Myxococcaceae bacterium. GTDB lineage: Bacteria > Myxococcota > Myxococcia > Myxococcales > Myxococcaceae > Xiheimicrobium. The sequence goes on along the minus strand of JALOQF010000037.1, from coordinate 3,232 downwards.
CCGCCCGTTGGGCCGCCGCTTCGTCGACGACGCCGAGGTGAGCGACCACCACGCCATCATTCCCACCGCGGTCTCTCCCGTGGGCCGCAACCTCAACACCGACGAGCGGCGCGTCTACGAGCTCATCTGCCGACGGCTGCTCCAGGCGTGGCATGACGACTTCACCTGGGCCGCCACGCAGGTCACCACCCTCGTCACCACGCCGGGCGTCGTCGACCGCTACCTGAGCCACGGCACCGCCATCGAGCAGCTCGGCTGGAAGGTGCTCGACGTCGGGCCGGTGCGCGCGCCGACCGAGAAGCGGGCGCCGGGTGAGGAATCGGAGGACGAGGGCCTGCTCCCCGCAGGCTTGAAGCCGGGCCAGGTGCAGCGGGTGCTCGACGCGAAGGCCGTACCGAAGCGCACGCGGCCGCCGCCGAGGCTCACCGACGCGACGCTGCTGACGGCGATGGAGACGGCCGGAAAGACGCTCGACGAGCGCGAGCTGTCCGACGCCATGAAGGAGAACGGGCTCGGCACCCCTGCGACCCGCGCCAACATCATCGAGACGCTGCTGGCCCGCGAGTACGTCGTTCGTGAGGGCAAGGCGCTCGTGGTGACGGAGAAGGGCCTGCGCCTCATCGAGGTCGTCGACCCCGAGGTGAAGAGCGCGGCGATGACGGGTGCGTGGGAAGCGAAGCTGCAGCGCATCGCGAAGGGCCAGGGCGCGCTGCCCGAGTTCATCGACGGCATCGAGCGGTACGTCGAGGCCGTCATCGGGCGAATCCGCAGCAACCCGCCGCCAGCGAGCCCACGGGCGCCTCCGGCCGGCCCGTCACGGCCTTCAACTCGAGGCGCCGCGGGCGACAGCGTGACGGAGCGACGGCCGGGCGTGGCCCCGGCGGCGTCAGGCGCTGGAGCGACTCGCCTGGGCGTCCACGATTCGGCGCTGGCGCCTGCCGACGCTCGGGCGACGCGCGGTCAGGCCGCCTCGAGCCACGCTGGAGCCGGCGTGACGTCACCCCTCGCTCGCGCCGGAGAAGACGCCGCCCACGCGCCGGCGCATGGCCCCGGCGCGCCTCCGCACGCTTCGGCGATGAGCCCGATCCGAGGCAGCGAAACGGCGCAGCCCGCTCGCTCCGGCGAACGCGGTTCTCAGGTACACGGTCCCGCTGCGCTGCTGCACGAGTCGGCGATGAGCCCGACGCGAGCCGGCGCACCGGCGCAGCTCGCTCGCTCCGGCGAACGGGGGGCGATTTCTCCGGCGCACGGTCCCGCGGCTCCGCCGCACGAGTCGGCGACGAGCACGACGCGAGCCGGCGCAACGGCGCAGCTCGCTCGCGCCGGCGAACGCGGTTCTCAGGTACACGGTCCCGCTGCGCTGCTGCACGAGTCGGCGATGAGCACGACGCGAACCGGCGCAACGGCGCAGCTCGCTCGCTCCGGCGAACGGGGGGCGATTTCTCCGGCGCACGGTCACGCGGCTCCTCCGCACGAGTCGGCGACGAGCTCGACCCGAGCCCCTGCCGCGCTACGCATCGGGCCACCCTCGGCTGGTGCCCCGCCCAACCGCCACGTGGCCGACCGCCGCGCGCTGCTGGCCACCTTCGGCCACACGTCCTTCCGCCCGCACCAGCAGGAAGCCTGCGACGCCGCCATCGACGGCCACGACGTGCTCCTCGTGATGCCCACCGGCGCGGGGAAGTCGCTCTGCTACCAGCTGCCCGGGCTCGCCCGCGGCGGCACCACGCTCGTCGTCAGCCCCCTCATCGCGCTCATGGAGGACCAGGTGGCGCGGCTGAAGTCCCGCGGGCTGGCCGCCGAGCGCATTCACTCCGGGCGGCCCCGCACCGAGTCACGGCGCGTCTGCACCGACTACCTCGAAGGCCGCCTCGACTACCTCTTCATCGCGCCCGAGCGCCTGGGCGTCGTCGGCTTCCCCGAGCTGCTCGCGCGCCGCACACCGTCGCTCATCGCCATCGACGAGGCGCACTGCATTTCCCAGTGGGGCCACGACTTCCGTCCTGACTATCGGCTGCTGGGAGAGCGCCTGCCGTCACTCCGCCCCGCCCCCGTGATGGCGCTGACCGCCACTGCGACACCGCTCGTCCAGCGAGACATCGTCACGCAGCTGGGGCTGCGGCCGGGGGCGCGGCAGCTCATTCACGGCTTCCGGCGGCACAACCTCGCCATCGAGGCCCTCGAGGTGCTGCCGAAGGAGCGCCCCCACCGCGCGCTCGAGTGGCTCGAGCAGCCAGGGCGGCTGCCGGCCATCGTCTACGCCGCCACCCGCAAGAGCGCCGAAGCCACCGCCGAGGTGCTCTCGGGCTCGCTCCGCGTCGCGCCGTACCACGCCGGGCTCTCGGCCCAGGCACGCGAGTCGGCGCAGACCGCGTTCCTGAACGGCCAGCTCGACGTCATCGTCGCCACCGTCGCCTTCGGCATGGGCGTCGACAAGGCCGACGTGCGCACTGTGCTGCACCTGGCGCTCCCCGGCAGTGTCGAGGGCTACTACCAGGAGATTGGCCGCGCTGGCCGTGACGGCCAACCCTCGCGCGCGGTGCTGATGCACCACTTCGTCGACCGCAAGACGCACGAGTTCTTCCTGGGGCGCGACTACCCCGACGTCTCGGTGCTGAAGAAGCTCGCCCGCGTCCTGGGCGACCAACCGCAAGACGCGGAGACCGTTCGCCGGCGGGCCCGCATCGCCATGGACGACTTCGAGAAGGCCCTCGAGAAGCTGTGGATTCACGGCGGCGTGCGCGGCGTCACCGAAGACCAGCTGACGAAGGGCCACGACGGGTGGATGGCGCCCTACGAGGCCCAGCGAAGGCTGCGGGTCGACCAGCTCGGCCTGATGGCGAGGTTCGCCGAGAGCGCCCAATGCCGAATGGTGTCGCTGGTGAAGCACTTCGGCGACCAGACCGACCGGCTCGAGCCCTGCGGGCAGTGCGACGTGTGCAACCCCACCGGCTGCATCGCGGCGTCGTTCGAGCGGCCGACCGCTGAAGAGCTCTCCATCCTCGCCGAGGTGGTGGCACGGCTCGAGGCGCTCCCCGGACAGTCGATGGGCCGGCTGTGCAAAGAGGTGCTCGGTGATGCGCCTGACGCGAGGCCAGGGTTCGAGCGCCTCGTGCGGGGGCTCGCGCGCGCCGGGCAGCTGCGCCTCGAGGACGCGGTCTTCGAGAAGGACGGGCAGACGATTGCGTACCAGCGGCTGTACCTGACAGGCGCGGCGGACCCGAAGCAGGCG
>JALOQF010000645.1 GCA_025459425.1 Myxococcaceae bacterium | reverse complement strand
CGGCGGCGGCCATGCCCCACGCCCGCAGCCCGGAGCCGCCGGTGCCCCGCAACGTGGGCCCCATCGACACGCGCCCCGACGCGGTGGCCCCTCCCCCGCCACCAGCGCCGCCGCCGTCCCAGGCCCAGGCCGAGCTGCCCTCGGAGGCGACCGGGCGGCTCCTGGTGCAGGGCGCGTCGACGGTCGAAGTGAAGGCGCCCGAGTTCGAGGAGCCGCCGCTCCCGCCGCGCGACGGCCCCATCATCGGCATCGATCTGGGCACGACCAACTCGTGCGCGGCCGTCGTTCGTGACGGCCAGCCCGTCGTCCTGCGGAGCCGTGACGGGCAGGCGCTCATCCCCTCGGTGGTGGCGCTCACCTCGCGCGGCAAGCTCGTCGTGGGCGGCGCCGCGAAGAGCCAGCTCGTCACCAACCCGAAGTGGACGGTGGCGGGCTTCAAGCGCCTGCTCGGGCGCGACTTCGAGTCGCCCGAGGTGAAGGAGCTGCTCCCCCGCTTCACCTGGGACGTGGTGGCCACCGAGTTTGGCGACTGCGGCGTGAAGCTGGCCGATCGGCTGTACACGCTCGAGCAGATGTCGGCGCTGGTGCTGCGCGAGGTGAAGCAGCTGGCCGAGCAGGCCCTGCAGCAGCCCATCAACCGCGCCGTCGTCACCGTGCCGGCCTGGTACACCGAGAAGCAGCGGCTCGCGGTGCGCGAGGCGGGCCGGCTCGCGGGCCTGCACGTCGAGCGCATCGTCAACGAGCCGACGGCCGCGGCGCTCGCCTGGGGCTACGGGCGGCGGAAGAGTCAGCGGGTGCTCGTGTACGATCTCGGCGGCGGCACCTTCGACGCGTCGGTGCTCGAGCTGTCCGACGCGGTCTACGAGGTGGTGTCGACCGGGGGCGATCCCTTCCTCGGCGGGCTCGACTTCGATCACGCGATCGTCGGCTGGCTGCTGGCCGAGTTCGAGGCGAAGCACGACACGCTGTTCTCCGACCGCGTGTCGATACAGCGCGTCCAGGACGCCGCGGAGCGCGCGAAGATCGCCCTCTCGGACAAGACCGAAGCGCGCATTCACGTGCCCTTCGTGACGATGGTGAAGAACCAGCCGGTCGATCTCGACGTCACGCTCACCCGCTCGCAGCTCGTCTCGCTCACCCGGCACCTGGTCGACCGCTCGATGGAGGTCTGCCAGGAGGTGCTCCAGGACCGCTTCCTGCGGGCCGATCAGATCGACGAGATCCTCCTGGTGGGTGGGCAGGCGCGCGCGCCGCTCGTGCAGGAGCGCATCACCCTCTTGTTTGGCCGCCGCCCCCTCTTCGGCGTGAACCCGGAAGAGGCCGTGGCGCAGGGCGCGGCGCTGCTCGCCCATTCGCTCGAGACGAAGGAAGGCGTGCTGCTCATCGACGTCTTGCCGCAGTCGATCGGCGTCGGCCTGCCCGGTGGGCGGTTCTACCCGGTGATTCAGCGCAACACGGCCCTGCCGGTGACGCGCACGTACCGCGTCCAGACGACGAAGGACGATCAGACCGAGCTCGAGCTGTCGATCTTCCAGGGCGAGTCGGCGCTGGTGCGGAACAACCACCTGCTGGGCGTGTTCAAGGTGACGGGGCTGCCGCCCGAGCCCCGCGGCGCCATCAGCGTCGAGCTGGCCTTCGAGCTGTCGAACGAGTGCCTGCTCACCATTCGGGCCACCGAGCAGTCGACCGGCCGGGTCGTCACGGCGACGTACGCGACGAAGCAGACCCCGCAGGCGGCCCGGCAGAAGGTGGCGCAGCTCGAGTCGCAGGGCCCCGAGCTGACCGCCGAAGAGATCGCCGCAGCCCGCCCCACCGGCCTCTTCGCGTTCTTCAAGCGGCTCTTCGGCGGTTGATTTCCTTTCGTTATCGATGACGTACCAAGTGGTAACGCACGTTTATCGTTGGCCCGGTGTTGAATCATCGAACCTTCACGGGAGAACACGATGAGCACGGAAGCCTCGGCAGACTCGGTGATTCGGCAGCACGTCTATTGGTCGGTGGGTGCGGGCCTGGTGCCGGTGCCCATCGCAGACTTCGTGGCGGTGACGGCCGTGCAGCTCGATCTCATTCGCCAGCTCTGCACGCTGTACGGGGTGTCGTACGAAGAAGGCACCGGCAAGGTGTGGGTGGGCGCGCTCACCGGCGGCGCGGTGGCCCGCCTCGGAGCGTCCGCCATCAAGGCCATTCCCGGCATCGGGTCGATCCTCGGGGCCGTCTCGATGTCCATCGCCTCGGGCGCCTCGACCTATGCGGTGGGCCAGGTGGTGAAGAGCCACCTGATGGGCGGCGGCACCATGGCGAACCTCGACGTCGAGAGGCGACGTGTTCCAGAAGCTCGAGAAGCTGGGGAAGCTCCGCGACTCGGGCGTCATCACCGCGGCCGAGTTCGAGGCCAAGAAGGCCGAGCTGCTGAAGAACGTGTGAGGTCGACCTTCGGCACGACGTCGCCGCGCCTGACGCGGTGACGGCCCAGAACGGGTCGCCCTACTCCGCCACGGCGCGCGCCCGCGAGGCCTGCTTCTCACGCTCGCCCAGCGCCGCCTGCAGGTACTTGCCCGAGAGCTTGCGACCGATGAGTTCCTGCGCGAGCTCGCCAGCCTCGACCAGCTTCGCCAGATCGATGCCCGTCTCGACGCCCATGCCGTGGAGCATGAACACGAGATCCTCGGTCGCCAGGTTGCCCGCCGCGCCGGGCGCGTAGGGACAACCGCCCAGCCCGCCGATGCTCGAGTCGAAGGTGGTGATGCCCAGCTGCAGCCCCACCAGCGCGTTCGCCAGCGCCGTGCCGCGCGTGTCGTGCAGGTGGAGCGCGAGCTGCTCGAGCGGCACCACCTTCGACACCTCTCCGACGATCTCGGCCGTCTGGTTCGGCGTGCCGATGCCGATCGTGTCACCCAGCGACAGCTGGTACAGCCCGATGTCGGCGATGCGCTTGACCACCTCGACGACGCGGCTCACCGGCACGCGGCCCTCGTAGGGGCAGCCCCACACGGTCGAGAGGTAGCAGCGCACCTGCATGCCGGCCGCCTGCGCGCCCTTCGCCGTCTCGTGCGCCGCCGCCACCGCCTCGGCCACCGACTTGTTGATGTTCTTCTTCGAGTGCGCCTCGGTCACCGAGAGGAAGACCGCCGCCTCGGGGAGCTTCGCCGCCACGGCACGCTCGAGCCCCTTCGCGTTGGGCACCAGCGCGGTGAAGCGCACGCCGTCGCGCCGGGGCAACAACGCCAGCAGCTTCTCGGCGTCGGCGAGCTGTGGAATCCACCGGGGCGAGACGAACGAGGAGACTTCGATGCGCGTCTCTCCGGCGGCGACGAGGGCCTCGATGAGGCGCGCCTTGTCGGGCGTGGCCAGCGTGCGCAGCTCGTTCTGCAAGCCGTCGCGCGGCCCCACCTCGTACACGTCGACCCGCTTTGGCAAGGCGCCGAGACCGGCCGGAGTGACCGCCACCGACGTCATGCGCGCGCCGGAATGTGCGCCTGGATCCACTTCACGATGTCCTGCGTGCTGGAGCCCGGCGTGAAGATCTCGGCGACGCCCTGATCCTTGAGCTTCGGAATGTCGTCGTCGGGAATGATGCCGCCGCCGAACACCTTGATGTCGTCGGCCTTCTGGCCACGCAAGAGCTCGATCACCGCGGGGAAGAGCGTCATGTGCGCGCCCGACATGATCGACATGCCGATCGCGTCGACGTCTTCCTGCACCGCCGCGCTGACGATCATCTCGGGCGTCTGGTGCAGCCCCGTGTAGATGACCTCCATGCCGGCATCGCGCAGCGCCCGGGCGATGATCTTCGCGCCGCGGTCGTGCCCATCGAGGCCAGGCTTCGCCACCAGGATGCGGAGTTTCCGGTCAGCCACGTCTTGTGTGCTCCCATGCCACGCACCGTGCACCGACTGCACGGTGTTGCTCCGCGGCTTAGTCGCGATTGTGGGCCGATGCAGCCATGAACCGCCCTGAAGAGGTGGCCGGGAGCGCCTGACGCAGCGCGCTAGCGTCGACGGACCGGGGGGACGACTGGGACACCTCGAACTCGCGCGGCCCGGCGTCAGCGTCGCCGCGCGCCGATGATCTGATCGACCGACGACGCCTCGGGTGCGCTGCCATCGACCGCGCCGTGCACCCACTCGACCTCGAAGTCCGCGGCCGCGAGGAGCGCCTCCCACTCGGCCACGGTGAAGTAGCGGATGAAGAAGGACGCCGAGAGCTGACGCCCGTCGAGCGTGGTGAGCTCCCGCATGAGCTCGTCTCGTCGCCGGAGCCGATCGTAGCGAACGCGCTCGACCAGCCGGGCTCCGTCGGGGAGCTGGCCGTCGTAGCTCGCCTCGGGCTGCCGCTCGGCGCT
>JALOQF010000278.1 GCA_025459425.1 Myxococcaceae bacterium | reverse complement strand
CCTTCTTTTTCGGCGCCCGACGACGTCCACCGCGCCAGCACCTCGCGGCACCGCGCAGCGGATTCGGCCGGCACGAAGTCTCGCAGCGCCAGCGCGGCCTCTGGGAAGACGGAGCGGAGCGGGTGAGCAGGGGCCGCTCCCTTCGAACGCACCGTCTCGGCCGCGACGCTGGCGGGGGCGCCATGCTCGCAGCAGACTGGTGGGCGTCTGTCTCGGCTCGAGGAGTCTGCCTGTCGTCCAACGCCCAAGCGGTCCACGCGTCGGCCTGGACCCGCAACCTCGTCAGCCGCTGGCGGCGAACGCGCGCGCAGGAGGTCGTCTTCCGTCAGCTCCACGCCCTCACGCGCGCGGGCATCGCCCTGCCGACGGCCTTCGTGCAGCTGCGCACCTACGCGCCGAACGACGCCACGGCGCGGGCGTTCTCGGCCATCGCGGGCTCGGTGGCGAAGGGCAGCACGCTGGGTGACGCGCTGCGGGAACACCTCGACGTCTTCGAGCCCGAGCAGGTCGAGCTGCTGTCGGCCGCCGAGCAGGCCGGCTCGCTCGACGCCGTGCTTCACGCGCTCGCCGCCCACCTCGAGGCCGTGCGCCGGCTGCGGTGGAAGGCCTTCTTGATGATGCTGTGGCCCGCCTACCTCGTCGGTGTGCTGGTCTTCCTGGGGCCGCTCGTCGACAGCAGCGCGAGCGTCAGCTCGCTCGATGGCCTCGTCGGCAGCTGGCTGGCGGGCGTCGCTCGGCGACTGGTGCTGGTGGGCTTCGCGGGCGTGGCCGTCGCGCTGGCGCCGGTGGCCGTGGCGGTGCTGGGGCTCGAGCGGCCGGTCGACGCCCTCCTCCTCCAGGTGCCCGGCGTCGGCGGTGCGCTGCGCGGGCTCGCCGCGTCACGGGCGCTGCTGACGCTGGGCCTCGCGCTCTCGGCCGGGCTCGAGGTCGCGCGGGCGGTGCGGGCCGCGCTGCTCTCGACGGCGCGGGCGTCGCTCGTGGTGCACGCCGAGCCCGTCGTCGCGCGGGTGCGGGCGGGCTCGACGCTCACCGAGGCGCTGGCGCCCGTCGGGCTGTTCGACCGCGAGACGCTGGGGCAGCTGGCCATCGCCGAGACGACGGGCACGCTCGACGAGACGTTGACGCGCCTGGGGCCCGAGGTGAGCGAGCGCGGCCTGCGCGCGGTGCGCACGCTCGTCATCGTGGTGGCGGCGCTCGTCGCGGCGGGCGCGCTGCTGCTGCTCGTGCGCTCGCTGCTGAGCGCCCTCTTCGGGAACATCAAGACGTACTACGACACGCTGGGAGGCAGCAGCTGAGGGCGCTTCGTCAGCGGATGGTCTGGAGCCCGTTCTGGAACTCCTGCCAGCTGACGCCGCCGCTGCGGTTGCCGTCGAAGCGGTCCATCAGGGCGTCGACGTAGACGCCGCGCGTGAGGCCGTTGCCCACGCCCGCGTCCGACAAGAGGCGGCGCACGCCGCTCGGCCCGACTTCCTGGGCGCCCTCTGCGTAGTGACGGAAGGCGGCCTGGTAGTTGCCGCCGAACCGCTCGGTCACCAGCCGGTCGACGCGCTGGGCGACGTCCCGCGCGCGGGGGTCGTTCGTCGCCACGGCGTTGTGGAGGCGCTCCCTGGCGCCCGGGCGCGCGTTCAACCCCGTGGCGGTGGTGCGTGCGGCATGTCCGAGCGCGGCGACTGGCATGTTCTGCCTCCGTGAGGTGGGTCCTCAGGAAGTGTCGGCCAGGGGCTTCCGCTCGTTCCCACGCTGGCCTGCATCGCAGGATTACAACCTGTGGTTCGAAACGACCGTCACCCCCGACGCGCGGGCGACGGGCGGAGTCGGTCCGCGCTGAGCGCTGCGCGGCGCCCGGCGGTGGCGAAGCCTCAGGTGGCGAAGCGCTCGACGGCCGGGAGCGGGAAGGTGGTGAGGTGCCCTTCGCCGAGCTCGACGGTGCGCCGCCAGTAGAGCATGCCCGCCTTGAGCGCGGCGCCCCGGCCTCCAGGGACCCTGCGGACCGCCGCCTCGAGCGGGCGGATGAACGTCTTCACCATCGTGGGCGCGAGCGACCACGCGCCGCCGGGCAACCCGAGCGCATCGGCCTTCGCTGGCCCCACGAAGTGCCGCGTCAGCGCGCGCGAGAAGGCCACGTACGCCTCGGGCGCGCCGCGCTCCTTCGCGCTGTCGATGAGGGCGTTGGTGAGGCGCCGGGAGTCCTCATCGGGCGGGGCCTGGGTCGCCTCGATGAGCTCCCACACGAGGTCGGCGTCGGCGCGGCAGGTGGGCAGCAGCTCCGGGTCGACGCCCATGACGGCGCCGACGGCGCGCCAGAGGTGGAAGAGGTCGGCCTCTTCGGCCTCGGAGACGTTGGCCCCGAGCTGGCGCAGGCCATCGACGAGCTCACGCGAGAACAACAGAATCGTGCCCGCCATGTCGTACTGGTTGATGGGCAGGCCCCACTCGGCCGTTCGCCAGCGGGGCGAGCGCCTGAGCCCCAGCCGCACGCGCGCATGCATGAGGCGCACGCGCACCGTCGTCGCGAAGCCTTCACCGAAGCGGTCCATGCCACCGGGCAGCGAGACGGCCTCGACGAAGCGCGAGGTCTCTCCGAGCCTTCGGGTGGTGTCTTCGGTGAGGCGGGCCGAGAAGGCGAGCGGCTTGTTGCCCGCCGGGCTGCAGTAACCGGTGACGAGCGACTTGAAGCCGAGCGAGAGACCGCTCAAGAGGCCGTGCCGCAGCACCACCTCGCCACCGCGGTCGGCGCGCGCCGGGTCGAACCAGACGGGGACGTGAGACAACGAGGCCTCGAGCGCGGCGAGCGGCTCCGGCAGCCCATCGCGTCGACCCGCCAGCACCTGCGTGACGAGCGCTTCTTGTTCCGCGGCCGGGCGACGGGCGAGGTCGGCCACGGCTGCATCGGCCAGAGGGTCATCGGCGAGGAGGAACTCGCCCATGCGGCGCACGCGGTGGCTTCCAAAGCGGGAGTCGGCGAGGTCGGCGTGAACGAAGCGGCTGGGAAACACGAGGGGAGCGTAACTGCCTCGGGGCAGGGCGCCCGCGAGGTGTGCAGCCAACGTGATGAGACTCAACAGAAAGGGCCGTCGCTCTGGGGAGCCGACCGGCAAGGTCGAGGCCCTGCAACGTCGTGGTCTCGGAGCGCTGCACGACGCCACGGGCGGCCAGCCCCCCGGGAGCTGGTCACGTGCACCGGCGCGCGCCGCTGTCGGCGCAACTGTCACCGGGCTGACAGAAGGTCGGACCCGAGCTGTCGCTCCCGCACCGCGGGCCGCCCGCTCCGGCATAGGCGTCGTAGCTCGACGGCGAGACGGTGCAGCTTCGAATCGAGCTGTTCGCACAGGTCGCCAATGGCTGACAGAACGTCGCGCCCACGCTGTCGCTCCCGCACCGCGGACCCCGCGCACCGGCATACGCGTCGTAGCTCGACGGCGCGACGGTGCAGCTTCGAATCGAGCTGTTGGTACAGGTCGCCAATGGCTGACAGAACGTCGCGCCCACGCTGTCACTCCCGCACCGCGGGCCGCCCGCTCCGGCATACGCGTCGTAGCTCGACGGCGAGACGGTGCAGCTTCGAATCGAGCTGTTCGCACAGGTCGCCAGCGGCTGACAGAACGTCGCGCCCGCGCTGTCACTCCCGCATCGCGGCCCCCGCGCACCGGCATACGCGTCGTAGGTCGACGGCGCGACGGTGCAGCTTCGAATCGAGCTGTTCGCACAGGTCGACAGCGGCTGACAGAACGTCGCGCCCACGCTGTCACTTCCGCATCGCGGCCCCCGCGCACCGGCATACGCGTCGTAGCTCGACGGCGAGACGGTGCAGCTTCGAATCGAGCTGTTCGCACAGGTCGCCAGGGGGAGACAAAAAACGGGGCCTGAGCTGTCACTCCCGCACCGAGGGCCCCCCGCGCCACTGAAGGCATCATGAGGACCGGGCAGTGGACTCCCACCACTCGTTCCCCCGGCCATTCCTCCGCCAGCCATTCCTCCAGCCGTCCCGCCGGCGCTGCCTCCACCCAGAGCCGTGCCTCCGCCGGCGCTGCCTCCACCCAGAGCCGTGCCTCCGCCGGCGCTGCCTCCGCCGGCGCCCGTCTGCCGGGGCGTGCAGCGCCCGAAGGAACAGGTGTCTTCGACAGCGCAGGCCGTGCACGAACTCCCCGAGAAGCCACAGGCGCTCGACTCGTTACCGCTCCGACACTCACCTGAAGCGGAGCAACAGCCGGTGCAGGTCCGGAGGTCGCACGGGGGCTGCACGGCCCCACAGGCCATCATCAGGGTCGACACCACCACCACGCCGACGAGCACGCGCATGGCGCAGCCCGTAGTTCAGCGACGCGCTCGAAGTCGAGCGCACTTCACACGAGCAGGCCCAGCACCGACTCGAGCCACTCCTGCACCTGCCGGCCCGTGGGGAGCTGGTTGTGGTCGAGCGCCCACGCGAACAGCGGCCCGGCGAACTCTCCGGCGCTCCGGTAGCGCTGCCGCAGGTCGGGCGTGAGCGCCTTCTGAATGACGAGGGCCAGCGGCTTGTCGACGTAGTCGGGAATCGACAGCTTCGCCGCGCGGATGCGGTTCATGATGTCCTGCTCGCTGGCGCCTTCTTCCTGGAACGGGTGGTACCCCACCACCAGCTCGTGCAGCATCACACCCACGGCCCACAGGTCGCTCGAGGGGCCCAGCGGCTGGCCGGTAATCTGCTCCGGCGAGAGGTACGACAGCTTGCCCGCCGCGATGCCCTCGCCCGGCCCGATGTCGATGTGGCCCGACGACGCCACGCCGAAGTCACCGAGCTTCACCTCGCCTGCGCCCGAGAAGAAGACGTTGGCCGGGTTCACGTCGGAGTGCACCAGCGACAGCGGCGTGCCGGTGCGCGTGGTGGCGGTGTGGAAGTACGAGAGCGCGCGCAAGACCTCGATGCAGATGTGCACGCCCATGCCGAGGGGAAAGCCCTTCATCTGCCGGCGGTGCGCTTCCATCACCTCGCGCAGATCGCCGCCGATGAGGAACTCCATGGCGATGAACTGCCGGCCGAACGCCGCGCCCGTCTCGAGCATGCGCACGAGGTTGGGGTGCGACAGCAGCCCCATGAGGTCGGCCTCGTCGGCGAACTTGTCTTCGGGCACGCCCTTGCGCATCAGCTTGAGCGCGACGTTGAGCTGATCGCCCTTCTCGTCGATGGCCTCGGCGAGGAACACCTCGGCCATGCCGCCCTGGCCCAGCCGGGAGCGGATGATGTAGCGCCCGAAGCGCCCGCTGGGCACCTCGACGGCCTGAACGGGCGAGCCAGCCATGCGGGTGCGGCGGACTGTAGCCCCGAGGCCACGCGGCTTTCACGCGTTTTGGCGGTGCCCCTCGGCTAGACTTCCGGTTGCTCGTGACGTGTCTCACCTGCGGAACGCCGCTCCCACCTGACGCCGCGACGTGCCCTGCGTGTGGAACGCCGGTGGTGAAGTCCGTCGCGACGTCGGGGCCGTCGACGGTGGTGTCGGCCCGGCGTGCCGCGTCGTCACCCGAAGTGCCCGCCGGGCCCGCCGCCGCGACCGAGCCCAGGGCCCCCCGAGCCTCGGGGCCCAGCACGGCCGTGTCCGCCCGGCAGCGCCCCGCGCCGATTCCCACCGACACGGCGCCCCAGGCGAAGGTGAGCGAGCGGCTGTCGAACCGCTACCTGCTCAAGCAGAAGATTGGCGAAGGCGGCATGGGCACGGTGTACGTGGCGCACGACACCGAGCTCGACCGCGAGGTGGCGGTGAAGATGCTCGCCGCCAACCTGGTGAACGACGCCGAGGTGATGGAGCGCTTCGAGCGCGAGGCGCGCCTCACCGCGAAGCTCGACCACCCCAACATCGTGCCCATCTACGACGTGGGCCGGCACGAGGGGCGCCCCTTCCTGGTGATGAAGCTGCTCCAGGGCGACACGCTCACCGGGCTGCTTCGCACGAAGGGCGGCTTCACCAGCGACGAGACGCTGAAGCTGATGAAGCAGGTCGCGGCGGGGCTCGACTACCTGCACGGCAAGGGCTTCATCCACCGCGACATCAAGTCGGGGAACATCTTCATCGCGGCCGACGGGCACGCCACCATCCTCGACTTCGGCATCCTGCGCACGCGGCAGCCCACCTCGACGCTCACGCGCTCGGGCATGGTGATGGGCACGCCGCACTACATGGCGCCCGAGCAGGCGATGGGCCTGAAGGACGTCGACCACCGCGTCGACCTGTACGCGCTGGCGGTGGTGCTGTTCGAGGTGCTGACGGGCACCCTGCCCTTCGAGGCCGACAGCGAGCTGCGGCTCATTCACATGCAGGCGCACGCGCCGCCGCCGGAAATCATCGACCGCGCCCCGTGGATTCCGAAGCCCGTCGCCGACGTGGTGAAGAAGGGGCTGTCGAAGAAGCCAGACGACCGGTTCTCGTCGGGCGCCGAGTTCGTGCGGGCGCTCGAGTCGTCGTACCGCGACTCGGGTGGGCACGCGGCGGCGCCGAAGAGCCCTCCGCCGGTGGGCGTCACCACGAACTCGGGCCTGCGCGTGTTGCCGAAGCTGTCACCGGGCACCAGCTCGCCGCGCTTGCCAGCGGTGAAGCCGAGCTCGACGTCGGTGCCCGCGGTCTCGGTCGAGCCAGGGCCGAGCGGCACGAAGCCGGCGGCCACGGGCGCCGACGAGCCGCTCGGAGGCGTCTCGATTCCCGTCGCGCAGCCCTCGCGCCACCCGCTGCTGGTGGCGCTGGCCGTGCTGGTGGTCGCGGCGGTGGGCCTGGGGGTGTGGCGGCCCTGGGCCTCGGGCACCAGCGTGGTGGAGAAGCCGCCGGCGCCCGACGCGGCCGTGGCCACGGTGACGCCCCTCGTCGATGCAGGCGCTGACGAGCCCGTCGATGCAGGCGCCCTGGCGGCCCAGGAGCCCGACGCCGGAGCCGCGTTGGTCGTCGAGGCGCCCGCGGTGCCCGACGCCGGCCGGCCCGTGGTGGTGAATGGCACTGGCCGTCGGCGCAACGGCCAGCTCAACATCATCACCATGCATGCAGGCGAGCCCTACTGGGCGCAGGTGAGCATCGACGGAGTGCCGCGGGGCCGCACGCCGCTGCTCCTCGACCTGCCGGCGGGCCGCTACCAGATGCGCGTCGAGCGGCCCGGCTTCCGCGTGGAAGAGCGCACGGTGCTCATCGGCGCGGGGAAGAAGGGGCTCGTCAAAATCGACCTCTCGCCGTGAGCGTCACTGCTTGAGCTCGAGGCTGTTCTCGGTGAAGTACAGCCGGTCGGGTCGAACGCCCAGCGTCACCTCGAGGGCCGTGGCGGCGATGGCCCGGTACTGCTGGAGCAGCTCGTCGTCGTGGTGCTCCTTCGCCACCATGTACCCAGCGAGCGGGAGCGTCGCCATCAGCACCATCGTCTCGTACAGCTTCTGCTTCTCGACGTCGGTGAGCTTCCTGAACTCGGGCGATTCACCGAAGGCCGCGTCGACCTTCGCCTGCAGCGTCAGCAGCGCCGCCTCGGGGGCCTCGTGGTCCGAGTCGACCATCACGCACACCCCGACGAGATAGGCGAAGGCCATCGCCACCGAGTTGGGCCGGCCCAACCGTTTCGCCTCGGCCTCGAAGGCCTTGAAGCCGGCGGTGAAGGCCTCGTTCATCTGTTTCACCTCGCCGGGGTCGTCACTCAAGCTGGCCGAGAAGCGCTGCACGAGGAGGCGCTTGCCCGACTGGCGGAAGGTGGTGGCGGTCGGCGCCTTCGCGGGCGCCGGGGCGGGCTGGGCCGCTCCTGCGGGTGTGGAGTCGGCCGCGTGCGTCACCCGGTCGAGCGCGCGCTGTGACATGCGCACCTGCGCCGACAGTTGCTGCGTCGCGATGAACGAGTTCATCGACGGAATGCTCAGGTTGGTGAAGCCCGAGTACTGCGCCGAGGCGG
Organism: Myxococcaceae bacterium; assembly: GCA_025459425.1. Taxonomy (GTDB): domain Bacteria; phylum Myxococcota; class Myxococcia; order Myxococcales; family Myxococcaceae; genus Xiheimicrobium. Next base: position 1,698 of record JALOQF010000278.1, on the reverse strand, counting down.
GCGCGGCGACGAGGGCGAGGCTCCAGAGGACGGCGCGGAAGACGTTCATGGTGGCTCCTGGCTGGGGGCAGTGGGAGCCAAGCAGGCCCGAGGTCGCGAGGGAACTCCGGCCCTGTTCGAACAGGCCTCGACCACCGCCCCCGGCGGAGGCACCGACGCGCGCCAGTCGTGGACCGCAGCGCCCGCCCATGCACGAGCGGCCCACCCGAGCACGAAGTGGAGCGCGCTCGCTGAGCTTCGGCCTGCGCCCCGTGCACGCCCACGACGTTCTTCGCCCGTGGACGACGCGGAGCGCTACATATCGACCGACATGCCGCGTGGACCTGCCTTCACCAGTTCGACTGCCGAGGTGCCGCTGCGCGCCGATGGAACGTTGTGCGTGGGCCTCGTCGCCGACACGCACTCGAAGCCCGACGCGCGCGGCCTCGAACAGCTCGCGACGCTGAAGCCCGACGTCATCTTCCACGCTGGAGACATCGGCGACCGCGCAGTGCTCGACACCTTCGGCGCCATCGCGCCCGTGCACGCCGTGCGGGGCAACATCGACGAGCGGGCGAACGATCTGCCCGACGGCCTCACGCTCTTGCTCACCCACGATGGCCGAACGCAGCTCACCATCTTCCTCACGCACATCGCGCTGGCGGGGCCACGGCTGCGCGCCGAGGCCTCCCGGAGAGCCCGCGCCGCCCGCGCCTCACTCGTGCTGTGCGGCCACTCGCACGTGCCGTTCGCCGGCCAGGAGAAGGGCCTCACCGTCTTCAACCCGGGCTCCATCGGGCCCCGGCGCTTCACGCTGCCCATCCTCTACGGGGTGATGGAGGTGGGCTCGCGCGGCGTCAGCCTCAGGCACGTCGACTGCGAGACCGGCCGGCGCTGGGAACCGTGAGCTGCGGCTGCCCGACGACCAACACGGGCTGACCAGCCTGGGAACAACTCGTCGGGTCGCGCGATGGTCGTGGCGCCGCCACGAAGGAATGTCGCCCGCGCGCCCCCGGCCCCGTACACTGCGCCGCCCCGCCCGTGCGAAACGCCCTCCGCGTCATCAGCCTGCGCTTTGCCCGCAACTGGCTCGTCATGCTGGGCGTGTCGGTGCTGGCCACCGCGCTGTCCTTCGTCTGGTGGCAGTTCGACGTGCTCGAAATCAGCGACGACGAGCGCGCGGCGTACGACGACGGCGTGAAGAAGTTCACCGGCAAGGCCTGGTTCCCCTGGGGCGCGGTGAAGCGCAGCGACGACATCATCATCATCGCCATCGACGACAAGACGTTCCGCGACGTCGAGGCGCTCGAGGGCCTGCGGCAGCGCTACGGCAGCTGGCCCTACGACCGCGTCATCTACGCCGACGTCTTCGAGTACGTGAAGCAGGCCGGCGCGAAGATGATTCTGTTCGACGCCATTCTCGACAACACGAAGTCCGACGGCGTGGGCGACCTCGCGCTCGGCCAGACGCTGAAGGACGAGGGCATTCCGCTGTACCTCGGCTTCAACGTGTCTCCGACGGCGGCGCCCTTCCCGAAGGTGGACTCGCCCGTCAACCACCCGCCGCTGCGCAAGGTCGAGAAGACGCTCGAGCCGGTGCCGCTCCCCGCGAAGGACGCAGCGCCCGAGGAGTTCCCCTCCGAGGAGTTCCCGTCGGACGAGTTCCCCAGCGACGAGGTGGCCGACGCGGGCGCGAAGAGCGAAGCCGCGGCGAAGGCC
>JALOQF010000277.1 GCA_025459425.1 Myxococcaceae bacterium | reverse complement strand
AAAAATACAACATACGAGAATAGGAGATATGACACCAGTACAGACATCTGCACTACCCATAACAAAAACCTCCCGTTCTGCGACGCGAACCTCGGAGGGACGTTGTCGGTGCAGGTCGCGAGTTCTCCTTGAGCGTCGGCGCTGCCTGGGCCACGCTGTGGTGTCTTGTTGGTGTCTTGAACGAGGTCTCTCGATGAAGCGTTTGCTCTCTCTGTCCGTGTTCGCCCTCGCTGCTGCGTGCCAGACGTACGACTTCGAGCCGGTGCAGCCGATCGCGATCACCCAGACGACGCAGTCGACGAAGGTCGTCGCTCGGCGGCTCAAGCCGAACCTCATGATCCTCGTCGACAAGTCGGGCTCGATGGCGAGCGCCGTGCCTTGCCAAGGCGGTGGCTGCACACGCGCGAGCGAGCTCCGAACGGCCATGGGGCAGTTCTTGAGCCAGGCTTCGACCATCGCCCGAATGGGCCTGACCTTCTTTCCCGGAGATGTCGTGGCCTCGAACGATCAGTGCCAGCCGGCGACAACGATCACCGTTCGGTTGCCGCCACCGTCACCAGCCGACACGGATGACATGCCGCTCGTCATGAACGCATCTCGAGTTGCCGCAGAAATCCAACGCCTCGGCGTCGCCAACGGCGTCCCACTCGCCGGGGGTACTCCGACGGGAGCCTCGCTCGCCTTTCTGAGCGGCTACGATGGTCTCCTCGACGACGGCGACAATCGACAGGATTTCGTTCTGCTCCTCACCGACGGTCTTCCGAACTGCAACCCCCGGAACGAATTCAGCTGCGCAGTGATGCCCCCGCCGCCCCAGAATCTCTGTACGCTGGGAACCAACGCGATGGGCGCTTCGAACTGCGTCGGAGTCTTCTGTGCTCGCGGGTACCTCGACCAGTCGGGGGTGGTTGCGAACGTAAGGGCGCTGAGAGCCCGGAATATCTCGACGATCGTGGTTGGGTTTGGTGCCGATTTCGCGACGCCCGAAGCCTTGACGGTCCTGAATGCGATGGCCGCCGAGGGCGGTTTTGCGCGCCGCTGCCCCAATGGAACGAACGCTGAGTGCGGTGATCCGAATGGCGTGACGAACCGCTGCGTGAACAACACCTGCGAAAAGCAGTTCTATGCCGCGGCCAACGCGAGCGACCTCGCGCGCGCGCTCGTCGACATTCAGAACCTGCTCGGGAACGAAGACCCCTGCACCTACAGCCTGGCTGACCGACCGGCGAGTGAGAGGTTCCTCGCGGTCATCATCAACGGAACGACGACGCCTTCCGGGCCTGCCACGTGGACCCTCACGCAAACGGGCAACGTTCAGTTCACCGGCGCCCTCTGCGACCGCGTGAAGGCCTCGACGACAGCCGACCCGCTCAACGTCGAGTTCCGGATCGTCAACACGCTCTGATCAAAACGACAGCAACCGGGCCGCCGTCGTCAACTTCCAGATGTCGGGCAGGCCCGTCACCTCGTCGAGCACCTTCTTCTTCAGCAGGTCAGCCGGGTCGAGCCCACACAGCTTCACCGTCGTGTCGCAAGCGATGGCCTTCGCGCCGAGCTGCCGCGAGTCGGTGAGCATGCTCGACGGCACCGGGGCTCCGAGGCCGGTGCCACGCGTCGCCGCTGCCGACTCGCGCTCGGTGAGCGGCTTGCCGAACGTGCCCCGGCTCAGCGCCCTCAGGGCGTCGAAGGCGAAGACGTAAACCACGTCGTCACCCATCGCGGCGGCCGTCAGCCCCAACGACGTCGCCTGCCACGCGGCCTCGTAGCCGCCGCTCGATACGAAGATCATCAGCCGCGACACCGCCATGGCGACGGGCGGTATACACTCGCTTTCGCCGTGCCCCAAAGCCCCGGCCGGGGGCCGCAGGAGTCACCTCTCGAATGCGTTCATCCCTCCGCTTCCCGCTCCTGGGCGCCCTGCTCGCAGTGCCAGCGCTGGCGACCGTCGTGATGTCGGTCTCCGTCGACGAGCTCATCGCCCGAACGCCCGTCATCGTCCACGGGACGGTGCACCGCTCCGAGGTGAACTGGGACGAGGCCCATCGCGGCATCTGGACGTGGACCGAGATCGTCGTGCGCGAGTCGCTGAAGGGAAAGCCCTCGACGACGGTGCTCGTGAAGCAGCCCGGCGGCGCGATCGGTGAGCTGCGCCAGTCGGTCTCGGGGGCCGCGCGCTTCGAGCCCGGCGAAGAGGTCGTGCTCTTCCTCGAGCCCGCCATCGACGAGCCCGGGGCCTTCGTCATCATGGGCCTGTCGTTCGGCAAGGTGACGCTCGAATCGAACCCCGGCGCGAAGGTGGCGAAGCGGAACCTCAAGGGGCTCGCCCTCGCCCGCCCCGGCCGCGCAGGCATCGTCGGGCCGGTCAACGAGCTCGAGGTGCTGGGCACCGCCGACGCGTTCCTCGCGCGGGTTCGCAAGGCCGTGGCCGGAGGTGCGAAGTGAGTCGCCGCGCGCTGCTCCTCCTCGCCGTCGTGCCCGCGGCCGTCTGGGCCGATCCCTCGGGCAAGAAGTGGTTCCTCGACCCGTGCCAGATGCAGTCCCAGTGCGTGCTCCAGAACGGGAACACCAACGGCAACCGCGTCTGCTCGATGGGCCGCTGTCTGCCAGAGGTGCGCTTCGCGGCCACCATCGACAACTCGGGCGGCGCGACGCTCCCAGGGCAGCAGCAGGTGCCGATGGCCACGGTGATTCAGCGCATGTACGCCTCGTTCGAGCGCTGGACGCTCACGAACACGAGCTGCGACCCGTCGATCAACTTCTCGTACCTGCCCGGCCTCACCTACAACGCACCGCAGGGGCAGGCGAACGTCGGCGCCGTCGACAACGACAACAACGTCATCTGGCTCAGCAACACGTTCTGGCGCCACTCGAGCCTGACGCTGGGGCTCACCACCAACACGTTCTTCCCCGGCGAGCTCATCGACTCCGACATGGAGATGAACGCCGCCACCGTCACCTGGGGCGGAGGCACCACCATCTCGGCGGGCGACTACGACTACGAGAGCGTCGTCACTCACGAGGCCGGTCACTTCATCGGGTTCGATCACACCGCCAACACCGTCGCGGTGATGTTCGCGTCGATTGGCACCGGGCAGATCAAGCGCAACCTCGCGGGCCCCGACATCTCGGACGTCTGCACCGTCTACCCGGGCGTGGGCGGCAGCCAGGGCACGAACTGCGGCGTAGGCGTCACCTGCCAGACCGGGCTCGTCTGTGAAGGCGCCCAGGGCAGCACCAACCGCATCTGCACCCAGGACTGCGCCAGCGCCGGAGCGACCTGCCCCACCGGCTTCTCGTGCCAGAACTCGACGAACGGCTTCGCGTGCCTGCCGCGCATCGGCGCGCCCGACATGTGCGAGTTCTGCACGTCGGGGCAGGACTGCTCGACCGGCCTGTGCCTCACCGACGGCATGGGTCGAAACTGGTGCTCGCTCACCTGCAACCCGGCCGTGCCCGGGCAGTGCGGCAGCGGCTACACCTGCCAGATGACGACGGCCGGGAACTACTGCATCCCCACCGCGCCGTGCTCGAACCAGTGCACCGCGCAGAACGTCGCGACGGCCTGCGCTCCCGGCTACGGCTGTACGGGTGGCACCTGCACGCCGCTGGGCACCCTCGGCTCCCGCTGTGAGATCTCGACCGTGTGTCCGAGCTGCGCTGCGTGCGCGAACGACGAATCGAACCCGCAGATCGCCTTCTGCCGCGCGTGCTGCAATGGCGGCGAGCCCGCCTGCAGGAACTGCTCGTCGACGACCTGCGCGATGGTCGACGGCCAGGCGACGATGTGTCTGGGAATCACCGGGCGCGCGGAGCGGCTCTGCTACCCGTCGAGCGGCGCCCAGACGTGTCAGCCGTGCAGCGCGGCGGCTCCTTGCGCTGGCGGCGCGCAGTGCCTCGGAGGCTCCTGCCGCGCCAGCTGCAACCCGTCGAACCCCGGCGCGTGCCCAGCCTGCCAGCCCAGCGTGAATGGTGGCTTCTGTGCCTGCTCGGCGCAGGAGATCAGCAACGTGAACGAGGCCTGCAGCGCGAGCGGAACGATGCTGGCCATCTGCCGCACGGGGCTGTCGTGCATCAACGGCTTCTGCCGGCAGCGCTGCAACGTCAACGATCCGAGCTCCTGTCCGGTCGGCGCGACGTGCCAGAGCTCGGCAGGTCAGGCCGTCTGTCTGCCGGGGAATTCGGGACAGCAGTGCGCGCCGTGCGGCGCCGGAGGCCAGTGCCAGCCGGGCCTCATCTGCTACGCGAACCGCTGCTACCCGCCGTGCGCGATCACCCTGCCCAACCAGTGCTCCACGTGCGTGCAGGTCGAGCCGGATCCACCCGTGGGCAGCGGCGCTGGCATCTGCGCGTGCCCCGATCAGATCGTCGGGCCGGGCTCGAGCTGCCTGCTGCCGACCATCGCGGCGTGCCAGCCGGGGACCCGGTGTCTGAGCGGCGTCTGCGAGGGCCGGTGCGATCCGATGAACCCGAACACGTGCCCGGTCGGTCGGGTGTGTACGGCGAAGATCGGTGACGACTGGTACTGCGCCGAAGACACGTCGGTGAATGGGGGCGGCTCCGCAGGCACTGGCGGAGGCGTCTCGGGGACGGGCGGTGGCCGGGCCGGTGGGCCGAGCGGTGTCGGCGGCGGTTCGGCGGGCGGTGGGAACGTGAACGTCAACAACATGGGCTGCACCTGCCAGACGGCCGATGCCTCGGTCGCCCTGCTCGGCCTGGCCACGCTCGTCGCCCGCAGGCGCAGGCGCCGCTGAGTCGCACGGACCGGGCGTCCTGAATCGTTCGCGGGCCTGCTCGTGCGGGTGACGTTTCCGAGACGCACCGGCCGGCGCGCCCGGCAACCCGCCACCGCGCGCGTCGATCCAACGCTGCTGCGGCACGGCCGACGCTCCGGCACGGCCGGCGCAGCTTGAACGAGCGCTGGGCCCGGCGAGCGGCGGTCGCGCTGGCCGTCGAGGTGCGCTTCAGGTTCAACCTGCCCCCCGAGAACTCGAGCCCGGGGAGTTTCCCGCTCGGACGAAAAGGGCGCGCTCGGCACGCCTCGACCTCGAGGGTGGCGGTTTCGCGTGCGCGGCCGCCCTTCACGTCCGATCATCGCCACCTGAGATGAGTCGCCCGCGTCAAACGGCTGAGCGTCGACCGCGATACTCCGGAGCCGCGCGAGGCGGCGCGCTCGCGGTCCTGGTGGCCCTCTCCTGCTCGACCACGGCCCACGCCGACGACTGGCTCGGGCCCGACAAGGCCCTTCACGCCACCGTCAGCGCGGCGCTCTCACTGGCAGGCCACGCCGCTGCGTTCCCGTTCCTCGACACGCCTGCCGAGCGCGCCCTCTTCGGGATCTTCACCAGCCTCTCGCTGGGCATCGGCAAGGAGCTCGTCGACGGCCTGGGGCTCGGGAGCGCCTCGCTCAAGGATCTCACCTGGAACGTCGTCGGCGCCGTGGCCGGAGCGCTGCTGGCCTGGGCGGTCGACACGTGGGTGGTGACGCCGCTCCTCGAGCAAGCCGCGCCCCGCGTCGGCTTCTGACGAGCGCTCGCCGTCAGAGCGGGTCGTCTTCGGCCGGCTTCACCGGGGCGGCTGGCTCCTGAGCCCGACGAGGTGGCTCGTCTGCCCGTGCCGCTCTCGTCGCGGGCGACAGGTCCTGCGCGATCTGGTGGGCGATGGCCGACAGCATCGTGCGCAGGCGGCTCCCGAAGAGCGACGGCTTCTTCGCGACCTCGAACGGATCCAACGGCTCGAGGCCCGCGCGCAGCTCGTCGCTGAAGAACGCCCGCCGGTACAGCGTGCCGCCGTCGATGCGGTAGAGGCGCGCGTAGCCGTACAGATAGATGCCCGCCTTCCCGCCGCTGCTGCGCAGGCCGAAGTCCTCGACGACGAGCTCGACCACCGAGTCGACGCCGAGGGGCGCCAGGCGCGACACGTCGGGCGCGTTGGCCGGCACCTCGTCGACGAGGAACGACTCGAGCAACGAGGCGACCTGCGCGGGCGAGGCGACCCGGCTCCAGGGCGCCCCTTTGGGAAGCTCCGCCAGCACCTGCGCCCGCAGCGTGTCGGCCACCTGGTAGCGGTTGAGCGATCGATCGGTGTCGGTGCCCTTCTCGAGCTTGAGGGTGAGGCGACGATCGGCCTCGCGCGCGTCGAGCTTCTTCAGCCGCGCGGCGTAGCTGGCTGCGTCGTCACGGAAGACGAGCGACTTCGGCCCCGCGCCGTCTTCGATGCGCGCGATGAACGCCGGCTTCTCGAGCCCATCGAGCGCCTGGGGCGACAGCGGAACGTGGGCACAGCCGACGGCACCGAGGACGACCGCGAGGGCGAGGCTCCGCATGGCCGAAGGGTGTACCGCGAAGCCGCTGGACCGGCGAGTCCGTTTCCGCTAACCACGCGCGGTCTTTCAACCTTTCACGAAAAGACGAGGGGACTTCGCATGGTCAGCCGGTTGTCGAAGGCAGCAGTGATGGTGGCGAGCGCGCTGGCGCTGTCGGCGTGCCCCGAGAAGAAGGTGGTCGAGCCGCCCAAGCCGCCGCCGGAGCCGCCCAAGCCCGTGGTGCAGCCCGTCGTCGCCAAGCCGCCCGAGGTCCGCGCCGAGAAGGAATGCGCCGCGCCGATCGATCCCGGTCCGACGACCGAGCTGAAGGTCGGCGAGCGCAGCGCGAAGCTGTCGGGCGCGCACCTGACGTTCTCGGACAAGGACGCAGACGGCGAGTTCGTCGTCGGCGTGCTCGGCCCGGTGAACGAGGACTCGGGCGAGAACCTCTTCGCGATCAAGAAGTACGTGAAGTTCTTCCAGGAGCAGAAGGCCGACGCCATCGTCCTCACCGGTGACATCGGCGATCTCGCGCCCGGCATCACGCGCGTGGTGTCCGAGCTCGCCACGGCGAAGGTGCCCGTGCTGGTGATCGCCGGCAACCAGGAGTGCCGCGCCGAGTTCACCGACGGCGTCTCGGCCGCCCAGAAGGACAACTCGAACGTCATCAACATGAACGCGGTGCGCTCGGTCGAGTTCCCCGAGCTGATGTTCGTGTCGCTGCCCGGGTACCACGATCAGGGCTACCTCAAGTGCCAGACGGGCTGCCTGTACTACCCGTCGACCATCGCCGAGGTGGTGCGCGAGGCGAAGGAGGCGAAGGTGCCGGTCGCGCTCGTCTCGCACGGGCCGCCGCACGGCAACGGGCCGCAGGCGCTCGACCACGCCGGGGCCGCGGGCAACGTCGGTGACGAGGCCGTCGCCAAGCTGATCGAAGAGGCGAAGATTCCGTTCGGCTTCGCTTCGAACATCAAGGAGGCCGGTGGCCGCGCGACGAGCGACGCCGTCGGCACGCAGCTCGTGAAGGAAGGGACGGCGTCGAAGACGCTCTTCCTCAACCCGGGCCCCGCCGACACCTTCGGCTGGGAGATGAACGACGCCACCAAGAGCGTCGGCATGGCCGCGGTGGTGAAGTTCAAGGGCGGCGAGGCCACGTGGAAGGGCTTCCGCATGAAGCCCCTCACCGGCGCGGAGAAGGCCGAGGCGAAGAAGCTCGCGCCCCCGGCGCGCCCGGCTGCTGGCGACGCCCCCGCGAAGTAAGCCGCTCCGCAGCACGAGGTCGAACACGCCGGTCTGGGGCTTCCCCGGGCCGGCGTCGTCGTTTCTGGGCCCCCTCGGCACCGACGAATGCCAGTGGGGCGCTGGCGCCCGGGGCTGCGGGTCTGCTACGGCCCCGTTGGAATTTTCCGCCGGAAAAGGTCTTGCGAATGTTGCCCCCTGCCCCCTCGCTGGTACCGTCGACGACGCTCGTGACGCCGCGTCCGCCCCCACCGCCTCCTCGTGTCCGCCGCCGGCTGGGGGAGCTGTTGATCGAGGCGGGCGTGCTGGACGAGGTGCGCCTCAAGGCCGCGTTGGCCGAGCAGAAGAAGTGGGGTGGGCGGCTGGGGCGCGTCGTCGTCGAGATGGGCTTCGTCGACGAGGTGGCGATGTGCCGGGTGCTGGCGCAGCAGCTGAGGCTTGGCACCGTCGATCTCGACTCGCACCAACTGCCGGCGCGCATCACCGACCACCTGCGGCTCGATCTGGCCGAGCGGTACGGGGTGTTCCCGGTGGCGTTCGACCCGACCACCAACGTGGTGACGCTGGCGACGTCCGACCCGACGAACGTCGAAGCGCTGCAGGAGCTCGAGTTCGCCACCAACCAGAAGATGACGCCCATCGTCGCGACGGCGTCGTCGATCGATCGCGCGATTCGGCACCACTACTTCGGAGAGTCGGCCTCGGCGACGAAGGCCGCGACGCCCGGTGAGCTCGGCTTGACGGAGACGACGTTCGAGCTCGACCAGCTCTTGTCGGCGCCGGCCGCCTCGCCGCGCCCGCCCTCGGCCACGGCCCGCCCCGCAGTTCCTCCGCCGGCCGCGCCTTCGCCCGAGGTCGAGGCGCAGCTCCGCAAGGAGATCGCGCTGCTGCGTGAGCAGGTCGACGGGCTCGAGACCATCGTCACCAGTCAGGTGCGCGCGCTTCGCAGCCTGCTCGAGATCCTCATCGAGGCCGGGCTCATCACGCGAGACGAGTACCTGCAGCGGCTGCACCGCGGCGAGTAGCCTCATCGTCCGGGCGCGTGCGTCATGGCAGCGCGCTGATCCGAAACCGCTGGTGCGCCGCCTGAGACGCCGCAGCGGTGTTCGCATGGTCGAAGCGCACCTCTCCGCCAGGTCCTGAGTGAGGCCACTTCACCAGGCGTCGCCCTGGCTTCCTGCACTGCGCTCGATGTGCTTCGTCGTCGACGGAAGGCCGAGTCGACTGTCGCTCAACACCAGTGAGCGACAGGGCCGTCCTCCCCCCCCGGGCGACGGGGACAGGCTGAGGAGCATGGCTCGCCTCAGCCACCGAGGGGGGCGCGACACGCCATCGCCGGTTCCACCTGCCTCGGCTCCGCCTTCGCAACGCCGAGCCCCATCACCGCGTGAGGAGCCCAAGTCCGGGAGCTCGTCGTTGATCCCGTCGCGTCCATGGAGAGGTCGCACACGTCGCCATGCCGTCGCGGCCACGCCAGCCCTTCGTCGGTCATCGACCGCGAAGCCCCGGCCGCCCTGTTCAGCGCCACACCCCGCCCGGCGTCACACCATCGAGGCGGTGGCGTTCGGTCTGATCTGCAGCGCGGCGTTCTGCCTCCGCCGCTCGTCCGTGAGCTCGGCGACCTGCTCGAGGATCTGCGGGTGGCTCATGATCAACTGATCGAAGTCTGCGCGCGGCAGGCGCAAGAGCGACGTGCGGCGGGTGGTCTTCACGGTCGCCGTGGTGACCGAGCGCGTGAGCAGCGACATCTCGCCGAACACCTGCCCTTCCTTGAGCGTCGCCACGTGCCGCCCGCCGACGTCGACTGAGACCTCGCCGGTCAGCACGACGTACAGGCCGTCGGACGGCTGGCCCTCGCGAATGAGCGTCTCGCCCGGCATGGCGTCTCGCGCCCTGAACTTCTGGATGAGGCCGCGTCGCTCGCTGGGTGTGAAGGGCTTGAAGAGCGCCGCGCCGTTCATCAGGTTCGCGAGCAGCCGCTGCCGGCAGAACTTCTTGAGCGCGGTCGCCACCGTCGGGTACTTCGTCGACAGCTCCGTCAGCACCAGCGCGGGAATCTCGAG
>JALOQF010000644.1 GCA_025459425.1 Myxococcaceae bacterium | reverse complement strand
CCTCGTCCACCTCGCCGTCGCAGTCGTCGTCGCGGTCGTTGCAGAGCTCGTTCGCGCCCGGGTACGCCAGCGGGTCGTCGTCGCGGCAGTCCACCTGCGCCTCGCTGCCACACGCCCCCGTCCCCGGAACGCCATCACCATCGCTGTCGAGGCAGTTCACCACCGGCAACGGCGGCCCCGCGTCGATGGCCTTCATCACACGCTCTTCCCGCCCGCACGCGAGCACGGTGAGGGTGAGGGAGAGGGAAAGAATGAGACGGCGCTGCATGGGGCTCCCGACGGCCAGTGTCGGATGCGGCCTTACAGCAGGGCCTCGGGCCGGGGCAAATCGGGGGGCTTGGGAGCCTTGGGGCCCTCAACCGAAGTGCACCATCACCCCAACGGCGAGCTGGCCCACGAATGACCAACGCAGATCCGTCGTCGCGGAGGTCCAGCCTTCCACCGAGCGGTCGTTGCCCCACCACGCCACCGCCTTCGCGTCGGCGAAGAGTGAGAGCCGGTCGTGCAACGCCGCCTCGACGCCACCGCCGAGGTGCGCTCCCACCAGAATCGTGTCGGCCCGTGGCGCCATCGGAGATTCCGGGTGCAGGAAACTCGCGGTCACGCACATGCCCACCAGCGCTCGCAGCCGCACCGCCTGGCTCACGCGGAACGGCACGAAGAGGTTGAACCCAATCGGGTGGTCGTGCCGAAAGCCCCGCGGCACCGCCACCACCAACGCCTCGCCGAACAGGTCGAGCCCCAGCTTCGGAAACACCTCGAGCCGGATTCGCCCACCCACCCCGCCCGCTCCATACGAGCCCGCCCAGCCCAGGCCGTACGCTGCCAGCCCCACGCGGTGCGCGAACGGGTCTGGCTTCGAGGGCTGCGACACCAGCGCCGGTTCCGCCGCCGCCACCATTGCCGCCAACAGCACGCCGCTTCCGAGAAGTCGTCTCATGCGCGTCTCGTCACGCGAACGGCGCGCGCCATTCATGACGAACGCGGTGGATCGTCCGCTCCCGCTGCGGCAACGCCGCCGACGCCCCGCGGCCGCCACAGTCGGAGTAAGGCGGCTCCATGGCCGTGCTGTTCGTCGAGAACGACGACTCGTTCAGCTTCAACGTCGTCGACCTGCTGCCGGCAGGGACCCACGTCGTTCGCACCGCCGATGCCGCGGCGGCCCTCGCGCACGCCTCGGTCGTCGTCATCGGCCCCGGCCCCACCGACCCCCACCGCGCCGGCCTCGTCTCGCTCGTCTCGCGCGCCCTCGAGCGCGACCTGCCGGTCCTCGGCATCTGTCTTGGCCACCAGGCCCTCGGCCTCGCCCTCGGCGCCCGGCTCGTCCGCTCGACGCCCACGCACGGCAAGGTCGCCCTCGCCACCGCCACCGGCTCGCGCTTCCTCGCCGACGGCCCGCACGAGGTGATGCGCTACCACTCGCTTTCCCTCGTCGACGTGCCCCAGCCGCTCGTCGTCACCGCGCGCCTCGACGACGGCACCGTCATGGCCGTCGAGCACCCCACCCGCCCCGTGCTCGGCCTGCAGTTCCACCCCGACTCGTTCGGCACCCCGCGGGGCCGCGCGTACGTCGACGCGTTCTTCCGGAGCCTGTCGTGAAGCGCCCCGTTCGCGCCCCACGTCCGTCGCGCCGGTCGTCGATGTCGGGGGCGTCGTTGGTCACGACCGCGTGGTCGACCCAGGCCGAGCCGGAGCTGCGCCGATGACGCTCGACGCGCTCGATACCCAGACCGCCTTCGCGCTGCTGGGCCCCGGCTTCTTCGACGATGGCGCCTGGCGCCTGGTGACACCCGCGCCCGATGGAGACACCACGCTGTGGCTCGCGCCCTATGGCGGTGCACCCATCGCCGCGACCGGCCGGGCCCAACGCCTCGACGTCGAGTTCACTCCCTCGGGCCCGCTGCCGGTGACGCTCGAAGAGCGCGGCTTTCTGGCGGGCGTCGAGACCATTCGACAACGCATCGCCGCCGGAGATGTCTACCAGGTCAACCTCACCGTCCGGGCCCACGTCGCCGCCGTGCCGGGGGGCGCGTTGCTCTCGCGGCTCTGTGCGCGCGGCGTTCCCCGCTTCGCCGCCTGGGTCCGGTGGCCTGGCCTGCCCGAGTTCGTCTCGGCCAGCCCCGAGCTCCTCGTCGAGACCAAAGGTCGGTCGATTCACGCCGAGCCCATGAAGGGCACGGCGAAGCCCGGTGAGTCGCAGCGGCTGCTCGCGAGCGAAAAGGACGCCGCCGAGCTCGCGATGATCACCGACCTCACCCGGAATGATCTGCACCAGCTGTGTGAGCCGCGCTCCGTGCGCGTCACCGCCGCGCGACGCCTCCTCGAGCTGCCCTACGTGCTGCAGGCCGTGAGTGACGTGGAAGGCACGCTGCGGCCCGGCCTCGGCGTCGCCGACGTGCTGGGCGTGATGCACCCGGGCGGCTCGGTGACCGGCGCGCCCCGGCCCGCCGCCATGGCCGTCATCGCCGAGCTCGAGCCCACGCCTCGCCAGCTCTACTGCGGCACCCTCGGCGTCGAGAC
>JALOQF010000643.1 GCA_025459425.1 Myxococcaceae bacterium | reverse complement strand
CAGCCCCATCGCGGCCTTCGACTTGCCCGTGCCCGTCTCACCTTCGAGCAGCACGGTGGCGTCGGTCTTCGCGGCCTTCTCGAGCAGTGAGAACGCCTGCCGCATCGACGAGCTGTTGCCCACCAGCTCGCCGAAGTGGGGCTGCTGGCTCACCGGTAGCGCGCTCACCTTGTCGTCGAGTTCGAAGCGCAGCCGCGTGTTGCCCACCTGCAGCACGGCGCCGTGCTTGAGGTAGCCCTCCTTCACGCGCACGCCGTCGATGAAGGTGCCGTTGGTGCTGCCGAGGTCCTTCACCAGCGCGCGCTGGCCTTCCACCACCACCTCGCAGTGAAAGCGCGAGACGGTCGGGTCGGTGAGCTGCACCTCGGCGCCGGCGTGCGAGCCGAGCTGACAGCGGCCCAGCAGGCACTCGTGCTCGGAGCGGTCGGCCTCGTTGATGAGGCGGAAGCGGCGCACCGTGGGCGCGAGCCGGTAGCCCGACTGCGGTACCACCCGAATCGTCTCGTCGGCGGGGCCCACCAGCGGGTCGGTCGGAGTGGCCATGGCGAAGTCCTCCCACGCCCGATGCTCGGCGGCAACGGAACACGCTGGCCTTCGTCGACGACCGTCATGAAGTGGGCGCGCGGCCGCGGCGGGCGTTTTCGTTGGAACGCCTCGTCGAGCGCAGTACACGCGCGCCCATGCTCCTCAAGGACAAGAAGCTGCTCATCACCGGCGTGCTGACGCCGCAGTCGATTGCCTACGGTGTCGCCGAGCTCGCCATCAAGGAGGGCGCCGAGGTGATTCTCACGTCCTTCGGGCGGCCGATGTCGCTCACCCAGCGCACGGCCCGCAAGCTCGCCGCCACGCCGCCCGAGGTGCTCGAGCTCGACGTCACCCACCCGGAGCACTTCCCCAGACTCACCGAGAGCCTCAAGGCGAAGTGGGGCCGCATCGACGGCGCGCTCCACGCGATTGCGTTCGCGCCCGAAGACGCGCTGGGCGGCAAGTTCCTCACCACGCCGTGGGACTCGGTGCAGCAGGCGTTTCGCATCTCGACGTTCTCGCTGAAGGAGCTCGCCGCGGCGGTTGCACCCGTCATGACGAATGGCGGCAGCATCGTCACCCTCGACTTCGACAACTCGACCCAGGCCTGGCCGCTCTACGACTGGATGGGCGTGTGCAAGGCGGGGCTGCTGGCCACCGTGCGCTACCTGGCGCGCGACCTGGGCCCCAAGAACATTCGCGTCAACGCGCTCGCCGCTGGCCCCATCGCCACCATCGCGGCGAAGGGCATTCCCGGCTTCAAGCACCTCGAGTCGAAGTGGGGCAGCCAGGCGCCGCTGGGCTGGGACGCGCGGAGCGATGCCGCCAGCGACGCCGTCGCCCGCACCGCCTGCGCCATGCTGTCCGACTGGATGCCCAAGACGACGGGCGAGCAGATTCGGGTGGACGGCGGCTTCCACGCCCTGGGTGCCGAGCCGGTGAACCTCGCCGCCATCGCCGCGGAAGAGGCCGCCGAGAAGGCCGCCGCCAAACCCGAGTAAGCCCCCCACTTGTCTTTGGTGGGCAGATGTAGGCAAAGGGGCGCCCGACTCAGGGAGTTCGGGTGCCTATGAAATTCTTCGTTCGTATCGAAGTGTTGGTGGTGGTGCTGGCGACGCTGGCGGGCTGCGACTGTGGCCGCCCGGGAGCGCGGTGCCAGGCGTCGGCCGACTGCGTGGAAGAAGGGCGCACGCACTGCTCGCCCGAGCTCCTCCTCTGTGTCGAGTGCGTCACCGACGACCACTGCGGCGTGGGCCAGACCTGCGTGGCCGGCATCTGCGGGCCCGGCTGTCGTGACGAGCGCGGCGCGTGCGAGCTCGGCCAGTACTGCAAGCCCGGAGGCGCCTGCGTCGAGTGCACCCAG
Source organism: Myxococcaceae bacterium (assembly GCA_025459425.1). Classification (GTDB taxonomy): domain Bacteria; phylum Myxococcota; class Myxococcia; order Myxococcales; family Myxococcaceae; genus Xiheimicrobium. The sequence continues at coordinate 633 of JALOQF010000643.1, read as the reverse complement.
GACACCCATTGTGGCCCCGGCCGCTTGTGCCGCAACGACGTCTGCGTGCCCGGCTGCTCCGCGCAGCACCCGGTGTGTCCGTCGGGCCTGCAGTGTGACGCGAGCCAGGGCCGCTGCGTGCAGTGCACCTCGAACGCGCAGTGCACCACGCCCGGCCTGCCCGTGTGCAACCCGGCCACCAACACCTGCGTGGGCTGCGTCGGCAACGGCGACTGCACCGCGCCCGGCGCTCCCGTGTGCAACCCGTCGACCAATATCTGCGTCGGCTGCGTGATGGACACCCAGTGCCCGCGGGGCCAGGTGTGCCAGCAGAACGCGTGCGTGCCCGGCTGCAACCCCAACCAGCCGTGCCCGACGGGCCAGGTGTGCAGCGCGGGCGGCCAGTGCGTGCAGTGCACCTCGGACGCGCAGTGCGGTGGCGCCACGCCCCGGTGTGACCTCGGCTCCAACCGCTGCGTGGCGTGCCTGCCCGGCGCGTCGGACAACTGCCCCATGGGCCAGTACTGCCGGGCCGACTTCACCTGCGAGCGCGGCTGCAAGACGGGCGCTGACTGCCCCTCGGGCGTGTGCCGGAGCGACCGCTCCTGCGAGACGTGCACCCAGGACTCGCAGTGCGCCGCGGGCAACGTCTGC
>JALOQF010000276.1 GCA_025459425.1 Myxococcaceae bacterium | reverse complement strand
CGCCGCCCCGCCGCCCTCGGCCGACGAGATCAAGCGGGTGCTCGACTACCAGGACAACGGGAAGGATCGGGGCCCCGCCCTGCTCGACGTGGTCCCGTGCCTCAAGGTCGATCAAACGAAGGGCTCGCCGAACCAGTTCACCTGCGTCGAGCCCGTCACCGGCGCGGTGAAGAAGAACACCACCGTGAATGCCTGGGTTCAGTTCTTCTGCCCCAAGGGTGGCAAGTACGAGGACCTGAAGATCCAGTGGCTGCTCGGCAACGAGGTTCGTCAGACCACCGACATCACCGTCGAGGGGCTCGCCCGCACGCGCACGTGGCGCGCCCACACGCCGCCGAAGGCCGGCAAGTGGACGATCAAGATCATTCGCGGCGAGGGAACGGAGCTCGGCTCGGCGACCTTCACCGTCGAGAACTGATCGTCGCGGCCAACCAGCTGCCCAACGCGCGCACGGCGCGGAGCCGATTCATCGCGGCGCCCGCCCCGCGGCGGCCCGGTTCGTCACGCCACGCTCGCGCGCCGCGCCCGACGCCGTCGCCACAACCCCACCGACGCCAGGAGCGCCGCGCCGACGAGCACGGCGAGGGCCAGGGCGAGCGATCGGGGCGTTCCCGACGGCTGCTCCATGCGGAGTGAGTCGAGCGACTCGGTGAGCGCGGGAACGTTCGCGTCCCAGCGCCCCGACGGCACGCTGAACACCACGACTGCATGGCGCGAGTCGCCGAAGTAGCGCGCCACCAACAGCTTTCGCAGCTGCGCGCCTTCCCGCACCTGGCCGCGCACCTCGACCCGCCCCGCGGGGCCCTCGTCGCGGAGGTGCCGCGTCACGTTGGTCGCCGCCTCGTCGCGGGCGTTCGGCCCCGGCCTGAGCGGCTCGTCGACGATCGCCACCAACATGCTCGCGGCGTCTTCACCGTCGCCGTCCATCAGGGCCGCGCTCAGGTAGCGACTGACGCCTTCTTTCGAGGCCTCACCAATCACCCGCGTGCCATGGAACAGATCCATGCGCGCGAGCCGGAAGGCCTTCGGCGGGCGAACGGTGAGCCCCTCCTGGCGGAGCGGGGGGCCCACCAGGTCGGCGCCGGCCGACAACACCAGGAGAACGACGATGGCACGCACGGGACTTCGGTGATTTCGCGTGTTTCAGCTGCCCCGTCCACCCGGCTGTATCCAATCGGCCGCGCGCTGCGTCTCAGCGACTGTCACGCCTCACCGCCGGACCACCGCCCCATGCCCGACTCCACCGCGAATCACCCACCGAGACGACGCTTCGGCGTTCGAGCGCTGCTGCTCCTCGCGTGTCTGGCGGGCCCCGCGTTGGCCACCGAGCCCCGGGGGCCAGCGCCCGCGCCATGCGAATGCGGTCAACCGGGCTGTGAGGCCGCCTGCACGTGCAGCGCTGGCCAGTGCCCGCTCCACCGCCCGAAGAAGACGCCGGCTCCCGCGCCTCCCACGCCGCGCCGCTGACGCCCGCTTGCCTCGCCGGCCAAAGCGGGTGAACGTGCCCGTCGCATGTCGCCCGTCGATCGCCAGGCGTTGGAAGCGCGCGCGGAGCGCAGCCTGCGTCGCGGGGAGCTGTCCGAGGCCTTCTCGCTCTACCGCCAGCTGGTGTCGGCGTTCCCCGAAGACACCACGCTCAAGGAGCGGCTCGCGCAGCTCGAAGCCTCGATTCAACCGGCCGAGCTGCTGTCGCCCAAGGCCAACTTCCGCTCGGAGCCAGACGACGCGCCGCGCTCCGACACGGAGCAGGCCGAGCGCCTCGCCGCCGCGGGCGACTACGCGGGCGCCATCGCCGCCTACCGCCGGCTCCTCACGGCGCGGCCCGACAACGAGCTGGTGCGCGAACGCCTGGCCGAGCTCTTCGACCTCGCCCGCGCCGCCGCGCCCCGCCCCTCTGCCCCCACGGCGAGCCGCGAGGCCGTGCTGGGGGAGCTCCTGAGCCGCATCGGCGCGCGAAAACGCGCCTGATTCCGCCGCCATTGGAGCCCGTCGTGGGTGTCACCCACCCCTGACGGTCCTGTCACATCACGCTGGCGAACACTGACGAAGCCGCCATAGGCTTTGGCTCTCGTCTGACGTTTCTGCCGTCATTTTGGATCTGGAGGGTGTGGTGCGACTTGGTGTGCTGACTGGTGGTGGCGACTGTCCGGGGTTGAACGCGGTGCTGCGCGGGCTGGTGCGTCGGGGCGTGCTCGAGTTCGGGCACGAGTTCGTGGGCATTCTCAACGGGTACGAGGGCCTGATGGAGCCGCGGCTGACGATGCCGCTGCCGCTCACCGAGGTGCGCGGCATTCTCCCCAAGGGCGGCACCATTCTCGGCACGTCGAACAAGGCGAACCCGTTCAAGTACCCGGAGCGGGTCGACGGGAAGCTGCAGGAGGTCGACCGCTCCGACGTGGCCGTCAAGCGCTACCACGAGCTGGGGCTCGACGGCCTGATCGTCATCGGCGGCGACGGCACGCTCTCGATCGGCCACCAGCTCGCGCAGAAGGGGCTGCACGTCGTCGGCTGCCCCAAGACGATCGACAACGACTTGTCCGGCACCGACGTCACCTTCGGCTTCGACACGGCGGTCGGGATCATCGCCGAGGCCATCGACCGGCTGCACACCACCGCCGAGGCGCACCAGCGCGTGATGGTGGTCGAGATCATGGGCCGCAACGCCGGCTTCCTCACGCTCGAGGGCGCGCTCGCTGGAGGCGCCGACGTGATCCTGATTCCCGAGATCCCCTACCGGGCCGAGGCCATCGTCAAGAAGCTGAAAGACCGGGCGACGCGCGGCTCGAAGTTCTCGATCATCGCCATCTCGGAAGGTGCGTACCCGGCCGGCGGCACGGTGGCGGTCGCGCAGAAGGCCGAGGACATTCCAGGGCGCGGCGTGGTGCGGCTGGGCGGCTCGGGCAAGGTGCTGGCCGATCTGCTCGCGCCGCACATCGACGCCGAGATCCGGGTGACGGTGCTCGGCCACCTGCAGCGCGGCGGCACGCCCAGCTCGGCCGATCGGGTGCTCGCCACCATGTACGGCGCCATGGTGCTCGACCTGGTGCGCGACCAGAAGTGGGACCACATGGTCTGCCTGCGTGAAGGCCGGCTGCAGTTCACCTCGCTCGGCGAGTCGCGCAAGGAGCGCCACGTCGACGTGCAGGGCGACAAGGTTCGAATGGCCCGCGCGATGGGCATCAGCTTCGGAGACTGACCCAACCCCGTGTCGCTCGTCGGACGCCAGATCGGCCGCTACCGGATCCTGGAGCAACTCGGCCAGGGCGGCATGAGTGTCGTCTACAAGGGGCTCGACACCACGCTCGACCGCGAGGTCGCGGTGAAGGTGCTCCACCCGCACCTGTCGCAGAAGGCCGAGAGCCGCAAACGGCTCGACCGCGAGGCGCGCGCGGTGGCGCGGCTGCACCACCCGAACATTCTCGAGGTGTACGACTTCTCGGGCGCCGACTCGTCCGAGGCGTTCATCGTCACCGAGTACATTCGGGGCAAGACGCTGCGCGAGTTCATCTCGGGCGAGCCGCTCACGCCGCCGGAAGTGGCCGCGATGGTGATGCACGAGATCGCCAACGCGCTCGCGCACGCCCACGAGGCTGGCGTGCTGCACCGCGATCTGAAGCCCGAGAACGTGATGGTGCGCGACGACGGCGTCATCAAGCTCACCGACTTCGGCATCGCGAAGATCCTCGACCGAGACGAGAAGATGACGATGACGGGCGCGCTCGTCGGCAGCCCGGCGCACATGGCGCCCGAGATCATCGAGGGCGAGGAGTCGGGCGCCGAGGCCGACGTCTTCTCGCTCGGCACGATGCTGTACCTCTTCGTCACCGGGAAGCTGCCCTTCACCGCGCCGAACACCACCGCGACGCTCAAGCGCATCCTCGACTGCGTGTACGAGGACCCGCGGCAGAGCGTGCCGACGTGCTCCGACGAGCTCACCGAGATCATCGGCACCTGCCTCCAGCGCCAGCCGGGCAACCGCTACCCCAACGCCGCGAAGCTGCGCGACGCGCTCGCGGGCCTGTTGAGCGATCTCGGGCTGACGCGCCCGCACGAAGAGCTGCCCCGGTTCTTCCTCGACCCGAAGGGCTACCGGAAGGACGTGGTGGGCCGCATCACCCGCACGCTGCTCGAGCGGGCGCAGCGCCTCATCTCGGAGAAGAAGTCGGCGCGAGCCTTGTCGGCGCTCAACCAGGTGCTCGCGCACGACCCGACGAACACGGAAGCGGCCGGCCTGCTCGACGCGATGAAGGCGCGCAAGCTGCGGGAGGCGCGCAACCAGCGGCTGGTGCGTTTCGCGGCCGCCGGGGGCTCGGCCTTCGTCGTGGCGATGGCGGCGCTCAAGGGCGTGCAGGTGGCGACGCGGGCGTCGGCTCCGACGGTGCCGCTCTCGTTCGGGCCGCACGAGGTGGTGCTCACCAGCGTGGTGTGGCCGAAGAAGCTCGAGGTGGCGCCAGAGCCCGTCGACGCCGGCGCGCCCGAGCCCGAGGTCGACGCGGGAGTGATCGCGGTCGTCGCCCGGCCGCCGATCAAGCCACCGCTGGTGAAGCTGCCCGTGGAGCGCGTCGAGCGGCCGGTCGAGCCCGCGGCCCCCACCCTGGTGGACGTCATCGTGAAGGTGCGGCCCTTCGGGCGAGCCGCACCGAGACGGTCGTCGCAGGGGGGCCCGAGATCAACATCGTCGCGCCGCTCAAGGCGTCGATGCTCAGCTTCGAGGGCTTCCCCGACGACGCCGTGGTGCAGGTGGGCGCCGAGAGCCGAACCGCGGGCCTGACGCTCACCACGCCGTTCCGAATCACCACCCCGGCCGAAGGCCGCCGGCGCATGGAGCACGAGGTGAAGTACACGGTGACGCTCGCGGGCGCGGTGCTGGCGCAAGACGTCGCGCAGATCACCCCCGGCAAGCTCAAGGTCGTACGGAGGGCCCCGTGAGAATCGCGCTCGCCGTCGTAATCGTCGCCGCCACGGCCTTCGCGCAGTCGACGCCGGAGCGGGAGCTCGAGCTGGCGCGCGCGCTGTTCGACGCCGGCAAGTATGGCGAGACGGTCTCCCTCGTGCGCAAAGCGCTGGGCGTCACCAACTTCACCGACGAGCAGCGCATCGAGCTGCACCGCATGGCGGGACTGTCGTCGTTCAACCTCGGCGACACCCAGGCCGCGAAGGAGAGCTTCCTGTCGCTCTTGCGGCTGAACCCGGACCACGTGCTCGATCCGTTCATCGCGCCGCCACCGGCCCTGCGGCTGTTCGATCAGGTGCGCAAGGACAACGCCGACGAGCTGACGCTGGTGCGCCAGCTGCTGCAGGTGCGCGCCGAGCAGAAGCGCCGTGAAGAAGAGGAGAAGCGGAAGGCCGCCGAGGCGCGCGGCTCGGGCAAGACGATCACCATCGAGAAGCGCCCATTCTGGATGAACTTCCTCCCGTTTGGCGCGGGGCAGTTCGTGCAGGAGCGCACCGGCTGGGGCATCGCGTTCGCCGTCACCGAGGGCGTCTTCGCCGTCACCAGCATCATCGCGTACTGGGCGATCGAGCTGCTGAAGACGGACATCGTCGAACTCTATGACGGGCCGCAGGGCAACCAGGTGACGCGGACGATTCGTGGCATTCCCCAGTTGGCCAAGGGCCAGCGCGACGCGTGGACCCTCGTGAAGTTCTCGACTGGCGGCGCCTTCTACGCCGCGTGGATCGCCGGCATCGTCGACGCGATCGTTCACCACACGGGCGACAAGCAGACCGAGTCGCGAGACGCCCCTGCGCCTCCGCCCCGCCTCAGCGTCACCCTCCTCCCCGGCGGCGGCGTCTTCGCCGGCGTCAACCTCTCGTTCTAGCGCTCCAAGGAGCCAACCATGGCCAGCCTCACCATCAAGAGCCCCCAGGGCACCAGCCGCTCGGTCAACCTGCTCAAGCGCGTCACCAGCATCGGGCGCAGCACCGACAACGACATCGTGCTCGACGACCCCGGCGTGCCCGAGACGGCCTTCGCCATCATCTTCGACGGCACCGGCTACAAGGCCGGCGGCGAGACGCCCTTTCTCGTCAACGGCAAGAAGACCGACGAGAGCCAGCTCAACGCCAACGACGTGGTGAAGGTGGGGGAGACCGAGCTGGCCTTCTCGCTCGGCAACGCGCCCATGGCGCAGCCCGCGCTGTCGACGACGAAGTTCACGCGTTCGGACTCGAACAACCCCGACGCCTCGACCCAGGAGCAGCCCGGCATTCCCGGCCGTGAGCTGGCGGCGCTGCGGCGGCTGACGGCGTTCTCGGAGCGGCTGCTGCAGAGCTACGAGGTCGACCGCACGCTCGAGGCCCTGATGGACGAGGTGATCGACGTCACCCGCGCCGACAAGGGCTTCCTCATCCTGATGGAGTCGAACCAGCCCCGCGTGAAGGTAGCGCGCAACGTTCAGCGCGAGACCATCGAAGACGCCATCGAGCGCGTGTCGGACTCGATCGTCGCCCGCGTGGTGAAGTCGCTCAAACCCATCATCATCGCCGACGCGCTCGACGACCCCGAGTTCAACGCCTCGGAGTCGGTGGTGAACCTGAAGCTGCTCTCGGTGATGTGTGCGCCGCTCATGCTGCGCGGCGAGCTCATCGGCGTGCTCTACGTCGGTAACGACCGGCTGGTGAACCGCTTCGACAAGAAGGCCCTCGACACGCTCACCATCTTCGCGGCGCAGGCCTCGCTGCTGCTCCAGAACGCGATGCTGGTGAACGACCTCAAGCTCGAGAACCTCGAGCTGAAGAACCGCATCGAGGAGTACACCTACGGCGACATCGTCGGCGCGTGCCAGGGCATGCGCGACGTGTACCGGCGCATCGACAAGATCGCGCCCACCGACATCAGCGTGCTGATCACCGGCGAGACCGGCACCGGCAAGGAGCTGATCGCCCGCGAGATTCACCGGCACTCGACGCGCGCGAAGGGGCCCTTCATCTCGATCAACTGCGGCGCGATTCCCGAGAACCTGCTCGAGAGCGAGCTGTTCGGCCACGTGAAGGGCGCGTTCACCGGCGCGGTGGCGACCAAGCTCGGCCGCTTCCAGGCGGCCATCGGCGGCACGCTGTTCCTCGACGAGATCGGCGAGATGCCGATTCAGCTGCAGGTGAAGCTGTTGCGCGCCCTGCAGGAAAAGGTCGTCTACAAGGTGGGCGACAACCGGCCCGAGCCCGTCGACATCCGCGTGGTCGCGGCGACGAACAAGAACCTCGACGAAGAGGTGCGGAAGAACACCTTCCGCGAAGACCTCTACTTCCGCATCAACGTGGTGACGCTGAAGCTGCCTCCGCTGCGTGAGCGCGGCGACGACATCGTCACGCTGTCGCGCTTCTTCCTCAATCGCTACTCGAAGGAGTTCACCTCGAAGGCGAAGGGCTTCACGCCGTCGGGCACCGTGGCCATGAAGAAGTACCACTGGCCCGGCAACATTCGTGAGCTCGAGAACCGCATCAAGAAGGCCGCGGTGCTCGCCGACAAGCCGCTGCTTGGGCCCGAAGACCTCGACCTGCGGCCCGAGAACCTGCCGCCGATTCTCCCGCTGGCGAACGCCAAGGAGGAGTTCCAGAAGCGGTACATCAACGAGGTGCTCGAGCGGAACAACGGGAACCGCACCAAGACGGCGAAGGATCTCGGCGTCGATCCGCGCACCATCTTCCGGCACCTCGAGGCCATGAAGGCCGAGTCAGAGGGCAAACCCCTGCCACCGGAGACAGAGTACGAGGAAGCCTGACCGGCTCGAAGCGCTTGAATTCGTTCGCAGCCACCGCGCGATGGAAGCTGGCAACGTTGTTGCTCAGGCTGGCGTGTGTGAGTGCTCCGATGGCGTGTGTAGTTCCTCAAGACGACGTCATTCCTCCGCAACCTCGGGCGCCCAATCGACCCGTTCGCATCGTGTCGGGCAGTGCGCGACCCGAACTGCGGGAGCCCCCGCCCATTCGTGTGGGCGCGAACTGCCCATCGCAAGAGTCGGTCTTCAGCTTACGTGCGAACGATCCGGACGCGACCGATACCATTCGAGCGAACTGGTACATCGACCCCAACGAACGCTACGTCCCAGAGCCGCCGAGCAAGCCGGAAGTTCGTGGCAATCTGGGAACGCGCGACCCAGCGAACAACGACCGAACCATCACCTCTCCCGCCGGGTTGAGGGCCGCACTTCAGCAGTTCGCGGACGGCCAGAGGCACCGCCTCGAGGTCGTCGTCACCGATGGCGAGTTCACGGAGATCGTCATCACTGACCCGGTCTCAGGGGAGCCTCGTCCCTTCCTCGATGTTCGCCGCGACGTTCTTCGGAACGAAGACGGCACCGTCACCCAGGTCGAGGCCTTTCGCGACGAGTACGTCTGGCTCGTCGAGGTGAGCAACGCGCCATGCCAATGAGCGCTCGCCACTTCATCGCGATGTTCCTCGTCGCCGCGGCCTGCGGACAGCCAGAGCCCGAGGCGCCGCTGCCGCAGAACCAGCCGCTGCGCATCATCGCCGGCTCGCAGTCTCCCCTGCGCAGCCAGTCGGTCCTTCGGCTCGGCGCCAACTGCCCGCCGATGGAAGCCTTCTCGTTCAGGGTGACCGACCCCGACTTGCAGGACACGATCCGTGCGAGCTGGTTCATCGACCCGAACGAACGCTACGTGCCTGGCCCGTTGCAGCCGGTGTTCAGCGGGAACCCGGGCACCACCGTCGCAGGCTCGACGGATCGGGTCGTGCGTTCGCCGAGCAGCCTGCGCGTCGGGCTGCTGCCGTTCGCCGATGGCCTGCGCCACCGCGTCGAGGTGGTGGTCACCGACGGCGACTTCGTCGAGACGACGAGCGCCGACCCGGTGACTGGCGAGCCGTTGTCCTTTCTCGACGTCACCCGCTCGCCCGTGCGCACCGCCTCGGGCCAGACCGTCCCCATCGAAGCGTTTCGCGACGACACCGTCTGGTTCGTCGAAGTGAGCACCACGCCATGTCTCTGAGCCTCCGATTCCTGGCGATGACGTTCCTGGCCGGCTGCTCGACCAGCCTGTCCACCGCGCCTGCGTGCCTCACCGACGCCGACTGTTCGTCCGGTCTCATCTGCTTCGTCGACGGCTGCGGTGACCCGACGCGCGATCTCGCGGTCGAGGTGACTGGCGGCTCGACGACCGGACTCTTCGCGCAGGACTTCGAGGTGAAGGAGCTCGGCACCTCGCAGGACTTCTTCCTGCCGGGGCCCATCACCATCGGCGGCTCGTTCCAGCGCGAGCGTACGGCCGGCGTCGACCCCACCCAGCGCAGCATCTACACGGATGAAGTGCTGGTGCGGGCGACGGGCGAGAGCGTGCTGCTCCCCGGCGTCACGCGAACGTTCCAGGCGCGCTTCAGCCAGACCGACCGCGGCACGTTCTCGATGGGCGTCGGCCAGGGCCGCTACACCGTCACCGCGTTCCCCACCAACCGCGAGGTACCTCCGGCGACGTTCAGCAACGTCGTCGCGAGCCTGGATGCGGGCGTGGCGCTCAACTTCGCGTTCCCGTCGGTCGAGGGCGCCGTCACCGTGTCGGGGCGACTGCTCCGCCGGAGAATCGCCGGCTCGCCGCCGACCGAGCTCTACATCACGCAAGCCGCGATGGATCTGCAGGCCTTCGACCCCGCCACGGGCGAGCCGTTGTCCCAGCGCGTCGAGACCTCGACGGGTCGGCCGGGCTCGCGCGGTGACTTCATTCTGGTGATGTCGCCCGCGGCCCGAAGCCTGCGAGCGGTCGAGCTCGTCGCGAGCCCGAGAGAGCTGGGAGCGCTGGTGCCGACCCAGCGCTTCAGCCTGACGCCTCCGTTCCCCTCGACCCTCACCCTCGAGCTCGGCGACTTCGGCGAGCCGATTCCGGCGGTGCGCGGAGTGGTCACTGGCGTCGACGGAGAGCGGCTGGTGGGTGCCTCGGTGATCTTCGAAGGGCGCACCGTGGGCGGAGGCCAGTTCCGGTCCCGGCCCGCGCAGACGGACAGCGACGGCGCGTACTCGGTCGATCTGCTGCCGAGCGACGGCAGCTACACCATCACCATCGTGCCACCGCCGGGGGTGCGCTCCGGGGTGACGCAAGCCCAGGTGCGGGTGATGAACATGCCCGGAGCAGCGCCGACGTTGAGCCCCTCGAGCGTGCGGTGCATCGAGCGCATCTCGGTGCGCGGCGCGGTGCTGCTGCCCGACCAGACCCCCGGTGCGATGATGCGCGTGCGCGCCGTCGAGACCGCGCGCGCTGCCACCCGACCCGTTCCGCTCGAAGACGTCGAGGTGCTCACCGACGAGAACGGCATCTACGACCTGCGGCTCGACCCCGGCGCCTGGCGCCTCGAGTTCCTGCCAGCCATCGACCTGCCGCAGACGAGCCGCCTCATCACCGTCTCGGCCACCGCCGCGGTCGACGGAGGCGCCCTCGAGCGCCAGCAGCTCGCCCCCATCACCCTGCCCCGTGGCCGCCGCATCACGGGCACCGTCACCTCGAACATCGCCAACCGCGGGCCGACGCCGCTGTCGAACGTGCAGGTGCGGTTCTTCCGCGTCACGCGCATCGAGAACAAGCCGACGGCGGTGCTGTTGGGCACGGGCGTGACGAACGGCGTCGGTGCGTACGTGGTCATCTTGCCGACGCGGGAGCAGGCACGCGCGGCCCAGTGAGCGCTCGGGAGCTGCTCAGCTGCCCTGCAGGCCCTTCAGCTGCGTCCGGAAGGCGTCGAGCGCCGGCCCCATCTGCCCCGAGAGCTGGGTCGCGTTGACCGTCGCGACGTCCATCACCTCGTGCAGCGCGCCGAACGCGCGCTTGAGCGCCTGACGGTCGCTCGCCTCGACGTCGCACGTGGCCTCGAGCTCGCGCATGCGGCGGACCCACCCGTTGCGGAACACCATCCACGCCTGGTCGGCGCCGACCGCCCGGTCGCGCCCCAGCGCCGCCCGCTCGCGCTCGAGCTCATCGAACGACGCCGAGAGCGCCGAGACACATTCGGCGACCGAGCGGGTGCTGGCCGTCGCCGGACGCCCCGGCGACATCTCGTAGACCGACTTCGACACGCTGAAGATGACGAGGCTCGAGAAGCCCACCGACATCACCAGGTACAGCGCCCACGCCAGGCCACGGAACGGCCGCAGCCGCGGGTCGTTCGGCTGCTCGGCCACGGCGCTCACCTCGCCTGTCCGGGCGTCGCCGGTTGGGCCGCTGGAGGAGCCACGGGCGCTGCCGGTGCCTGAGGCGTCGCTGCTGGCTGGGTCGCGCGCTGCAACCGGTTGATGAACTGCATGCGGAACTCGCTCGCCGGGTACGTCTGCCACCCCTCCTTCGCGTACTCGACCGCCTTGTCCTTGTTGCCCAGCATGTCGTTCGACTGCATCAGCATGATGAGCGCGAAGTCGCGCGTGCGCGCCTTCTTGTCGCCCTCGACGAACCGCGTGAGCGGCTTGAGCGCTTCGTCGTACTTGCGCGACTGGAAGTAGGCGTTGCCGAGGAAGAACGACGCGTCGAGCGCGTCTTCTTCGGCCGGGTTCATGGCGAGGAAGCGGCCCAGCTGCTCGATCGTCTCGGGCCAGTCGCTCCGCCGGAAGGCAGCCTTGCCCCGCTCGAGCACCGACGCGCCGACCTCCTTGCGCAGCAGCGTCGCCCGATCCTGCAGGGCCTTCTGCGTCAAGGGCGACAGCCGGGTCAGATCGAGCTTCGCGAGCGCCTCGACGCCCTTGAGCCGCTCCTCGCCCGGCAACGTCGTCATCATCTTGTACACGTCGGCCGCGGCCTTCTCGGCCTTCTCGACCGCGGCCGCTTCGGCCTTCTGCTTGTCGAGCTGCGCCGTGAGCTCGCCGACCTGCGCCTCGAGCCGCTGCTTCTGATCGGTCGCCGAGGCCGCGCGCGCTCCCGAGAGCGCGACGGCGCCCGCCACGCACACCCCCAGGAAGCCGAGGTACGCCGCCCCGGTCGAGAACCACGTGCGCTTCTGGAAGTCGGCCTGCTGGTTGCTGACGACCTTCAGCTCGGCGTGGAGCGACTTGAGCGCGTTGTCCGTCTTGATCGTCATGTTGCGGGCCTCGACGACCTCGCGACGGATCTCTTCCAGCGACTTGTTCAGATCGATTGGCGTGTCCTGCGGCATGGCTGGGCCCCTGTACCACGGTGCGGCGGGTGGGCTGGCGCTTCCCGAACGCGCCCTGCCCGATTCGTCACTGCAGCGGCGGCCGGGAGAAGCCCGGCACCTCGTTCGTGTCGCGACGCTCGGTGGCCGACGGGAAGAAGATCGCCAGGCCCGCCGAGACGAAGACGCCTCCGACGTTGCGGCCGGCGATGTCGGCCACGTACAGCCGTGACAGCAGGTACCGCACGTCGAGGAAGATCCCCAGGCGGTCCGTGAAGCGCCAGGCGAAGCCGCCGTTCACCGACCACGGCTGGAGCGCGCGCTCGCTCCCCGGGGCGTCCGGCGAGGTCACCGTGGCGAGCGACAACCCGGTCTGGGCGCCCACGTACGGCGCGAAGCCCTTGAAGAGCACGTCATAGCGGGTGACGCGGAAGCCCAGCAGAATGCCGTAGTTCGTCGAGCTGAAGGGTCGCAGCCCCTGGAGGACGAAGGCCTCCCACGCGGCGTAGAGGTCGATCGCCACCTCGAAGTACTCGAACGCGCCGTAGCCGAAGCTCGCGACGCCGCCGGCCCCGAAGGGCGACGTGGTGCCATCGGCGACCAGCTCACGGCCGGCCTCGGCCGCCTTGCCGTTGAAGTAGTCGTTGGGCGTCAGGCGCAACGTTCCGCCGACGCTGATGCGGCCCATGCCGTCCGTCGGGGTGTCGGCGCGCACGACCCGGGCGGCCAGGAGGAGCGCCACCAGCAACACGAGCCGCATCACCACACCTTCCAACCTTCTGGCCGCGTGGGCGACCGTCCCGGAACGGGCGGAACGGCCGGGGGCGTGACCTGCCGCGGGCTGGCGTTCACTCGGGGCGGCGTCGGAGGTTCAGGCGCAGCGTCGCGCGCGGGCACCGAAGGCGCCGCCCCTGCGACCTTCTCTTCGAGGATCTTCACGTACATCTTGAGCTCGGCGAGGGCCTGCTCGCGCTCCATGAGGCGGCGGTAGAGCTCGACGCGGCGCTCCTTCTCGTCCATCAACTCGCCGTGCAGTTGCATCAGCGACGCCATCGCCTTCTCGGCATAGGCGGCGGGCACGGGGAGCGGCTGCGGGGCAGAAAGCGTCAGCTGGTGTTCGACGGGGTTCATTCGCGACGGCTCTCCCAGGCGATCTCGAGGAAGGTGCGTCGACGCCTCGCCAGACAGCACGCCGCGCACCGGACCAGGCACCTGAAGCCGAACTCTCTCCAGATGAGGCGGAAGTGCGAGACCAGCTCACGCCCGGTGATGACACCGTTCATCGTCCGCCTCCGCTACAGGTCTGACGCAGACGGTAGCAGCGGCGATCGAGCGGGCAATTTTTCGGCCGCCGTCAGCTCCGCTCGAGCTCGAGCAGCGGCAGATCGCGCACCACCACGCGCGTCGCGGTGGCGTGCACCTTCTCGGCCACGTCGTCGAGCGCCGACAGCCGCGCGCGCGCTTCGTCGTGGGTGACGTTGACCGCCGCGAACCGGCCCACCTCACGGGCCAGGATCTCGAGCCGCGCGAGGTCGTCCTTCGCGCACGCGAGCTCGAGCAGCCACGTCGCCGGGTCGAGCGCCTCGACCTCGGCCGGCACGCGCAACACCGACACCGAGCCGGGCCCGAAGTCTTCGACCTCGACGCCGACCGCGACCAACCGTGGCGCGGCCTCGAGCACCCGGTCGCGCTCCGTCGGGCCCAGCCCGAGGCGCGCACCAAAGAGGGTCCTCGGCGCCGTCGCGAGCTGGCCCTTCTGGTGCCGGACCAGGAGCGAGGACAGCGCGATGCGCTCACTGACCGCCCGGGGGTCGATCACCACGAGCGAGCCCGCGGGCGACTCCGTCAGCCAGAAGCGGCGGGCCAGCACCCCGATGAACGTGAGCTGGCCGAAGAAGCGCGCCGGCGGCGCGGTGTCGAGGGTCGGCCGCGCGGTGCCGAACGCCGGGCGCCCGAGGGGGCCGTCGACCTGCAGCGGCGCCTGGGGCTCGAGGAACGCCGGCGCCGTCTGCGCCCGCGCGAGGAAGCGATCGATCGCCTGTGCGTACTCGGCCTGCACCTGCGCCGACGCCGGCCCCGCCTGCTGCTGCCGCCACGGCGCCGCGGTGAGCGCACGGGCCACGGCGGCGCCGACGGCCTCCTGCACCGACCGGGGATCCGAGAAGCGCACCTCGAGCTTCTGCGGGTGCACGTTCACGTCGACGGCCGCCGGGTCGACCTCGATGAACACGAGGGCCACCGGCTGCCGGCCGGGCGGGA
>JALOQF010000642.1 GCA_025459425.1 Myxococcaceae bacterium | reverse complement strand
GCTCGAAGACACCCGGCGGCTGCTCCTCGGCGACGCGTGGGTGGCCTTGCGGCTTCAGCGCCGTAAAGGAGCGCCGCGCCTGGAAAAACCCCAGGCTCAGGCGTGAGTCACCCCAGGCTTTCCGGGACGGAACGTTTCCTTCTCGGGGCGATTCGTGACAGACTCGCGTCGTCTTTGAACTCTTTTTGACGGGCCCCGCACCCGGACGGCGAAACGCCGAAAAGGTCGGGGATTCCACACGGGTTTCCGCCCCCCACTTCTCCCCGGGCGGCTGCAGGTTCACCGGCAGGAGGTCCAGGCGATTGGTTGACCTTCGCGGCATGACACCATCGGGTGTGCATCGAGCGAGGGCGGCCTTGCCTGCCGACTTCTGTCCTTTCGCGGTCCCAGCGCCGCTTCACGCCGCTCCCCGTCCGGATGTGGGCGACGCGCCTGGGCCCAAGGCAGGTTCATCTCATGAGCAGCATCCTCGTCATCAACGCGGCCGGCCGCGAGACGCGTGTCGCGCTGGTGGAAAACGGCGGAATCGCTGAGTTCTATCTCGAGCGGAAGAAGGACAAGGGCATCGTCGGGAACGTCTACAAGGCACGCGTCACGCGCGTGCTGCCCGGCATGCAGGCCGCGTTCGTCGACATCGGAGAAGAGAAGGCCGCCTTCCTCTACGTCGGCGACGTGTTGTTCGACCCCGACGTCACGCGGCACCAGTTCGACCTGACCGAGGGCGAGCACGACGACGACGTCAACGACGTGCCCGAAGAGACGGACTCGGACGTCGCGGCCCCCGCGCCCTCGTCACCCGACGCGCCCGCCATCGATGTGGCGCAGGCCGCGCCCGAGCCGTCTGCGCCGCCCGCCGAGGGAACCGACGCTCCCGTGACGGGCGCCGAGGTGGTCGAGGCCGCGAAGGCCGAAGCTGCGGTGATGCCGACCGGCGCTGAGGTGGTCGAGGCCGCGAAGGCCGAAGCGGCCGCGCAGCCGACGGGAGCCGAGGTCGTGGCCGCGGCGAAGGCCGAAGCCACTGGCGGTGAACCAGGCGCGGTGACGACGCCAGCCGTGGCCAGCGAGACGGCGACGACCGAGGGCGCCGCCGAAGGTGGTGGCTCGGGGGCTCCAGCGGCTGCCGACGCCGCGCAAGGAACGGTCGAGGCGCCCCGCTCGCAGGCGCCGCGCGACACGAAGCTCAAAGAGGCGCCTCGCCAGCCGCACCAGCACCAGAAGCCGAAGAAGCCCGAGCACCAGCCGCGCAAAGAGGCCCGCATCGAGAACCTGCTCAAGGTCGGGCAGGAGGTCATGGTGCAGGTGTCGAAGGATCCCATCGGCACCAAGGGCGCGCGCGTCACCTCGCACATCTCGATCCCCGGCCGGCACCTCGTCTTCATGCCCACCGTCGATCACGTCGGCATCAGCCGCCGCATCGGCAACGAGAAGGAGCGCCGCCGCCTCCGGGAGATCGTCGACCGCCTGCGCCCGCCCGGGACCGGCTTCATCGTGCGCACGGTGGCCGAGAACGTACCCAGCGAGAAGCTCGAGGCCGACATCCGCTTCCTCATCGAGGTGTGGAACGAGACGGTGCGCAAGAGCGAGAAGACGCACCGCGCGGGCCTCGTGCACCCCGACCTCGATCTCATCTTGCGCGCGACTCGCGATCTCTTTGCCCAGGACGTCGAGCAGCTCGTCATCGACGATCGCGACGAGTACGAGCGCGTGCTCGGCTTCGTGATGGCGCAGGACCCCGCGCTCAAGGAGCGCATCAAGCTCCACGAGGGCGAGGAGCCCATCTTCGACGCCTTCGGCATCGAGGAGGAGATCAAGCGCGCCTCGGCCCGCAAGGTGTGGCTCAAGTCGGGCGGGTACCTCATCATCGACCAGGCCGAGGCCCTCACCGCCATCGACGTGAACTCGGGCCGCTACGTCGGCAAGAAGAACCTCGAAGACACGATCCTGAAGATCAACACCGAGGCCGCGAAAGAGATCGTCTACCAGCTCCGCATTCGCAACATCGGCGGCATCATCATCTGCGACTTCATCGACATGGAGAAGCAGCAGAACCGCGACAAGGTCTTCAAGTCGCTCCAGGAAGCGCTCGGTCGCGACAAGGCGAAGACGAACGTGCTGCGCATCAGCGAGCTCGGCCTCGTCGAGATGACCCGCAAGCGCGTACGCGAATCGTTGGGCCGGGTGCTGCACGAAGACTGCGGCTACTGCCACGGGCAGGGCAGCGTGAAGTCGGCCACGACCGTGGCGTACGAGATCTTCCGCGAGCTGCGTCGCTCGGGCCCCGCGTACAAGGATCCGACGCTCGTCGTGCAGTGCCAGACCGAGGTCGCCAACGTCCTTCAGGGCGAAGAGCGCGAGGAGCTGCGCCACCTGATGGATCGGTACAACAAGACGATTCAGATCCGCGCGCAGCAGCAGTACCACCGCGAGCAGTACGACATCTACGCGCGGCCGGTGAGCGGCGTGGAGCTCAAGGTGGCCACCAGCGTCGTCGAGTTCGAGATGAGCGGTGGCCCCGCCCGCAAACCCCAGAACCAGGAG
>JALOQF010000275.1 GCA_025459425.1 Myxococcaceae bacterium | reverse complement strand
CACCAGGCTCAAGATGGGCGCATTCCCCCGCGAGGTGCGCTTCACCAACGTCTTCTCGAAGGCCGACCGGGTGAACCCCTTCCCGAGCTGTCTGGTCGAGAACGAGTTCAGCGCGCCCAACGTCACCAACGTCGAGATCGCCGACGTGAAGCACCGCGAGTTCGTCACCAGCCGCACCGTCTACCAGGTGATTCGCCGCGAGCTCTTCACCGGGTACGGCCTGCCCGTGCCCGCCGAGCCGAAGCCCCGCCGCCTCGTGCCCCTGCGCTGAGGCGCCCCCGCTTGCGCGCGAGGCCGGTGTGCGTGCAGAAGGGCCGCCGCCGTGCGACCGACCCGCTGGGAGCTGCTGCTCGACCAGAAGCCGATTCCCATCATCGAGCACCTCCTCGAAGAGGTCGCGCGCCTCTTCGCCGCCGACCTGGCCCGCTGGCCACCGCAGGTGACCGACTTCGACGCCCAGACGGGCGTGGCGCTCGAGCGCTTGCTGGCCGAACACCCGCTCCGCCCGGACGACCGGGTCTACGCCGAGGCCTTCCGGCTGACCCGGTGGGACCTCGCGCGTGACTTCGAGGCCGTCGACGACTACTGGCGGAACCAGCGCCACCTCGAAGCGGGTCTCACCGCCCGCGACAAGCCGATGATCCTCTTCCTCACCCGCTACGTCTCGGAGCAGCTCCTCGCGCTGGGCGAAGCCACCCAGGGCCGGGTCAACCGCGCCCGCATGCTCGACGCGCTGGGGCGGACCGAGCGACACTTTCAGCGCAAAGCGAGTCTCCCGTGAACGTGACCGTCCCGCAGGCCCAGACGCCGGTGCTCCGGCGCCCGCCCAACAAGCTGCCCCGCCCCGCCGACCCGTGCTGGTGCGGCAGCGGTGAGAAGTACAAGAAGTGCCACAAGGACGCCGACCAGACGTTCCTCAAGGAAGAGCGCCGGCGCCTCGACGCCAACAAGCTCGTGCCCGCGCCGGTGTCACCGCGCCGCGACGTGCCCATCACCATTCGCCGCCCCGAGTACGCCGACGGCGGGCCCTCGAGCCGGGGCAACGGCCGCCACGTGCGCACGCCCGAAGAGCTGGTGCGCATGCGCCGCGCCTGCCGCGCCGCGGCCGAGGTCTTGCGCCGCACCGGCGAGAAGGTGAAGCCCGGCGTCACCACCGACGAGCTCGACGCCTTCGCGCACGAGCTCACCGTGCAGATGGGCGGCTACCCCAGCCCGCTCAACTACCCGAACGCGCCCGGGCTGCCGCGCTTCCCCAAGTCGATCTGCACCTCGGTGAACGAGGTCATCTGTCACGGCGTGCCCGACGCGCGCGCGCTCAAGGACGGCGACATCGTCAACCTCGACGTCACCGTGTACCTCGACGGCATGCACGGTGACACGAACGCCACCTTCCTCGTGGGCGAGGTCGACGACGAGTCACGCCAGCTCGTCACCGTCACCCGCGAGTGCATGCTCAAGGGCATCGAGGCGGTGAAGCCGGGCCGGCCCATCAGCGACATCGGCCGCGCCATCGAGCTGCACGCCGACAAGTACGGCTACGGCGTCGTGCGCAGCTACTGCGGCCACGGCATCGGCGAGGCCTTTCACACCAGCCTGCAGATCCCCCACTACTTCGACGCCTCGGCCCGCACCCGCATGGAGCCCGGCATGACGTTCACCATCGAGCCGATGATCACCCTCGGCGCGTGGGAAGGGCTCCACTGGGACGACGGGTGGACGGTGGTGACGAAGGATCTCCGCCGCAGCGCGCAGTTCGAGCACACCATTCTCGTCACCGAGAGCGGCGCCGAGATTCTCACGCGGGAGTGATGGTGGGTGCCTTCGGGCTGGGCCTGGCCGCGCTCGGCCGGCCCGGGTACATGACGCTCGGCCACGACGGCGATGTCCCTGACGCGTCGGTCGCGGGCCTGCGAGACCGCTGCTTCGAGGTGCTCGACGAGGCCTGGCAGCTCGGCGTTCGCCACGTCGACACGGCGCGCTCGTACGGCCTCGGAGAGGCGTTTCTGGCCGAGTGGATCGCCTCGCGCACGCCGGTCAGGCTCGTCGTGTCGTCGAAGTGGGGCTACCGGTACACGGCGGGCTGGCAGCGCCGGGCCGAGGTGCACGAGGTGAAGGACCACTCGCGCGCCCACCTCGACGTGCAGTGGCGACAGTCGCGCGCGCTGCTGGGCCACGCGCTGTCGGTGTACCAGGTGCATTCCCTCACTCCCGACAGCCCGCTGCTGTCGGACGCCGACGTGCAACACCGGCTCGCCGAGCTGCGCGACGGTGCGGGCGTCTCGCTGGGGGCCTCGGTCTCGGGGCCACGGCAGGGCGAGCTCGTCGATCGCCTCGTCGCCCTCGAGCGAAATGGGCGGCGGCTCTTCGACTGGGTGCAGGCCACCTGGAACGTGCTCGAGCGCTCGGCCGGGCCGGCGCTGACCCGCGCCCACGAGGCTGGCCTGCGCGTCATCATCAAGGAAGCCCTGGCCAACGGGCGGCTCTCGCCGCGCGGCGACGTCGAGGCCGTGAAGCAGGCCGCCCAGGCCCACGGCACCACCGCCGACGCCCTCGCGCTCGCCATCGCCCGGGCTCAACCCTTCGCTGACGTCGTGTTGTGTGGGGCGGCGTCGGTGACCCAGCTGCGCTCCAACCTCGCGGGAAGCGGGCTGAACGTCGCGCCCGATTCGTTGTCATTCGTGACCCAGCCGCCCGAGGCGTACTGGAATTTTCGCACCCAGCTGAAGTGGACGTGACCCGGTTGTGGCGAAAGCTGCGAAAGCGATAATCGAGTGGTGATGTCCGTCGGGGTGCCCCCACGCCGCTCGCTGCTGATCGTCGACGACGACGTCGACATTCTCAGGCTCGTGTCGTTGGCGATGAAGGCGCGTGACTTCGAGGTGGCGACGGCCTCGACGCTCGAGGAAGGCGTCACGCAGATCGAGCGCACGGTGTTCGACGTGGTGCTGACCGACAAGAACCTCAAGGGCGCGACGGGGCTCGAGCTCATCGACGCGCTGTCGATTCGGTCGCCCACCACGGCCATCGTCCTCATGACGGCGTACCCCGAGGGAGCGCTCGGCCGGCTGGCGTCGCTCGACGGCTACCTGGCCAAGCCCTTCAAGTCGCTCGACGTGGTGGCGCAGACGCTCCACGACGCGGTCGAGCGGCGCGGGCGGGCGCTCCAGCGGCAGAAGCTGCTCGGGCAGCTCGGCGACGTGAAGACGGCGCTGTCGGGCCCCCCCAACAAACGAATCACCTGAGGACGAGCACGCGCTCCTCGGTGAAGTCGTGCATCGCGTAGCGCACGCCCTCGCGGCCCAGGCCCGAGTCCTTCACGCCGCCGTACGGCATGTTGTCGCTGCGGAACGAGGGCGCGTCGTTGACGACGAGGCCCCCCACCTCGAGCTCGGCGAAGGCGCGGCGCACGGCTGACAGCTCGTTGGTGAAGAGCGCGGCCTGCAGCCCGTAGCGGCTCGCGTTCACCGCGACGAGGGCGTCGTCGAACGAGGCCACGCGCTCGAGCACCACCACCGGGCCGAACACCTCTTCGGCGTACACCGCCGCGTCGCGCGGCACGTCGGTCAGCACGATGGGCGGCACGACGGCGCCCGCACGCGTTCCGCGGCGCAGCACCGTCGCACCACGCGCCACCGCCTCGTCGACCCAGGCGTCGACGCGCCGGGCGTTGGCCTCGTCGATGAGCGGCCCCACGACGGTCGCTTCGTCGGCCGGGTTGCCGACGCCGAGGCGGTCGACCTCACGGAGGAAGGCCTCGACGAAGCGCTCCCACACCGGCGCTTCGACGACGATGCGCTGCACCTTGATGCACACCTGCCCGGCGTTGACGAAGGCCCCCAGGGCCAGCTTCTTCGCGGCCGCGTCGACCTGCGCGTCGGGGCGGACGATGGCGGCGGCGTTGCCTCCGAGCTCGAGCAACACCTTGCCCCGCGCCTTCGCCTTGAGGTGCCAGCCCACCTTCGCGCTGCCGGTGAAGGACAGCACCCGCACGCGCGCGTCGGTGGCCAGCGGCTCGGCGACGTCGACGCTGCAGGGCAGCACCTGCACGGCGCCCGCATCGGCCCCCGCCTCGAGCACCAGCTCGCCGAGCAGCAGCATCGCGCTGGGCGCCTGGGGCGGCGGCTTGATGATGATGGGCGCGCCGACCGCGAGGGCTGGCGCCACCTTGTGGGCCCCGAGGTTGAGCGGGAAGTTGAAGGGCACCAGGCCCATCACCACGCCCGCGGGCACGCGCCGCACCTCGGCCGTGGTGCCCTCGGCGCCGGGGAAGAGGTCAACCGGCACCGTCTCGCCGCCGAAACGCGACAGCTCGGCCGCGGCGAGGGTGAACGTCTCGATGGCCCGGGCGACCTCGGCGCGCGCCGCCGACACCGGCTTGCCGGCCTCGTGGACGATGGTGTCGATGAAGTCGACGCGGCGCCGCTCGAGCCCCTCGACGATGTGCTGCAACACCTGACGCCGCTTTCCCGCCGAGGTCGACGCGAGGACAGGCCGACGCGACGTCGCGAAGGCGAGCGCCTGCTCCGCCTGGGCGGGGGAGGCCTGCGCGACGTGGCCGAGCACCCGCCCGTCCCACGGCGCGCGCACTTCGGCGAACGATTCACCTTCGACGAAGTGGCCCCCCACGAGGAGCAGCCGGTCGGGCACCATCGAGTTGGCGCTACTGCGGGCCGCGGGTCGCCGTCAGCGTGAACGACCGACACATCGTCCCTCCGGCATCCTGGCCGGGCGCCGGGCAATCGTCGACGGGGGTCAGCGGTGGCCACGACTGGCCGATGGCCGGACCATCGAAACACTCGAAGCCAGCCCGGTTCTGGGTCGGGAAGCGGGTCACCCCGTCGATGGGCCCGTACCAGTACTCGAACCAGATGAGGAACTGGGAGCCCGTCTGAACCGGAATGAAGTTGATCCTGACGTCCTGGCCCGGCGTCCCCATGACGGTGCGCGAGTCGAAGCCGAGGTACTGGAAACGCCCGGTGTCTTCGAGCTGGCGAACCGCGGCCTGCGTGCGACCCGGCGCAGCTGCTTCGATGGTCGAGCAGGTGACTTCCGAGCCGTCGATGGCCGTCTTGCTGATGAAACGCGTGACGATGCTCCGCGGCGCTGGCGAAAGCCCCATGTAGGCCGCAGCGTTGAGGGTGAGGTTGACGCTGATCGCCTTGCTCAGCGAGGTGCACCGCGCGCCCAGGCAGAGAGGCAGCGGTTGGTCGTTGGTGAAGCTCGTCTGCAGGCACTGCTCCTGGCGGCTGCAGCCCTGGCCGCACTTGGCGCAGGTGCCGAAGAAGCCGGCGTCGACGAAGCACTCGGACTTACCCTTGCAGTCCGGGTCGGCGCAGTCGACGAGCCCGTTCATGTCGTCGTCGATGTTGTTGGCGCAGATCTCGCGTTGCCCCGGCATCATCGTGCACGACGAGACGGCCACCGTCAGGAGACCGGCGCCAAGGAGCGCAGCGAAGAAGACTCGGATCATGGGCACTTTCCGGTGCAGCTGCGGTCGGCCGGCACGCAGGCCGAGCCACCGGTGGTGAGGGTGAGACACGCGAAGCCCTGCGGGCACTCCTGGCCGCCGCCGCAGAAACGCGCGCACACGCTCGTCCCCGAGGGCAGCGCCACACACGTTCCTCCGGGGCACTCGGCCGAGGTGGCGCACGTCTGGCAGTGTGGGAAGTCAGTGCGCGCCGAGCGGCACAGGTTGGTCGAGCCTTCGCACACCTCGCAGGCGTTGCAGGCGCTGGTGGCCTGGCAGGCGCGCGCGTTGCCGATGACGGGGCCCTCGCAGATCTTCGTGCGCACGTTGCAGCGCTGATCGAGCCCACAGCCGCCGTTCGACGAGCACCCGGGCACGCAGCCGAAGCGGTTGCCCGAGGTGCGCGCGCAGACCTGACCGAGCGGACACTGCGCGTCGGTGGTGCAGAAGGGCTGGCAGCGGCCGACGGGCTCACCGGGCGGCCTGGTGCACACCCGGTTGTCGGCGCAGTCGGTGTCCATCATGCACTCGTTGAGCGGCTCGCAGAGGCGGTTGATGCAGCGCAGGCGGGCGTCTCCGCAGTCGGCGTCGCGCGAGCACTCGGCCACGCACAGCCGGGCGCGGGGGTCGCAGGTGGTGCCGAAGGGGCAGACCTGCTGCACGGCCACGCAGCGCCCCTGGCGGGGATCGCACCGCTGCGTCGAGTCCTGGCAGTCGGCCGTCACGTTGCAGCTCCGGCCCGAGTCGGGCACGCAGCCCTGGAAGTTGCGGCACGTCGCCGTCTGGCCTTGCGGCGTCTTGTCGGGCCAGCACTGGGCCGCGCCGTCCTTCATCTGGCAGGTCGAGCCGCGCGGGCAGTCGGCCGCCGTCATGCACGCCTTGCCGCAGAACTTCTGGTTGAGCGTCGTGTCGAGCACGCAGTTGTCGCCCTGGCCCCCGCACTCGTTGTTGCCGCTGCACGGCTCACAGAACGACTTGAGCGGCCGGCACGCACGAATCGACGGGTCGCAGTACTCGCCCGTCGCGCACTCGGTGTCCGAACGGCAGCCGGCAATCTCTTCCACGCACTGGCCGGTGAAGTTGTTGCAGTACTTCGGAGTGGCTCCGAGCAGCGCGCCCATGCGGCACGAGTCGTCCGAGAGGCAGACGCACTGGCGGCGCACCTTGTCGCAGCGCAGCTGACCGCACTCGGCGTCGACGTTGCAGGCGCGGCCAACGAAGTCGGCAGTGCCCGCGTCGGGCGGCAGCTGGGGCGGCAGGGGCGTGCCCGTCATGCAGCCGACGAGACCGAAAGAGAGGAGGACCGGAACGACCCGCGTCATGAGGGCGCCGGGCTTAGCCCCGGGCGCAGGCTGGTGCAATCACCGCCGGGGCCATCGACGCGGGCCCACATCGGGGGAGTGGCAACGGCGATGATCAAGGGACAGGCGTCAAGCCGGCACCGGCGTCCGGCGGGAAGAAGCGGGTTCTCGCACGACGAACCCAGGGGCCACGTGAGCGTCGGTGGTGGCCCGCCTTTCCACGCCGCCAGGACCGGGTCAACCGAACGTCAGGTGACACGCAGCCCTGATGGCTCACCCGAAGAGATCCGCGAGCCGCACCTCGACTCCCGGGAAGCCCGGGACCATCAGCACGCCGCTCGTCACTCTCGACGTCCGTCCGTAGGCGCCGCGCTTGATGCCCGAAAACACCTCGACCTGCTCCCGGCTGGTGTCGACGAGCCAGTACTCAGGCACTCCCGCGGCCGCGTAGAGCGGCGCCTTCACGATGCGATCGTACCGGAGCGACGAGTCGGCCACCTCGATGATGAGGAACGCCGACGAGGGGTGCTCGCTGCGCGGGAGCCGCTTGTCGATGACGGCCAGATCGGGAATCAGCTCGCTCTCATCGTCGATGACGAACGGGAGCTGCACCCGCACCCGCGCGCGCCCGACGAGCCGCGGCATGAGGACTTCGTTCAACGTCTCAATCACATTCCCGTGAGGGACCCCTTGCTTCGACATGGCGACCAACTCCCCCCGCACCAACTCCACCCGCTCGCCGCCATCGAACGCCCCCAACTCCACCAGTCGGTCGAACTGCGCCCGCGTCCATCGAGCGCGGTGCTTCACGATCAGGCTCTCGGCAGCTTCCATGCGCATAGGCGTACCATACAGGGCTGACATGCCCCGCGCAGGTCACCGGCGCGACGAGGGTCAGCCGAGGTTGGGGCGGAGGAACTGCACGTACAGCAGCACCATCGGCGCGTTGAAGATGAGCGCGTCGACGCGATCGAGCATGCCGCCGTGCCCGGGGATGATCGAGCCCGAGTCCTTCACGCCGTAGGCCCGCTTGAGCATCGACTCGCAGAGATCTCCCTTTTTCCCACTCCTTACCCCCATTTCGGGGGGCGTGGTCGGGCAATTGGGGTGATTGGACTGGAAAAGAAAGTTTCCACCATTCCGGTCGATAGCTAGCAACTGCCTTTCGCTTGGAGTATCTTGGGTGCACGCAGGTGTTTTATCTAGTCTTTTGAGCAGCGCGAAACATGGCAAAGTCGATCAAAGGGATTACGCGAATTGAATACGAAGGAGTGACGACCCGCGGGTGGATGGTGCGGTTGACACGGGCCGGCGAACGGCAGCAAGAGTTTTTCAATGATCGTGCTTACGGGGGAAAGGCCAAGGCGCTGGCCGCCGCAAAGAAGCGATATGAGGAGTGGGTCGCCGTGGCTCCTCCAATCCAGACCTCCAAGAATTTAAAGTCGTCTCGCAACACCAGCGGTAAAGTGGGAGTCCATTTGGTTCGCAACGTCGACCCGCGGTGGAAGAATGCGGAATCGTTTGGCTATTGTGCGATGTGGACCGATTCGGAAGGCAAGCGGCGCAAGGTTAGCTTTGCTTGGAATACCTACGGCAAGAAAAAGGCTTGGACACTCGCTTGTCTAGCTCGAGACTTGGAGAGCACCGACCGAGAGGCGTTGGTAGCCCAAGCCGAGAAGACGCAGAAGAAGAAAAAGAAGTAGGCGGCATCTCTCACCTTGCAAGAAACGGATGACTTCATCGGTGAGACGCTAACTCGGCCTCTTCACGTTCTCTACCAAGACGAACATCTCATTGCGGTGTTTAAGCCTGCGGGGCTGATCGTGCACCGCAGCAAAATGACGTTACCGCATGAGCCGGTCCTCCTTCAAGCACTAAGGGACCAGATCGGACAGTTCGTCTATCCTGTCCATCGGCTGGACCGCCCGACCGCGGGAATTGTTCTGTTTGGTCTCCACAGCGAAGCCGCTGCGAGAATGGTCCAACGTTTCACCGACAGGCAGATCTCAAAGTATTACCAAGCCCTGGTACGAGGATATACCGACGACACGTTCGTTGTCGATCGACCTCTGCAAGACAAGTTCGGGGAGGAATGGGAGCCTGGTAGCACCGACGAGAACCCATACCAAGAAGCCAGAACCGAGTTTCAGTGTTTGGGACGATTCAACGTGCCGTGGGAGTCCAACGGATTTCCTTCCAGCCGCTATTCTCTGCTGGAGATCAAACCGATCACCGGTCGTTGGCATCAAATTCGTCGACACCTCAATCATGTCGCAAACCCCGTGATCGGCGATCATCGACATGGCGATCATCGCCATAACCAAATGATGCACCAAAAGACAGGGGTCTATCGTATGCTCTTGACCGCAGTACGCGTCGACTTCCGACATCCATACACAGATGAGATTCTGACGATCGCATCGGGGCGTGGCTCCGAGTTTGACAAGGCGATCGAAGTGCTTCGATCCCTTCACCTCGCCGATACGCCTTCCGATTAAAGAATGGCTAGAGGGTTGCGAGGATGCTCCAGAGTTCCTCGCGTGACCCCGACGCGGTTGGTTGCTTTGAGCCTCTTCCAGACTTCAGCACCCTCCAAGTCACCTGCGAGGAGTCGGCGATAAAGATCGAGCAACTCCGCAACATCTTTCTTGGGGGCATCGCGAAGGATCTCAATTCGGAAGTTCCGGATTCCCAATTTGATCAAGTTGGGGACGGCTTCTGCACCGCTCTGAGCTTGGCCGTTGAACAACGTGTTTCGACATCCAACGTCGGCGTGCAAAACATGCTCTGCGCCAATACGGTCCCGCAATTTTACGTCGTGACGATCACAGGGGCGACCGCAGTTGGTTTTATTCGTTCCCGGAGAAAGCACGGTGCAAAAGACGCAATGCTCCATATGAAACATCGGCATGTGCTGATGGATCACCACCTCCGTCCATTCGCTCGGAACA
>JALOQF010000641.1 GCA_025459425.1 Myxococcaceae bacterium | reverse complement strand
GCGTCAGGTCCATGGCACAGGGGGTGAAGAGTGCCCCGGCAGGCGCAGGAATCACGTTGGAGGGAATGTGAGCACCGACAAAAAGAACACCAAGGCGTTGGCGCAGGCCTTCTTTGCGCAGCTTCAGTCGGGGGGTTACACTCCGAACCAGATTCTGGACATCGCCACCGAGCTCATCGACCAGGTGACGGTGAACCTGAAGCAGAAGCCGGCCGACGTCGTGGCCGAACCCCGCGCGGAAGCCTGAAGCGGGGCGTAGCGCGTCAGAAGCCCTTTCGAGGCACCCCGCTTTCCGGACTGGCTTCCGGCAAGTGGCGGCCCTCGAGAGGGAGCAGCAGCGGAAGCCCGGCCCTGGCGCCGGGCTTTTTTATTGGGCGATACGGCGTCGAGCCCGGGCGGCGCTGGCGCACACCACCAGCAGCCCAAACATCATCGCCGACATCACGTACGACTGGGTCCACGTCGTCGTCAGCGCCCACGTCCCGAAGGCGCCCACGGCGAAGAGGCCATCGAGCCACAGCGGCTTCTTCGACTCGTGCATGAGGGCGCCTCCGAAGAAGGTCAGCGGCGCCCCGAAGACGACCTGCCGCTCGATGACGGCGACGTCGCGGAAGATGACGTCGGCGTCGTGCACGAGGATGGCGGCGAAGATCACCATCGATCCGATGGCCAGCACCAGCACGCCGGCCGCGGCGATGTCCTTGGTGAGGCGCGCCTTCTCGTCGAACTCCTGCACGGCGAGATCGACGAGCTGCTCGAGCGCGCTGTTGAGCATCTCGGCGAAGAAGATGAGCGTGACGCAGAAGATGAGAATCGCCTTCTCGGCGAGGCCCAGCTCGATGGCGCTGCCGACGAGGCCGACGAGCAGCGCGGCGATGACGTGCATGCGCATGTTGCGCTGGTGCACCACCGTGTGAATCAGCCCGGCCCATGCATAGCCGACCGACTTCGCGAAGGTGGTCGGCTGGTGCTTGGGCAGGAAGGGCGGCTTCGACATGGTGGCCAGCGTCGACGGGTAGCACAGCGGCTCGGCGCGCGTCAGGGCCCGGCTCTTGCCACCGTCAGGCCGACGCTGACCTCCGAGACCTCCGCACCGTCGGGAGCGCCCCCTGGACGCCCTCCGTCACGGCCCACGCGGTTCGTCGCTCGCAGGAGGAAGGCACGTGTTGGCCCTTTGGGGCCGTGCTGGTTCGAATCCAGCCATCTCCACGGTTGGGGATGTGGCGGAACGGTTAAACGCGACACACGCCGGTCATGAAGGCCGGAACGCAGGCCATAGCTCAGTCTGGTCAGAGCACGAGACGTTCATCTCGGAGTCGAAGGTTCGAATCCTTCTGGTCCCGGGGCGCCTCGCGCGAAGCCGGCCCGAGGTGACGAGCGTCGAGACGGGACTCGCGACGCCCGCGCCCGGGTGAGTGCCAGCCATGGGTGCCCCGTGCCTCCCGAAGTTCTGGAGCGCGTCCGCCTCTGGTCCGCCTCACCTCGCCGCGGGGCCGACCCGAACGCCAGCAGTCGGGGCGTCGAAGCGACGCGCGTGGAGCGCTGGGTGGCTCCACACGGCGCCCCGGGTCCGCGACGCGCGGGGCGCTCCACTTTCACGGGCAGCCCGTGGCCTCCGTCGGCGGGCAGCTCGAGCTCGAAGCCCGCGATGCGCCATGGGCCCGGCCGGAGTGGGCGTCGTCGTGACGAGCGCCCTCGCTCGCCGTCAACCCTTCCCCGACCACCGAAGCACCGGCCAGGGCCGCCGCCATGCGCCTCGGGCCGCGCGAGCGCTCCGACGAGGCTCGACGACTCAGGGGCACCAGGGCCCGGTCCACGCTGCGCCGCCGACCTCGTCACATGCCCGCGCGAGGTTGAAGGACGACCTCGACCCGGGCGCGGCGCGCGGGTTCGCGAACAGCGCGGCGTGGAAGGCGTCGAGGCGGTGCGGGGGAATCTGGCGGAGCACGCCCGCCGCGTCTGCCGAGAGTCCCCTGAGGTACAGCGCGTCGAGCACGCCGCTCCGCTCGACGTTCTTGCGGGCGATGAGCGCGTCGGGGTTCATCGCGTTGAACAGCGCCAGCACGCCCGTCACCGTGGCGACCGCACCCACCGCGAAGCGGCGCGGCCAGGTCCACAACGTGATGGCGCGCCACACCATCAACAGCCCGAGGGTGACGCAGATGACCTGCGAGAAGAGGCGCTGGCGGGTGAAGCCGTAGGCGTCTTCATAGAGCATCATGCGGTTGACCGCCGACAGCAGCATCGGCACCGTCGCCACCACGAGCGCGGTGGCCGTCGCGTTGAGGGCCACCACCGTCGCAGCCGTCGACAGCTGCGTGCGCCGGGGCACGCTGAGCAGCGCCATCAGCACGATGGCGGCGACCAGCAGGAGCTCCCAGAAGCCACGCCGCGCGTACTCGGAGTACGTCACGCCGCTGGGCAGGTGGCAGGCGTCGGGCGCGAAGGCGCAGCGGGCCGAGACGAGCGCGAAGAGCATCAGCACCAGGGTGAGGCCGCCCAGCAGCGCGAAGGCCTCGGCGGCGCCGAGCACGAAGCGCAAGG
>JALOQF010000640.1 GCA_025459425.1 Myxococcaceae bacterium | reverse complement strand
GACTTCTACCTGATGCCCGACGACCGGTTCGGCTTCCGCAAGGGCGGCACGCTCGGCTTCATGTGGTCGCACCCCAACCCCATCTTCGCGGCCGTCGGCATGGCGCGAAAGGGCGAGGCCGGCATCTTCGGCAAGGCGCTGAAAGACAAGCTGCGCGAGTACCGCGACAGCAAGATCCTCGAGTTCGAGATCTACGGCGAGTTCCTCGCGAACGACGACACGAACGTCACCGTCGATTCGAACGTGAAGGACAAGTACGGCGTCCCCGTGGCGGCCATCACCATCAAGCGGCACCCGCTCGACTTCAAGCTGACGCAGTTCCTCGTCGAGCGCGGTGAAGAGGTGCTGGCGGCGCTGCAGCCCGAGAAGCTCGAGCGCGTGGGCACCGCCGGAGAGACCACCATTCTCCAGGGCGGCACCTGCCGCTTCGGCACCAACGAGCTCACCAGCGTGCTCAACAAGGACTGCCGCGCGCACGGGGTCAAGAACCTCTACGTCGTCGACGGCAGCTTCATGCCCACCTCGGGCGCGGTGCCCTTCACGCTCACCATCGTCGCCAACTCGTTCCGGGTGGCGCAGGGGCTGGTCGAGCGCATGAAGAAGGGCGGGACCTGAGGCGAGCATGCGCGCATGGCCTGGGCTCCTGGCGGTGCTCGTGCTGTCGGCTCCTGCCTGCAAGAAGGCGGAGCCGGTCAAGCTGCCACCCCGTGATGGCAAGCTCGGCGCCCAGCGGTGCTCGGGCCAGGCGGGGCCGAAGAACACGGTGCTGCCGCTGCTCCAGCGGCCCTTCGACGGGCAGTTCCCCGCGCTCAACCTGTTCGATCACGAGCTACCGCTGGTGTCGGACTTCAAGCCGCTCGTCGAGGGCGACAAGGAGCTCACCTATTGCGGCATCGACGCCCTGGGGCTCGCCGAGGGCTTCGCGGGCTACGCGTGGTCGATTCCCGTCGGCACGCCCATTCTCGCGCCCGCCGACGGGGTGGTGCTCAAGGCCGGCGTCGCCTCCAACTTCCACTGCGTGCTGACGCACCAGTTCGTGAGCGACCAGCTCGTGGTCGACCTCGAGCACCCGACGCTCGGTGACATCGGCTTCATCACCCACTTCGCCCACCTCGCGAAGGTGACGGTGAAGCCCGGAGACAAGGTCGTCGCCGGTCAGCGCATCGGCCTCGCCGGAATGAGCGGCTGCGCGGTGACGCCGGCCACCTTCTTCCAGGTGCTGCGGCTCACCGGCACCAAGACCGGGCGGCCGACGGTCGTCGACCCCTACGGGTGGGACGGCACGGCCACCGACCCCTGGGCCGAACACCCCGACGGCGCCCCCAGCGTCTACCTCTGGCAGCCAGGAGAGGCGCCAACGCTCAAGTCGAAGTGAGCTGGTGTGAGGGTTGCACATCGAGAAACCCTCATGAACGCCCTGCGCAGAAACTGTCAGTTACTCCTCGTCGTGGTGGGTGCCGCCTGCGCGCCCATGCCGCTCCCGACG
The DNA here is from genome assembly GCA_025459425.1 of Myxococcaceae bacterium. Lineage (GTDB taxonomy): Bacteria > Myxococcota > Myxococcia > Myxococcales > Myxococcaceae > Xiheimicrobium. The sequence goes on along the minus strand of JALOQF010000640.1, from coordinate 3,248 downwards.
CCGGCTGACGCGGGCCCCTCGCAGCCCGACGCCAGTGTCGATGCGGGGCTGCCCCTCGCCGATGCCGGCCAGGCCGATGGAGGCGCCGACGCGGGCGTGGTGGTTCCCGTCGGCTGGGCGAGGACGGCGGGCACCCCCGGCCCAGATGGCCTGTGGGGGACGATGCTCGCGTTCGACCCCATCGACCGCCGCTTCGTGCTCCACGGGGGCCACCGGGTGCCGGGTCGGATTCAGAACGAGACCTGGAGCTTCTCCATCGCCTCCGCCACGTGGACGAAGCTCGCCACGACGGGGCCGACGATGCCGTTCCGATACTGTCACTGCACGACGTACCTGCCTTCGACGCGGCAGGTGTTGATCGCCGGCGGGCGCAACTCGTCGACGACGGTGGACTCGGCGTACACGCTCGACCTGGCCACCCTCAGCTGGCAGCAGGTGATGGGCCCGGTTCCAACCGGAGCGATCGGTTGCCTCGCGCACTGGGTTCCTTCGCTTGGTCGGGCCGTCGTGTTCGGCGGCGATGGCAGCGGCGGGGTCAACGACCGCACGTGGGCGTATGATCCCGCGACACGGGCCTTCACGGAGCTGATGCCGACTGCGCGCTCTCCGGCCCGGCGAGATCCGATGAGCGTCTTCGAGCCTTCGACCGGCCGCATCCTCGCGTTCGGCGGCGCGATTCAGCTCATGCAGCGGTACCTCGACGACGTCGTCACCTTCGATGGCACGACGTGGACGACCCACGCGCCGGTTGGGCCCCGACCGAGCGCCCGCCGCTATGGCGCGACCGGGTGGAACGCGCAGCGCAGCCGCTGGGTGGTGTTCGGTGGCACCAACGACGCCGACGACCGCGACGACCTGGACGCTCCGGCTGCCATGAGGCGGGCCTGGCCGCTGGTGGTGCTCGCAGCGTGTGGTGCCGCGCCCACGCCTGCGCCCCCACCGTGCGCCGTCGAGCTTCGCCCCGGCACGCTGTCGGCGGACGGGGGCTTCGAGCTGGTGTCCGACGGGCATTCGCTCGAGGTCGCGCCCGGGCCCCAGGGGGGCTTCCACGTCTTCGTGGGCCTCGAGGCCGACGGCGTGGAGCGATCGGGCGTCATCGAGTGGACGCTCAGCGCCACGTCGGGACGCGTGCTCGCGCGCCGGAGCCTCGGTCTCGAGGGGCTCGTCCTCGAAGACACGACCTGCGGCTGGCGACGGCGGCGCGACCTGCTCGTGTTCGAGCGCAACGACGACGTCCCCACCGCGCGCGACATGCCCGCCTCGCTCACGGTCAAGGTCGAGGAGCGGTCCACCTCACGGCGCGTCGTCCCCCGCTGAAGAACCTTGACGCGCGCGGGCCCAGCCGACCGACCTCCAGTCGGCTCAGCTCGGACCATGGCCGCTCGTGGTGACGAGAAGCAGACCCGTTGAGACGTGCCCCACAAGAACCTTCTCGTCATACGACGCCGTCGAGCGCCTGCTCGGGTGCCCGGGACTCGTACGTTCCACCCTCAGAGCCCTCGGCGCGCGTCGTCCGGACGACCGAGAGCCCCAGTGTTCACCTGGCTTCGGGCGCACGTCGGTTGGAACGATCCTCGTGGTCGATTCACGACGGCCTCGCGCTTCGCGAGCTCGGCTCGACGCGAAGGGCCCGACGACGCACCTTCCTCTCCAGCGTACCCGGGGGCGAAGGCCTGGCCCGAACCTCGACCCGCTTCAGGCACCCTGCATGAACGCGATGAGATCGTCGGCGAGCGGTGAGTCGAAAGACACGTTCTCCCGGGTCCCCGGGTGCTTCAGGCTGATGCGCGCCGCGTGCAGTGCATGTCGAGGCAGTCGCAGGCGCTCCCACGCCTCGGGCTCGAGCTCGTGGCGCGAGAACCGGTCGAAGTAGCCCGGGTCGGGCCCGTACATCTTGTCGCCCACCAGCGGGAACCCGGCGAGCTGCGCGTGGATGCGGATCTGGTGCTGCCGCCCAGTGCGTGGGAACGCGCGGAGGAGCGCGAAGGGCTCGCCGTCTCGCTCGAGCCGCGCCACCACCCGGAAGTGGGTCTGTGCCGGCCGCCCGGCCTCGCGATCGATGCGCACCGCGATGCGAATGAGCTCGGTGCCCTCGGCGATCGGCGCGTCGACGTCGAACGCGTCGTCCCCCGGGTGGCCTTCGACGAGCGCGAGGTATTCCTTGTCGACGAGGCCATCGTGGAAGAGCCGCCCGAGCCGCTGCGTCGCCTCGAGCGTGCGCCCGCAGACCACCAGGCCCGACGTCTCGCGGTCGAGCCGGTGCGCCGGCGAGGCGTGGCCCTTGCCGTACTTCGTGTCGAGCTGACTGACGAGCGTGCCCAGGTGGTACCGCGCGGTCGGGTGCATCGGCAGGCCCGCGGGTTTGTCGACCACCACCAGCCAGTCGTCGACGTAGACCTCCTTCAGGTGCTCGATGCCGGGCACCGTGGGCTCGGCCCGCACGCGGCGCCGGAGCTGAAACGACAGGCCCGGCCACACCGGGCTCGACGCCTTGAGTGGGCGCTCGCAGACGAGATCGTTCTCGATGATCTCCTTCACGCGCTCGCGGGAGGCCCGCTTGAGCTTCTCGCAGAGGTACCGATCGAGCCGCCAGCCGGCGTAGTTCGCCTCGACGGTGTAGGGGATCAACACGATCTCATCTGGTAGCGGAGGCGGCCCGCCCGCGCCGGACGTCATGGCGCGGTGATGTTCCACGATGCGTCAGGTCGACGCCACCGCCATCGTGCTCGCCGCTCACACCGGGCATCGCAGCGCGAGGGCTCGATGTGGCGAAGGGCCGCTCCGCCCCCTTCTTCTTCTGCGCTCCAGCCCAGCCGTTGCCGAGAGGTCCCCTCGCGCGCCCTCCTTGACGCCTCGACCTCGGGTCGCGGAACGCGCCCTCGCCCAGCCCAGTAGCGGTGAAACGCGCGTGGTTGCGTGAATGCGCTTCGTGGCCCCCACCCTCAGGCATGACCCATGACGCGTCACGCCCGGTTCGCAGCTCAGCGCCAGACTCGTCGCGCTCCCAGCTGCGGCGCGGCGTCGACGGTGGTCGCGAGGTCGTCGTTGGGCCGCGACTGGCGCCGCACCTCGCGGCCCCCTGCGGGCATGGGTCCCTCTGGCTTCGCCACGTCCTCGACTGGTGACGTACGCCAGCTAAGGTGCAGCCATGTTCTCAGCCGTGCCAGCGCTCGCGGCCGTGATGGTGCTGACCGCCGAGCCCATCGCCGTCGTCGACGTCGACGCTGCCGATGCCATGATGGGGCTCG
>JALOQF010000639.1 GCA_025459425.1 Myxococcaceae bacterium | reverse complement strand
GCCGCAGGAGCCGCTCTTCGCGATGGTGAAGGAGTACGCGAAGCGCCGCGAGGTGATGGCCGACGGGCTCTCGCGCATCCCCGGCGTGAAGTGTCCCCGGCCCGACGGAGCGTTCTACTGCTTCGCCGACATCGGCGAGCTGGTGGGCAAGTCGTACAAGGGCCAGACGCTCACCGGCTCGATGCGGATCTCCGAGGCGCTGCTCGAGGACTTCCTGCTCGCGGCGGTGCCCGGTGAGCCGTTCGGCGCGGAAGGGTACCTGCGCTTCTCGTTCGCCACGTCGCAGGCCATCATCGAGAAGGGCCTGTCGCGCCTGGCGGACTTCGCGTCGAAGGTGAGCTGAGCCCCGTCGCGTCATGGGCTTCTTCGACTGGCTGCTCGGTGGAGCCTCCAGCAAGCAGGCCTTCGGCGAAGCCGTCATCGCGCACCTGCGCGAGCGCGGTGAGACGCGCACGCTCACCCTCGACCAGGCGCAGAACCGCATCGTCGTCGGCGAGCCCGGCGGGCAGCCCGTCGCCGTGCTCAGCCTCGCGAACGCCTGGGAAGAGTTCTCGGCGCTGCCGAAGGATCAGCGGCACCGCGTCATCGAGCGCTTCGCGGCGCCGGCGCTTCTCGACGTCAGCTCGTTCTCGAACCTCGAGGCGATGAAGGGCTCGCTGTTGCCGCGGGTACGCGACCGGCTGTACCCGAACCTGCTCGCGCTGCGCATGCGCCAGCAGCTCGGCCCGGGGCTCGACGTGGGGAAGACGCAACCAGAGCTCCCGCACCGGCCGCTGGCCGACTGGCTCGCCGTGAGCCTCTGCATCGATCTGCCCACCTCGATCGCCGACTGCCTTGGACACCACTTCACGGACTGGAAGGCGTCGTTCGACGAGCTGTTCCCCATCGCCCTGGGCAACCTGCGCGCGCGCTCGCAGCAGCCGTTCGTGCGCGTCGCGCCCGGTGTGTACGTCTCGCCGTTCCGGGACTCGCACGATCCGGCGCGGCTGCTCCTGTCCGAGCTGTTCGCTTCATTCGAGCTGAAGGGGGCTCCGGTCGCTGGCGTGCCCAATCGTGACACGCTGATCGTCACCGGCGCCGACGACGAGGCTGGCCTGTCTGAGTTCGTCACGCTCATGAAGATGGGCCTCAAGGAGCCCCGGCCCGTCAGCAGCGCCCCCCTGGTGCTGGGCGAGGGTGGGTGGTCGATGTTCGACCCCGCGTTCGAGGGCCCGCTCGCCGCCGAGCTGCGCCTGCTGGCGGCGCAGGTCCCCATCGAGCACCATGCGCAACAGAAGGAGGCGCTCGAGGCCGAGTTCGCCCGCCTCGAGCGAGAAGTCTTCGTGGCGACCTACACCGCCTTTCGCAGCCCCGAGGGGCGGGTGCGCACGTTCGGCACCTGGGCCAGGGGCGTGCCCACGCTGCTGCCGAAGACCGACGAGCTGATGCTCACCGTGATGCCCGAAGACGGCCAGGGCGAACCGGTCGTCACCCGCGCGACGTGGGACAGCGTCACGCGCGTCTGTGGCCACCGGCTGGTGCGGGAACCCGGGCTCTGGCCCGAGCGCTGGCTGGCGACGTCGTTCCCCTCGGACGACGAGCTCGCGGCCATCGCGGCCGGCGGCCCCGGGCCGTGATCAGTCGTGGTAGGCGACGATCTGCCACGTCGCTCCGACCGGCTTGAGCTGGACGACAGCCGCCCGCCCCGAGAGGTTCGCCACCGCGAGGAACGTCGGGCCACCGCCGCGCCACGTCCACGACTTGAGGCGCGCGGGCGGCTGGCCGTACTTCTTTTCCATCTCGGCCGGGGTGAAGACCTCGATGCCGTAGAGCGCGATCAGATCGGTGCGCTTGCTGCGCAGGTGCTTGGCCCAGGTCGACCGCAGCTCGTCGGAGCGGTCGATCTTCTTGTCTTCGAGCATGAAGGGCAGGCCGGCGAAGTCGACCACGCGGCCGGCGTCGCCGGTGACGAGGGCCTCGAAGAACGAACGAGACACCACGAGGGCCTGCTCGGCGTCCGAGAGGGCGTAGTAGTCGTCGAGGTTGAAGTCCTTCGGCGGAATGACCGGGTTGCCCACCAGGCTCGCGGCCTTCTTGCGCAGCTCGTCGGCGGCCTTGTCCCGCTCTCCGGCCGGCAGATCCTTCAGCTTCGCGGCCGCGCGGGCGAGCTCGTCGGCCTGCCGCTTCATCGCGCTCACGGCCGGATCCGCGCCGGTGCCGCCGGTCGCTGGAGCGGGCGCAGCGGCCGGATCGCTCGCGGGCGCGGGCGCTGCGTCTGCCGCCGGAGCTGGATCGTTCGCGGGATCCTGCGCGAGCACCAGACCGACACCAACCGAGAGCACGAGAGCGAGCATGGCGCAGACACCGTAGAGGAATCGGCGCCTGCGGGCGAGCCGTCGAAGTCGTCCTCCCGTGTCAGGCCGTCGCAGCCCGATCGATGGCGAGGAACGCGAGCGCGGCGCCGAGGCACAGCGCGAAGCACGCCACCCAGAAGCCCGCCAGGCCGGTGCGCTCGATGACGCGCGGGCCGGCCACCGGAGCCGCCATGAACGCGACGCTCCAGGTCA
>JALOQF010000638.1 GCA_025459425.1 Myxococcaceae bacterium | reverse complement strand
GCCTACGCCCGCATCGTCTCTCTTGAACATCTCGTCGACGTGCCACGGCCGCCGGGCCTACGCGCGCGCGAACAAGGCGCGGTCGGGCGGACGCTCACGCAAGAAGGCACGACTTGCCAACATACCAATCTACACACCAGGACAGTTTTGGCGAGGCAACATGAGCGAAGGCAGCGCCATCAAAAGACTGCTCGCTCGGCTTGAAACAGAAGAACCGAAATACCTAAAGGCGAACGCAAGAAGCCAAGGAGCACAACAGGCACTGAGCGATCGACGGCGCCTCTTGCGATACATTTTCTTCGGAGAAGTGAACGGCGGAAGAGTATCCGTTCACTTGAGCCGCTTGAAAGACCAGTTCTTGCCGGTGGCAACCGGCAGCACACCACCAGTCAGCAAAACCCAATGATGCTTTCATTCACGCTGACGCTGCTCCTCCATGCTTCACCCGACGCCGGAGCCCGCCGCCCCTTCGTCGACCAACTGCTGGCGAAGGTGAAGGACGGCACCGTCGACACCGAGTCCGAGCGCGACAGGGTGAAGCCCGAAGACATGGTGCACCTCGCGCGCGCCTACGCCGAGACGACGCGCTGGCGCGAGAAGACGCGCCTCATCGAGGTGATACAGGACTCGAAGGACCCGGTGCTGACCGAGGTCTGGTGGGACGCGCTCGACGTACCGGACTGCAACGACGACGTCTGTTGGGAAGTCCGCGCCATCGCGCTCGCGCACCTCGACCAGGACCTGACCCGCTTCTCGACCTACTACGACGACCGCAAGGCCTGCCGCGCGGCCGTGCAGAAGCGCCTCGCCGAGCGGAAGCGGCGCACGAAGAAGTGATGCCCAGGCTGGAGCCGACCGGGCCTCACTCGGGGAAGACGAGCAGCGCGTACTCCCCGGCGCGCTCCGTGCCCGCGGAGACATACGTGTCGACCGACAGGTACCAGGTGCCCGGCGTCACCGTCACCCGCAGCACCTTGTCGTTTCGCGCCACGCACGCGCTCGCCGCCACCGCCCCGCGGAGCACGTGCACGTCGAGATCGGCCGTCCCCAGCGCCACCACCACCACCCGGAGCGTCTGCGTCGTCGTCACGTCGAGCCGGTACAGCACCTCGGGGCCGCCCTCGTTCGCGGCCGAGCAGGCGTCGTAGCGGTCGATGCCGCGCGCCCCATCACGACGCGTGTCGCGCACGTCGACGAACGGCACCGAGTCGATGAGGAACGGCTCCAGCGCCGTACCGGTCCCGCGCCGCACGGCGGCGCTCACGTCAGCCGCCACGCCCGACACCACCGCATCGCGCGTCCGGCGGAGCGCCTCGAGCGTCACGAGGTTCCTCTGGTTGTGGCCGAACTGAAGACCGGCGCTCGACAACACACAGCCGCGCGCGAAGCCTCCCTGCAGCAGGACGTTGAGGTGCAGCCCGTCGCTGCCGATGCCGTGGTTCGGGAGCCTGCGCAGCTCACGCTCGAGGTCGACGAAGGGCACCCCGCGCGACTGGGCCAGCGCCCGCGCCACCCCGTTGTAGAGCGGCACCTGCCGGTCGGCGTCGACCGAGTCGTCGCGCGGAGGAATCGCCGTCACCACCGGCACCACCCCGCGCGACACCAGCAGGTCGACGAGCGCGAAGAGGTTTCGCCCGTACGCATCGAGGTTCATCGACTGAATGTCGTTGGTGCCGAACATCACCGTGGCGAAGCGGGCGTTGGTGTCAGCGAGCTCCTGCTCGACGGGCGGCGGCGTGCCCGTGAGCGCGGCGCCGGCGCTCCACCCGACGATGGCCGAGCGGCTCACCCGGTCGAACGGGGTCGCGCCACCCAGACGAGTGGCCTTGAACGCGTCGATGGTCGGCTGCAGCACCGCCCGGCCCGCGAGGTCGACGTTCGGTCCGGCGAAGCACGAGAGGAAGTTGGTGTTCACCGTGTTCGAGTCGCCCACCTTCATGAAGGCGTCGGCGTTGCGCGGTGACCGGCCAGCGATGATGGCGAGATTCCGAACGAGCTGCGCGGTGAGCGGCGAGTGCGTGGCGCCGAAGGGGTAGCTGACGAGACCGCCGTCGGCGGGCGCTCCCGCGTCGGGCGCTGTGGCTCCAGCATCGCCTGCGCCCGCATCGAGCGGCCCCGCATCGGCGAGCCCATTGCCAGCGTCTGGTCGTACCGCACCGGCGTCGACCGGCTCGTCGTCGACGAGGCCACCATCGGGCAGCGCGACGGGCGGCGCACCACAGGCGAGGCACACGAGCAGAACCGGCAGGGCGCGAGTCACGGGCCTCCTTCTGGCTCCAGGTTCTTCACGGCGCCAGCGTTGAGCCGTCCGTGTCACCCGGGCGACTCACGGCTGCACGGACCTCGCTTGCCACTGCAGCCCCGCCCGGCGACGTCAGCGACTCCAGCGCAGGTCCAGCACCGGCGAGGCCTGCAGCAGCACCGGGCTCTGCCCCGGGGTGGTGAGGTTCACCGTCCGGAAGGCTCCGTACGGACCGCTCGACGCCGTACGAAGACGGAAGGCCAGCGCCGTGGCCGTCGGGGAGAACTCGAGGCTGTCGATGGCCTG
>JALOQF010000274.1 GCA_025459425.1 Myxococcaceae bacterium | reverse complement strand
CCGCTGGAAGTCAGGGCCCGAGATGATCGCCGAGAAGAGCCGGTCGGTGTCGAGCAGCGCCTCTTCCCAGAAGCCGAGATCGTAGATGCGAATGATGCGGGCCAGCCGGTACTGGAGGTCGCCCGCGTTCGGGTTGATCTCGCGGATCTGGTGCCGAATGATGCGGTGCGCGTCGTGGTACAGGTTCGCGCCGGTGGTGGTGACGGCGCTGATCGCACCCGACTCGACCAGCGGAATCAGGCAGCTCTGGTGCAGCCCGGCCGGCGTCATGGCGCCCGAGAGGGTCAGGAAGATGGCCGCGTTCTCTTCGAGGGAGCGCTTCATCAGCTCGAAGGCGATGCGCTCCTGCCGGCCGACGTAGGCCCCGAACGCATGCTCGAGCAGCTCGAGGGACGTCTCCTTGCCGGTGATGGGCCGGGGGTTGACCTTGCGGGCGCCGTCGTAGACGCGACGCAGCTTCTGTTGCTGGGTCTTGGTAGCCATGGGCGCGGCGGGTATACACACATTTCCTCAGGCCGACCTCTCGGAGTTTTCGTGAACATGACCACCCTGAAGTTCCTCCTCGTCCCACTCGCGCTCGCCGTGTCGGGTTGTCGCTGTGGCGGGCCTCCACCGATGGCGAGCCGGCCGGACCTCAGCGCGCGCGACATGAACGACGCGGTCCTCACCGTGATCGACGCCACGGCCTGCCCCACCATCGACGAGAGCATGCGGCCGGTTCGCGACGTGTTCCCCGACCTCAAGCTCGTGCGCATCACCAACAACGGCCGCGCGCTCGCGAAGGCGAAGCTCTCGATCACCGGCCGTGACGCCGTCTCGTTCGAGCTCCGCGTCGCCGGCGGTGACGGTGGCGCCTTCGTCAAGGTCAACACCCCGTACGAGCTCGACGTCGACGTGCAGTCGTCGGTCGACGTGCAGGTGGCCTTCGCCCCCCGCACGCGCGGCGCCGCGACCGCCGAACTCGTGATCGACGATCAGGTCGCAGAGACCACCACCGATCCCGTCGTTTCGCTCGTCGGCACCGGCCTCGACCTGCCCTCGCAGCCGAGGCTCGAGACCGGCGTCGAGTACGAAGACGGCGGCTTCTCGGAGTGCACCGACCAGTCGATCCTCACCGACTGCGAGCTCAGCTACCCGCTCGTGCAGTTCGACACCGCCACCACGCGGAAGATCGTCATTCGGAACCGGGGCTGCCCGGCGCTGAAGGTGAAGAGCATCAAGATCGCCTCGGATTTGTCGGGCACGCCTTCGCCCGACTTCCGGCTCGTCAGCCCGCAAGCCCCGACCGAGACGGATCAGCTGTCGCTCAACAAGGCCGACGGCACCGACCGCATCGAGGCGACCATCGAGTTCCGCCCGTCGGACACCGGCCCGGGCAACGAGCTGCGCACCGCGTTCGTGATCATCGACACCAACGACGTCGAGAACACGATGCCCAACCGTCAGCCGGGCGTGGTGGGCCTGCGCGGCGAGGGCCTGCGGCCAGCGCTCTCGGCGACGCCGACCTCGTGCGACTTCTCGCGTGACTCCGACCTGTGCGGCAACACGCCGAAGATCGCCAACCGCGCGCGCTTCATCGTCCGCAACGACGGCAACGGCACGGTGCGCATCAGCGACGTGCAGTTCAAGTCGAGCGGCAACGCGACCAGCGGGCAGAACGGGCGCTTCACCCTCGTCTCGAACCCGAACGGCATGTCGATCATGCCTGGCGGCTCGCTCACCCTCGAGGTCACCCACAACGACATGCCGCTGTACGTCATCGACGAGCTCATCCTGAAGTCGGTCTTCGCGCAGGGTGGAGCCGCCGCCGGTGACGTGAGCTTCGCGCTCTTTGGTGGTCGCCAGCCCTGCCTCGACACGGTCGACGAGGTGAACTTCAACAACCCGATGACGCCGATGTCGGCGCAGCCCTTCTTCATCCGCAACACGCGCCGGTTCCCCGACGGCGGCACCGACTCGTCGCAGTGCGGAGCGCTCATTCTCAACCAGGTCGGCATGGACCCGAGCCCGTTCTTCAGCCTCGTCGACCCGAGGATCGCGCCCAACACCCAGGTGCCACCGGGTGGCATGGTCGAGACCTCGATTCAGTACAACCGGCCGGCCTCGGGCGGCATGCAGGTCGGCAAGCTGAAGATCGTCTCGAACGACCCGTTCTTCGGCCCGCCGGTGGGCACGAAGGAGATCAACGTCATCTCGGCCTCGCCGTTCGATCCGCCGCCGCAGGCCGTGCTGAAGGGCTGCGTGCCCGCGATGCTCATCAACGACCCGAACTGCAGCGTCTCGGGCTCCGAGAACCAGATGACCGTCAACCTGTCGACGATCACGGCGAACCCGAAGACCGTCACCGTCTCGGGCTTCGACAGCACCGACTTCGACGGCAACATGATGGGCAAGCCGCGGGAGTACCAGTTCCGACTCAACAACCCGATCCCTGCTGGCGCGATGGCGTCGAACCTCGCGCCGAATACGCGTGGCGCGGCGGATCGCGCGGTCCTCACCCTGCCCGGCCCCGGCCTCTACCGCGTCAGCCTGCAGGTCTGGGACAACCGCGGTCAGGCGAGCCAGCCGGTGAACCTGAACATCAACGTTCTGCCGTGATCGACTGACCTTCGGTCGCACGCGCCACGGCCTCGCCTCGTGCGGGTCCGGGGCGTGGAGTTTCTGGCGCTCGATGCACGAGCTGCGCGGGCTTCGGTCCGCTCGCGGGTGATGGACCGGCAAGGTGACCCGAGCCGGCCCGTGCCTGGTTCGATCGCCGTGGACGAAGGCAGCGCCTCTTGCTGTGCGTGGCGGCGCTCAACAGGCTGTCACGGCGAGCATCCTGTTTGCCGTGCCGTCCCGGCAGCCACGAGCCAGGCGCCAACCAGCCAGGCTGCCGGCATCGATTCGGTTCGCGGGGATCGGCCCACCTCCGGCGGCGCCGAGGTTGCTCCGCTCGCCAGCGTTCCCCACAGTCGCACCGACGCCTGCCGTTCGAAGCCGAACGTCGTTCAACGACTCGATCGTCGGAGCCTCAGGCCCTCGGCGCGCTCGACGACGGCGGCTTTGGCCGCGCCTTCAGCACCGGAGACTCGTGCCGCAAGCTCCGCATGGCCAACCGATCGAACTTCGTCGCGCGGTAGACCTCGAGCATGCGCTCCTGACCGGTGCGCCAGACGCTGTACATGGTGCAGGCGCCCGTGAAGGCGCAGCCGTCGTGGTCCGAGGCCGTGCAGATGTTCACGTTCACCGGCCCCTCGAGGGCCTCGATCACGTCGAGGAAGCTGATCGTCGACGCCGACCGGGCCAGCGCGTAGCCACCGTGCGCACCGCGCGTCGACCGCACCAACTTTGCCTTCACCAGCGTCTTCAAGATCTTCGCGAGGAACTCGGACGGAATGTCCATCTTCTTCGCGATCTCCTTGAACGAGGTGGTCATGCCGTCGGGCAACGAGGCGAGGTACGCCATCGCCCTGGCGCCGTATTCCATCTTCCGGCTGATCTGGAACGCGTGAGCCATGGGGACCGGTGGAGTTAGCACGGACTCGCCCCCAACGTGAGCGCTGGTGGCCGATTCCGCTCCGCCCCGCTACAAGGCCCTCATGATCGACCTCCACTCGCACACCACCGCGAGCGACGGGCAGTACCCGCCCGACGAGCAGGTCGCCCGGGCCGCGAAGGCCGGCGTCACCGTGCTGGCCGTCACCGACCACGACACCGTGTCAGGGCTGTCGGCGTGCGAGGCCGCGGCCGCGAAGCTGGGCTTGCGCCTGGTGCCGGGCATCGAGATCTCCGCGCACTTCAACCGGCGCGAGGTGCACATCCTCGGGCACTTCGTCGATCGCTCCGTCACCCGCCTCGCCAACTTCGACGTCGAGCTGAAGGCGTTCCGCGAGCAGCGCATGGGGCTGATGGTCGACAAGGTGAAGTCGCTGGGTTTTCCCGTCACGCTCGAGGCCGTGAAGGCCATCGCTGGAACCGGCCACCTCGCCCGTCCACACCTCGCGCGCTGGTTCGTCGAGGCGGGCATCTGCACCTCGACACAAGAAGCCTTCACGCGCTTTCTGGGCGATGGAAAGCCCGCGGCCGTCGCGCGCTTCGACGTCACACCCGAGCAGGCGATCGAGCTCATTCACGCGGCCCACGGCACGGCGACCATCGCCCACCCCGGTCCCAGCCGAATCAATCGGCTCGAGCTCGGTGAGCTGAAGGCCATGGGCCTCGACGGCATCGAGGTGCACCACAGCGATCACCCGCCGACGCAGCGCGAGCAGTTCTTGTCGTGGGCGCGCGAGCTCGACCTCGTCCCCACGGCCGGGAGCGACTTTCACGGTGAAAAAGTCGCTCCCGACCGGCACTTCGGCGCGGTCGGCATGGACCCGAAGGACTTCGAGCGCCTCGAAGCCCGCCGGACCTGAAAGCGCTCCGCAGACCGGGCTCGGTGGGAGCGCGCTCAGGCCGCCGGCCGCTGCTCCGGGGTGATCGAGCGGGTCACCTTCGCCCCGCGCTTCCACACCAGCAGATCGATCGTCCACGAGGTATCGAGCGCGAGCAGCCGCTGCAGATCATCGACCGTGCTCACCGGTGATCCACCGACGCCAATGACGAGATCGTCTGCCTCGACACCCGCCTTCGCCGCCGGAGACGTGCGCCCGGCCTCGACGACCCGCACCCCACGCCCCTGCCCGACCTGCGCCGCCACGTCCGGCGCCAGCGTCTCGTTGCGGGCCGCGATGCCGAGGTACCGCCTGCGCACCTCGCCTCGCCGCATGAGGAGTCCCGCCACCCAGGCCGCCGTACTCGACGGCACCGCGAACCCGATGCCCTGCGCGAACGGCAGCATCGCCGTGTTGACGCCGACGACCTGGCCCTTCACCGAGAGCAACGGGCCTCCGGAGTTGCCCGGGTTGATGGCCGCGTCGGTCTGGATCAGGTTGTCCAGCGACGCGCCGTCACGCCCCGGGAGCCGTCGCTCGAGCGCGCTGACCACGCCGAACGAGACGCTCCGCTCGAACCCGAACGGGTGCCCCAGCGCGATGACGACCTGCCCGACCTTCACCGCCGCCGCCTCGGCCAGCGACAGCACGGTCAGCTCGCTCCGGCCGGTCTTGAGCACCGCGAGATCGGTCGTCGCGTCACGCCCCACCACCTCGGCTTCGGACACCTGGCCGTCAGAGAAACGGACCCGCACGCGCCCCGGCGCCTGGCGCACGACGTGCTCGTTGGTGAGCACGAAGCCGTCGGGCGTCAGCCCCAGCCCGGTGCCGTTGCCGCGGCGGTGCTCGATGGCCACCACGCCTGGCGCGGCCTTCGTCACCAGCGTCTCGAGTTCGTCCGAGAAGAGCTCGAGCGGACTCATCGGCTCGACGGCCTCGCGCCGAGGGTGACCGCCAGCGTCTCGACCTTGCCCTGGCGCCACAGCGTCACGGGCACCTGCTGTCCCACGTGATCGGCGCGCAGGTACGCGGTCAGGTCGTCCAGCGTCTTCACCGTGTCGTCGCCCAGGTGCAGGAGCGTGTCGCCGTACTGGATGCCAGCCGTCGAGGCCGGCCCGTCCTTCTCCACCTTCGTGATGAGCAGGCCGATCTCCTCGCCCGTCGACTGCCGCACGTCGTCTGGCAGCCGCACTGGTTGCATCTGCACGCCGAGGTAGCTGCGCCGCACCTCGCCGTGCGCCTCGAGCTGCGCCACCACCCGCTTCACCGTCGCGCCTGGAATCGTCAGGCTGGCGCCGCGCAAGAGGCCCGTGCTCGTGAGCCCCAGCACCGCGCCGTCGAGCGCCACCAGCGGCCCGCCCGAGAAGCCCGGGTGGTGCGGCGCGTCCGACTCGAGGTACCGATCGATCGTCCCACCCTGCTGCGTGCGGAACGAGTTCTTCCCTGACGCGCTGATGATCCCGCTCGTGGCTTGCACCGTCTGGCCGGGGCGCGCCAGCTTCAACACGAGCTGGCCGACCTTCGCGTGCACACCATCGTGCACCTCGGTCGCCGGGAGCGTTCCATCAACCTCGAGCAGCGCGAGATCGGTCGACCGATCGACGCCCTTCACGCGCGCCTTGAGCGAGACACCCTCGAGGCCGACGCTCACTTCGTCACGAAACACCGCGCGCGCCACCGTGACGATGCGGTTGGGCGCGATGGCGAGGCCGCTGGCGGGGCCGCGACGGCCTCCCTCCACACGGACGACGCTCTTCCCGACGGACTCCACCACCTGCGACAACGCTTCGGACAGCTCAGGAGCAGACACTGGCATTGGGGTTCTTCCTCACGAGGACAACGAGAGAACGGCTGTTGCTCGTGAGAAGCTACGCAGTGTCTGAAAACAGCAAACCCGCCATTTGGAGGAAAACCCTCCAAATGGCGGGCTGTTAGAACGACGAGGCAGACGTCGACTTACAGGTTGATGAGCCCGCGCCGAGCGGCCCGCACGACGGCCTCGACCCGCTTCTGGGCGTCCATCTTCTGCAGAATCGAGTTCACGTGGAACTTCGCGGTGTGCTCGCTGATCGAGAGCCGACCGGCGATCTGCTTGTTCGACAAGCCCTCGGCGAGGAGGATCAACACCTCGTGCTCGCGCGGCGTGAGGTTGTCGTCGACCGCGTGGCCAGACTCGATCCCGCTGCCACCCGTCGACGACGCGGCGTTGAGCCAGCCGGGCTCGGTGACGGTGAGGCCCTTCTGCACGGCGGCGATGGCGACCTCGAGCTTGGCGGCTGAGGTTTCCCGCGGGAGCACCGCCTGGGCGCCGGCGGCGAGCGCGTCGGAGACCTGCTCCTTGTTCGCGAGCGCCAGCAGCGGGCGCTTGAGCTGCAGGTTCTTCATCTCGGCGAGCGCCTTGGCCGGGTCCCGGGTGACGTCGACGACGATGACATCGGCCTGCGCGACGCGCGCGGCGATCTCGAGGTTGCTCTCGACCGGGCTCAAGATGAACCGGTCGGTCTGTTCGGCCAGGGACTCAACGAGGCTGTGGTCGGCCTGAACCACGACTCGCAACGGCATGATCTGGGGAGGAAGTCCGCGCATGATGTCTCCACGGGTAACGCACCCTGTTCGATCGGCAACCACTGCCGATTCTTCAAGGACCGCCGCCGCCGCCCACCCTGACCCTCGACCCGTCACCTTCGAGGGATGAAATGCGCGACTGCCTGTTTTGGTTTCGCGGGTGCCGGTTCGCTTCACACTTCTTCAACTCGCTGCCACCCCCGCGAATTCCCTCGGGTGGATTCATGACAAAGCGCTGATACTTCTCGTGGTGATGAGGGCGCGCCGGTCATTAGATGACGGACGTGCTCGATCTGATCCTTGTCGGGGGTGGGCTGGCCCACGGGCTGCTCGCCTGGAGGTTGTTGCAGACCCGCCCCGACGTGGCCTTCGTCGTGCTCGAAGCCGGCCCCACCCTCGGCGGCAATCACACCTGGAGCTTTCACGGCACCGACGTCACGAAGGAGCAGCTCGAGTGGCTGTGGGTGCTCGCCGCGAAGAGCTGGCCGTCGCACGACGTGATCTTCAAGACGGGCGATCGCCGCATCGGTGGCGGCTACCACTCGATCACGAGCGAGGGCTTTCACTGGAAGCTGAAGGAGCGCCTGAAGGACCGGCTGCGCCTCAAGACGAAGGTGACGTCGCTGACCCCCACGAGCGTGACGCTCGCGACCGGAGAGGCACTTCACGCGAAGGCGGTGATCGACGGGCGCGGTTTCTCGAGCGCGCCCGAGTGGCCGTGCGGGTACCAGAAGTTCCTCGGCATGGACGTGGAGCTGACGACGCCGCACGGCCTCGAGGTGCCCCTGTTGATGGACGGCCGGGTCGAGCAGCACGGTGCCTTCCGCTTCGTGTACCTGCTGCCATGGGACGCGCAGCGCCTGCTCATCGAAGACACGTACTACGCCGACACGCCGGAGCTCCCGCTCGAGGTGCTGCGCGGGCGCGTTCGCGACTACCTCGCCGAGCGCGGGCTCTCGATCGCCACGGTGCACCGAGAGGAATCTGCGGCGTTGCCGATTCCGCTGACGGGTGAAGCGCCCGTGCTCAAGGGGCCAACGCTGGGCGTCGCGGGTGGCTTCTTTCACGCCACCACGGGGTACTCACTCCCATTCGCCGTCGAGTTGGCCGACGCGCTGTGCCAGCGGTCGAGCTTCGAGGCCGGCGAGCTCACTGCGTGGCTCCAGGAGCTGTCGCACCGCCACTGGGCGTCCCAGGGCTTCTTCCGGCTCCTCAACCGCATGCTCTTCAAGGGCGCCGACCCCGACGAGCGCATTCGCATCTTCGAGTCGTTCTATCGGCACGACGAGAACCTGATCGCGCACTTCTATGCCGGGCGCCTCACGAACCTCGACATCCTCAAGGTGCTCGCTCGGGGCTCGCAGACCGTGCCGTTTCCACGCGCGTTCAAGGCCTCGCTCGGCGTCGGGGTCTGACAGGCCCGCGGGGCCCCTCGCCGTCTCCGAGCCCGGCACTTCGACGCCGCCAGGGAGAGTACGAAACACGGCTCGCTCGCTGGCGCCTTTGAGGTTCAGCCGACAGGGCGTCGCCAAGCGCCTTCGTCAGGGCCAACCGCCGCTGCGTTCAGTCGAGCTGCAACTCGCCCAGCGTCTCGTCGGGCCTGCCCGCATCGCCGCGTTCAGCTGATCAGGGCCTCGTGGAGTGCCTTCGTCAGCGGCTTCGCCTGCGCGCGCGAGGTGACGAGCGTGAGCTGGAGCGCCGAACTCTGCAGCGCCAGCACTGGCGCCGACAGCGACTGGGCGACTCCGAGTGCGCGGCGAACGACGAGGCCATCGGCGTGCAGGCCGGTTCCGACACACGTGACGGTGGCCAGCTCGTCCAGCACGGAGACGGAGCCCGGCAACTTCGCGCGCAGCGCTTCGGGGCCGTGCACGTCCTGCAGCGGCACCAGGACGAGCGTGCGGCCTGCGGCGTCGAAGGCCACGCTCCGGGGCTTCACCTGGTTCGTGTCCAGCAGCTCGAGCAGCGCGTCCGGCGCGCCGGAGACGCAGAAGCCCCACACGTCGGCTTCACAGGTGACGCCCCGCACCCGGCCCTGCTCGCCCGGCTTCGCTTCGATGCGCGTGCCGGTGCCGGCGGTGTGGGTCGACTTCGCGTGAATGACGACGCCGTGCTCGCGGGCGAACTCCACGGCCTGCGCGTTGAGCACCCTGGCGCCGGCGGTGGCGAGCTCCTGCATCTCTTCGGGTGAGATCGAGTCGAGCTTCTTCGCCGACGGCACCACGCGCGGGTCGGCCGAGAAGATGCCGTCGACGTCGCTGTAGATCTCACAGTCCGCGTGGAGCGCTGCGGCCAGCGCGACGGCCGAGGTGTCGGAGCCGCCACGCCCCAGCGTCGTCACCTCACGGTTTCGGGAGACGCCCTGGTACCCCGCGACGATCACCACCCGCCCCTGTGCCAGGGCCTCCTCGATGCGCGCGGGCTTCACCTCGACGATGCGGGCCTGGCTGTGGGTGTCGTCGGTGATGATGCCCGACTGGCTGCCGGTGAAGCTGATGGCGGGCACGCCGAGCTCCTGGAGCGCCATCGAGAGCAGCGCCATCGAGATGCGCTCGCCGCACGTGAGCAGCATGTCGAGCTCGCGGCGCGGTGGGTCGGCGCTGATCTGCTTGGCGAGCGAGAGCAGCTCGTCGGTGGTGTCGCCCATCGCCGAGACGACCACCACGAGCTGCCAGCCCTCGTCCCGCCGGGCCTTCACCCGCTGGGCGACCTTTCGAATCTTCTCGACGTCGCCGACCGACGAGCCCCCGAACTTCTGCACGACGA
>JALOQF010000273.1 GCA_025459425.1 Myxococcaceae bacterium | reverse complement strand
CCGTCGTCTCGAGCCACGGGTGCTGGCTCTTCTGCTTCGAGACGCGGAAGGTGGCCTTCGACTGGCCGAAGCTCGAGAACAGCAGGTTCTGCCCGACGAGCCCGTGGTTGTTGGCGAGCCCCTTCGGGAAGCGGGACGACTGCGAGTTGAGCAGCAGGCGCGCCGACTCGACGGCGGTCGCCGACACCACCACCACCTTCGCCGGTTGCTCCTGCCGCACGCCGTCGGCGTCGAGGTACACCACGCTCTTCGCGTTGCCGCTCTTCGGGTCGACGGTCACCTCGACGGCCATGCAGCGCGGGCGAATCTCGACGTTCCCGGTGGCGACGGCCTTGGGAATGATGGCGGCGAGCGTCGAGCTCTTCGCGTCGTTCTCGCAGCCGTAGCTCCCGCACAGCGTGCAGTAGGTGCAGGCGTCGCGGCCCTGGTACTGCGTCGAGGCGATGCCGCGCGCGGTGGGGAACGGGTGGTACCCGAGCGACTTCGCCACCTTGTCGATCTCTTGCGCGACCGGGTGCTCCGAGAGCGGCGGCATGGGGAAGTTCTTCTTGCGCGGCTCGAGGAACGGGTGCGGCACCGCGTTGCCCGACACGCCCAGCTCTTCTTCGGCGCGGTCGTAGAAGGGCGCCAGCTCGTCGTAGCTGATGGGCCAGTCGGCGACGTTGGCTCCGGGCACGGCGCCGAGCTCGCTCTTGAGGCGGAAGTCGACGGGCTTGAGGCGGTAGAAGTACCCGCTCATGTGAATGGTGCCGCCGCCCACGCAGTTGGCCGTCCACGCTTCGTTGGTGCGCGAGTACGGCTTGTCGGGGCCGGCGCGCCAGAGGTGCGGCTCGTCCCACGGGAGCGGCATGAAGAAGTTACGCCGCGAGTTGAGGATCTCGTCGTGAACGAACTCGTCTTTTTTGTACCAGGGGCCCTTCTCGAGCACGACGACCTTGAAGCCGGCCTTGCCGAGCTCGAGCGCCATCGGCGAGCCGCCCGCACCCGAGCCGACGATCACCACGTCTACCGCGTCCTTCGCCATCGTCAGCACCCCTTCCCGCCGCCACACCGCAGCCCCACGAGATGCGAGGCGCCGTCGTAGCCGGGTTTCGGATCAGCCTTGTTCTTGTTCACCAGTGAGAAGCCGACGAGGTTCCAGCCCACCTGGTTCTTGTTGCCGCCGTAGCTGGGGTCGCCGAGGAAGCCCTCGAGCGTCAGCACGATGAGCATCTCGTACCAGCGCGCCTCGCCGCTCGTCTCGGGGCTGTTCTTGAAGATGGTCAGCACCTCGTCCTGCTGGGCGGGCGTGGCCTCGGCGAAGCCCACCTTGAACATGCGGGTGCAGCGACGGTCGAGCGCGGCGAGGCCGGGGACGAAGTTCTTCCGCATGTTCTCGAGCTGCGGCGTCTGCAGAATGCGGTCGATGTAGGCGGGCACGTTCGCGTCGAGCGCGCCGGCGTCGTCGTCCTTCGGCAGCACGCGCTCGGTGGCCGCCGAGAGGATCGCGAAGTCCGGGTTGGTGAACGTGAGGTGCGACGTCGACAGGGCCTGGGCCGGCACGGGTTTGACCGCGGGAGGTCCTGCGTCGACGACCGCCTTCTCCTTGCAGGCGCTGCCGAGCAGCACCACGCCGCCGCCCAGGAAGGTGAGGCGCTGCACGAAGACGCGCCGCGACGGGCCCTCGGGCCACGCATCGTCGTGCAGCCGCTCGTCTTCGGGCTCGGGTGCAGCCGCCGCCAACTCGTCAGTGGAACGCGCCATGGGGCGCGGAGCAAACCCCTCGCGCGCTGGCTTCGCAACCTTCCTTCGGGGTGGGGTAGACAGTTCCCCACACCCTGTCGCAAAGCCGGTCATGCGCGCGCGACGAAAGACCCGCTACACTCGCTGCTGGCCGGTGCACGTTTCCCGCATGAAGGGCTCCTCGACATGAACGCTCGTCTCCTCGTCACGTCTGCTGTGCTCGCCGCGGTGTGCGCGTGCTCTCCGCCGCCGGCGTCGAACCCCGTGGGCACGGGCAGGACCGAGGCGAAGGCCATCGGCTCGGCGGGTGGCTCGATCACGCTCGAGTCGGTGACGCTCACGGTGCCGCCCAGCGCCATCGGCGACACGATGATCTCGGTCACCTCGTCACCCACCGCGGCGGCCTCGAACTACACCGCGTACACGCCGGTCTTCGTGTTCAAGCCCGAGGGCACGATGTTCAGCACGCCCGCGACGGTCGAGTTCGATCTCGGCGACGCGAAGCCGAAGCAGCCCGTCGTGTACTGGACGCGGCCCGGCTCGGCGGTGTTCGAGCGGCAGGCCACCACCGTGAACGGCTCGAAGGTGAGCGCGCGGGTGTCGCACTTCTCGATGGGCTTCGTGGGCGAGGCCCCGAAGGTCAACTCGGTCGACGGTGGCCGCGCTGCCGATGACGCCTTCCAGATCCTCGACCTCGACCCGGCGGCGCGGGAGCAGACCTACCTCGCCATGGCCGTCGACCCGAACAGCGGGAAGATCGGCGTCGTCTACTTCACGCCCCGCAACACCATGACGATGTCGATCCGCACCGACGCGGGCATGGAGGGCGTGCCCGACTACGACATCAAGTACGTCGAGGTGGTGAACGGCGTGCCCAGCGCGCCCGAGACGATCCGGTTCGTGCAGCGCCGCATCGGGCTCGCCATCGCCTTCGATCCCCAGGGCCGGCCCGTCGTCTCGTACCTGGGCGGCGCCCAGGGCTTCGAGCCGGGCATGTCGATCTTCTGGTTCCAGAGCGACTCGGTGGTGAACACGCGCATGGGGCCCAATCAGTGGGTCGAGACGACGGTGACCCAGAACGGCGACGACGTGACCTGCGGCAACCCGGTCTCTGACACGGGCTTCCTCGTCGGTCTCTTCCCGGCGCTCGCGTTCGACTCGACCGGCAAGCTGTACCTGGCGTACCGCGACACCCACAACGGCCAGTACCCGCAGCAGGACTGGGCCGGCTCCGACGTCGAGGTGGTCGAAGACGTGCTCGGCGCGCGGCGGCTCGTCTGCGCCCAGCCCGGCGGCAACGACAAGCAGGCCTGGGGCGGCCGCATCAGGATGATCATCGGCGCGGGCGATCAGCCGGCCATCATGTACGACAAGGCGCTCGGTGGGGCCGACACGCGCGGCAACGACGTCATCTTCCAGCGGCGGCAGGCCAACGGCACGTGGACCGCGCCGGCCCTCGTCGCGAACATCTCGGACACGATGACGGGCGCCTCGCTCGCCTACCACCCGAACGAGGGCTGGGCCTTCGCGGTCACCGACGGCGTCAACAACAAGCTCCTGTACCGGCGCAACACGAGCGCGAACGCGGCCTCGATGCAGTGGCAGCAGGCCGAAGAGGTCTTCGCCTCGGGCACCGGCGGCTGGTACCCCTCGCTCGCGCTCGACGTCGACCCGGCGTTCCCCGGTGAGCCGTCGATCGCCTACTACGTCTGCTCGCGGCGCGATCAGGTGCCGCCGAGCGACTGCTCGCAGGATCAGGACGAGCTCCGCGTGGCCCGGCGCAGTGGCGGCGTGTGGCGCGAGACGCTCGTCGACCGAGGCGGAGGCTACGCGCCACAGCTCGCCTTCCTGCCCGGCGGCAAGCGCGTCATCGCCTATCGCGTGCCCGCGGCCATCAACGGCAGCAACCAGGTCGAGCCCACGGCTGGCGCGGTGAAGCTGGCCATCGAGCGCTGACGAACCGTCGGATTCGTGCGGCTCGGGCGCGCCCGAGGCGGTACCATCGAGGAACCCATGCGACGACTCGGACTGATGGCCGTGCTGGCCTTGCTGCCCGCCTGTACGCCCGACAACGCCCTCGGGGGCAGCCTGGGTGAGGTGATCGACCTCACCGTCACCGAGGTGCTGGCGTTCCGCAACCCCGAGGCGCTCCAGCTCATCTACACGCGCAACCGCGGCGTCTTCCTCGACATCGTGATTCGCGTGACGATCTCGCTGCAGACCCGCAACGACGACGGCACCGTCACGGCCATCGAGCCGGAGCCGGGCACGCGCCTCGTGCTCCAGGGCGATTGGTCGCCAGGCAGCCCGCGCACCACGGTGGCCCATGCCCCGGGCGGCGAGCCGAACCGGAACCTGCCGCGCCTGCGCTCGGGCGACCTGGTGCTGACGCGCGGGGGCCAGCCGGGCACGCTGACCTCGGGCAGCTTCTCGATGCGCTTCGAAGAGACGGGCGGCGACATCGGCTTCGGGCGAACGCTCAACAGCAACTTCGTGGCGAACCAGACGCGAGACGCGGGCTTCGGTGAGCTGCCGTGAGCTGACGGCATCGCGCCGGGTCGGTGGTGCAGGCGCGCGAAACGATGCCTTCGTACGCCGAAGGGCGTGGGGCCGCTCGTCGGGTGCCCGAAGCGGCGCCTTGCGCCGGACGTGACGTGACGAAAGCGGCCGGGCGGGCCGAACCTGCGGCATGCTTCGACCCGGGAGCGCGATTCCCGCAGTCGGCAGGCGGCCTCAGAACTCGAGGCGCACGTTCACCACCGCGCCCGCCGTCACCTCGACGCTGCGCTCGATGGGCCGTGCGCCGGTGAACTCGGCGCGAATGAGGTGCTTGCCGGGCGGGAGCGCGACGGTGCGCGGCGTCGGGTTCTTCGGGCCGCCATCGACCGACACGGTGGCCGACACGGGCTTGCCCTTGAGCGTCGCGATGAGGCGAACGCTGCCCGTCGTCGGGACGGCGCGGGGGCCCGACAGGTCGCGGGTGATGGGGCCGACGAAGGTGGCGTCGGTGTGGAAGAGCACCGTCTTGCCGGTGTCCTGGCCGTCGGTGTCGAGCACGTTCGCCACGCTCACGACGTCTTCCTGGGCCGCGAGCGGAATCTCTTCGCTGTCCTTGCGGCCGGGGCCGGGCACGTAGCGCGGGAGCAGGCGGGTGCTGTCTCCTTCGTCGAGCGCGGGGGGCTTCGGCTTCGCAGGCGGCGCCGAGGGACGCCCGGCGACCGGCGGCAGGTGCTCGCGTGTCGCCTTCGTGTCGCGCGCCTCGGGCTTCTTCTTCTTCTCGCCGATGAAGGCGAAGGCCTTCGCGAGGTCGACCTTCTTCACGCCGGCCGCGGCCTCGAGCTCGGCGGCGAACTCGGACGCGGTCTCGGGCCGCTCCTCACGCCGCTTGGCCATGCCGTGCACGAGCGCCAGCGCGACCGGCTTCGTCACGCCCTTCACCAGCGCCGCGGCGTCGGGCACGGCGGTGTTCTTGTGGCCGTACAGCACCTCGAAGTTGTTCTGCCCGAGGAAGGGAGGCCGCCCGGTGAGCAGCTCGAACGTCATCGCGGCCAGCGCGTACACGTCGGTGCGGCGATCGATGTCCTCGAGCCCGAGGATCTGCTCCGGCGACATGTAATAGGGCGTGCCCACCATGGCGCCCGGCTTGGTGAGGCCCGGGTTGTGCTGATCGCGCACGACGCCCAGGTCGAGGATGGTCACGCGCCCCTTCGTGGTGAGGAAGATGTTCTGCGGCTTGATGTCGCGGTGGACGAGCCCGTGGTGGTGCAGGAAGGCGAGGCCCGCGGCGATTGGCTTCACCAGCGCGACCACCTCGGGTACCGGGAGCCGGCCGCCCTTCGCCTCGAGCACCTCGGACAGCGTCATGCCATCGAGGAACTCCATGACGATGTAGGGCAGCGCCCGCAGCCGGCCGTGCCCGAGCAGCTGCACGATGTTGGGGTGCCGCAGCTCCATCATCAGCTCGGCCTCGCGCTCGAAGCGGGCCAGCACCTTGGGCTTGCGGCAGTGCTCGGGCGCCAGCACCTTCACCGCGACGGGCTGCTTCGTCTCGAGGTCCTTCCCCTTGAAGACGCTGCCCATGGCGCCCTGGCCGACCCGGTCTTCGAGCCGCCAGCGGTCGTCGAGCACCTCGCCCGGCGTGACGTGCAGCACGACGGTCTGGTCAGCGGTCGGAGAACTCACGGCAGGCACGCTCTTGTACTCATTGTCGCACGGGGCCCGCAGCAGGTGCGCGAAGTGATTTCAGTCCGGGCGGCCGAGGAACCGGCGCAGCGTCTGGCCGCTCACCCGGGTGATGACGGCGGCCGAGAGGCGGGCCTGCTTGAGGCGAGACACGAGGCGCGGCAGGGCGAGCAGATCGTTCGGCCCATCTCCGGCGCCCGTCGCGAGCACCAGCCGCTCGGGCCCCAGCGAGTGAACGAGGCGCTCGGCGAGGTCGACGCCCAGCCGCTCGGGGTGGAGGCTCAAGGCCACCAGGTGCCCGCGCGCCAACACCGAGCGCACCGTCTTCGCCGACACCCCGTCGACGAGGACGCGGTGGGGGGCCACCCCGGCGCGGTCGAGCGCCGCGAGCAGCCGGGCGGTGAGCGCTTCGTGCCGCAGCCTCGGCGCGGTGACGACGACGGGGCGCCCGAGCTCGTCCGCGAGCCGCAGCTGGGTGGCCAGAAGCTCGCGCTCGGCGGGGCCGTCCTTCGTCCACTCGAGCGGGCCGAGGGCGACCACCCCGGGCCGGCCGAGCGCCTCGGGCAGGCCGTCGAGCAGCCGCGCGAGGCCCCGTGTCCCCGCCAGCCAGAGCGGCGCCGACGCGCACGTCACCACGTCGAAGCCTGCGCGCTCGAGGCGGGGCAGCTGGACCGTCGTCACCCGCTGCGTCGCCTCGGCCGCCTCTTCGAGCGAGTGCCCGCGCCGGGGCAC
This sequence comes from Myxococcaceae bacterium, assembly GCA_025459425.1. Taxonomy (GTDB): domain Bacteria; phylum Myxococcota; class Myxococcia; order Myxococcales; family Myxococcaceae; genus Xiheimicrobium. Next base: position 3,125 of record JALOQF010000273.1, on the reverse strand, counting down.
AACCAGCCCGCCGCGCACGCCGAACTGACGGAGCGTCTCGAGATCGGCGTCCGACAGCCCTTCGGGGTCGAGGCGAGCGTCGAACATCACGCGCGCCGGCGTCGCAGGAAGAGGAGCAGGAAGGACCAGCCCGGGCCCGCGCTGGCCTGGCAGCCACCCCGCACGTCTTCGACCGGCTCCGCCGGCGTGGGCATCGGGCGAGGCGCCGATGGATCGGGCCGACACACCTGGTCGACGCAGCGCATCTGGCGCTGGCAGACCGAGTCGTCGGCACACGGGCGGGAGCAGAAGCGGAAGCCGCGCGGGTCGTCGAGGCAGCGGTCTCCGACGCACTCGCTGGCGACGGAGCACACGTCGCCATCGGAGAAGCAGTCGGCGTCGACGACGGGGCAGCCGGTGCTCTGGCACACGCCGTTGGCCACGCAGTTGGCCGGGCAGTCGGGGTCGACGCGCCCGTCGGGGCAGGCCTCGCACCGCGCGTCGGCGATGCAGGTGCAGTCGGGGTCGACGGGGGTGCACCCCGACTGGCAGCGGCCATCGGCGCCGCACGCCGGCGGGTCGAGCTGGTTGAGCGTCTGGTCGAGGAAGGCGAGCTCGGCGTCGACGCGCACGTCGCCTCCGGCGCCGCACTGGTTGGTGGTGCCGTACGAGTGCACGCCGGCGACGCGCTCACGCCCGTCGGGCCCCCGCCAGAACGACGGCCCGCCAGAGTCTCCGGAGCAGAGGCCGAGCGCGCCCGCCGCGCCGAACTCGAAGGTCTCGCTCATCGTGCGCGCGATGGTGGTGTTCACCACGCGCCGCGTGCCCGTGTCGCTCGCGCCCGACGCCGAGGTGCGCCCATAGCCGACGACGCGAATGGGCTGGCCGGCCCACGACGGAGGGGGCGTTCGCACCAGCAGCTCTGGGGTCACCCCGACGACGGGCGCGTCGAGCTGGAGGAGCGCCAGATCGTTCGGCCCCTGGCCCGAGTACGACGGGTGTCGGCGAACCTGCACGACGTTCCGCAGGTCGCTCATCATCAGCATGGTGTCGTCGGGCTCGTTCATCACCCGCACCATCACCGACGTGGCGCCTTCCCTCGCAGGATCGACGCAGTGGGCCGCGGTGAGGATGACGCGCGGGCTCACCAGGGTGCCGCTGCACAAGCCCATCTGCCCGTTGTTGAACGTGGCGATGACGAAGAACACCGAGGTCGACTGCACGTCTGGGGTACCACCGAGGATCGCCTCGCGCCGGGCTGCCACGTCGTCACCTGCTGCGGGCGCGCAGGCGAGGGCGAGGCAGGCGAGCGACCAGAACCGCATCGCGGGCATTCAACCCGCGGACGGGCCACGGCTCAACCACCGAAGGCCCCGGTGCGGTCAGTCTTGCCCGGCCGGAGCACCCTCGTTGCGCGGGTCGCTCGAGCCGTAACGGAGCTTCGTCACCGGGTCGACCACCACCAGCTCGGCGTCGCCCCAGCCCTCGACCCGGCGGAAGGTGTGGCCCAGGGCCTCGAGCGCCTGCTGGGTGGCCGGCTCGAGGCCCGTCTTGTCGACCATCACGTCGTCGGGGAGCCACTGGTGGTGGATTCGGCCGAGCGCGGCGGCGCGCACGGGGTCGAGGCCCACGTCGATGACGCCCGAGATGGCCTGGAGCACCGTGGTGGGAATCGTGCTGCCGCCCGGGCTGCCCACCGCGATCATCACCTCGCTCGGCGCGTCCTTCATGAAGACGAGCGTGGGCGTCATCGACGACAGGGGCACCTTGCCGGGCGCGACGGCGTTGGCCTCACCGGTGACGAGGCCGTAGGCGTTCGGCGTGCCGGGCTGCGCCGCGAAGTCGTCCATCTCGTCGTTGAGCAACACGCCCGTGCCCCTGGCCACGAGGCACGAGCCGAACGCGTAGTTGATCGTCGTGGTGAGCGCCGCCGCGTTGCCTTCGCGGTCGATGACCGAGAGGTGCGTGGTGTTCTTCGGCGGCGCGCCGGCGTCGGGGGGCGCCATCGGCCCACCCAGCTCGGCAGGCAGCAGGCCCGCCGACCGGGTCGCCCGCTTCGGATCGATGGAGGCGAGCGTGCGGTCGACCCACGCCTTCGAGAGCAGCGCTTCCATCGGAATCGAGGTGAAGGCCGGGTCGCCCACGAAGCGGGCGCGCTCGACGGCGCTGCGCCGCAGGGCCTCGATGAAGGTGTGCAGCGTCTCGACCTGCCGGTTGGCCGGGCCGGTGGGGCCCTTCGCCTCGAGGACGCCGAGGGTCTGGAGCAGGGTGAGGCCTCCGCCGCTGGGGGGCGGCATGGTGACGAGCCGGTGCCCGCGGTAGCTGCCCACGAGCGGCGCTCGCCAGCGGGTGGTGTACGCCGCGAGATCGGCCTCGGTCAGCACGCCGCCGTTGGCCTTCACCGTGGCGGCGATCGCCTGCGCCAGCGGGCCCCGATAGAACGGCGCGGCGCCCCGGGCGGCGAGCGTCTGGAGCGTCCGGGCGAGCTCGGGCTGGGTGATGATTGTCCCGATCTCGGGCACCGCGGGCACGCCGTCTTTTCCGGGGCGGAGGAAGAGCCGCGCGGCTTCGGGGTCCTTTCGCAGGCAGGCTTCTCGCACGCGCGCGAGATCCCGGTACTTCGGCGTGACGGGGAAGCCCTTCGTCGCGGCCCGAATCGCGGGCGCCAGCACCTTCGCGCGCGGCAGCTTCCCGTACTTCTCGTGCAGCTCGAGGTAGCCCTTCACGGCGCCGGGCACCGCGACCGACAGCGCGCCGTCCATCGACAGCGCGGGCACCGGCTTGCCGTCGACGACGAACATGTCGCGGCTCGCGCCCGCCGGCGCCACTTCGCGGAAGTCGAAGGCGAACTCACCGGCCTTCACCTTGATGACGGCGAAGCCGCCGCCGCCGAGGCCCGAGTGGTAGGGCCCGACGACGGCCATGGTGAAGGCGCCGGCCACCACCGCGTCGATGGCGTTGCCGCCGGCGTCGAGCATTTCCTTGCCGGCCTCACTCGCGAGGGGGTGGGCCGCTGCGATGACACCACCCCGCCAGGGCCGCGCCGCGAAGGCGTGGGAGGCGACGAGGACGACGAGGCAGAGGAGCGAGCGCATGCCCGGTGAGTTGGCGCAGCGGCCCTCGCAACTCAAGGCCTTTGCGTGCCG
>JALOQF010000272.1 GCA_025459425.1 Myxococcaceae bacterium | reverse complement strand
GCGCTCCCGGAGCGTCCACACCACCGCGCGCGGGAGCTGGAGCACTGCCCAGAAGAAGGCGCCCACGGCTGGGCGGGGCGGACCGAACGTGGGTCGAGGCATCGAGCGAGGAGCGAACGGGTGAGCGGCGACTTTCTTCCGGTCTCAGGCCTCGTCGTCACTCTCGGCCAGGGCTGTCGCTTCCGGCTCGAGCAGCTTCGTCGCCGCCAGCACCTTGCGCCGCACCGCTCTCGGGGACAGGTCCTGCGTGTCAGCCACCGCGCAGCTCACGTAGGCCAGGTCGGCCAGCGCTCGCAGGGCCCGCGCCCGACGCTCCGGGCTCTTCGCCGACAGGTCGTCCGCCGACTTCTCGACGAACGCCTTCGCCAGTGACTCGAAGAGGTACACCCGGTTCTCGATGGTGCCGTCGTCGTCCTGCTCGGTCTTCGCCATGCGGGCAATTGGTGCACATCTCGGGGCGCGCTCCAACTGCCCGACGCAAGCCTTGCGGCACGCCCGCCTTCAGGCCACGCCAGGGGAATGGCCCACGTGATGCACGAGTGGCACGCATGCCGCTCTCCCAGAAGCGTGGGCAGAAGAAGTCCGCGAAGAAGAAGCAGCCGCCAGCGACGAGGAAGTGGGTGTACCGGTTCCGTCAGGGCCGCGCGTCGCAGAAGGCGCTGCTCGGGGGCAAGGGCGCGAACCTGTGCGAGATGACGCGTCTGGGCCTGCCGGTGCCTCCGGGCTTCATCGTCTCGACCGAGGCCTGCAACGCGTACTTCGACGCAAAGGGGTTTCCGACGGGCCTGTGGCCGCAGGTGCTCGAGGCGTTGAAGGACCTCGAGACGACGACCGGCCGCGTCTTCGGAGACCCGTTCACTCCGCTCCTCGTCTCCTGCCGCTCCGGCGCGAAGTTCTCGATGCCCGGCATGATGGACACGGTGCTGAACCTCGGAATGAACGACGCGGTGGCCGCGGCGCTGTCGGCGAAGACCGGCCTCGAGCGCTTCACGTGGGACGCCTACCGCCGGCTAGTGCAGATGTTCTCGACCGTCGTGCTGGGGCTCGACCACGAGCCTTTCGAGGCCGAGCTGGCAGCGCGACGGCGGCAGGCCCAGGTGGAGAACGACTCCGGCCTCGATGCGCGGACGCTCGCCGACGTCACCCGTCGCTTTCTCGCCATCGTGCACGAGAAGACGGGCCAGCCCTTTCCACAAGAGCCGCTCGAGCAGCTGCGCCTCGCCATCGAGGCCGTCTTCAAGTCCTGGAACGGCAAGCGCGCCATCGACTACCGCAACGCCTCGGGCATTCCGCACGACCTCGGCACCGCCGTGAACATCCAGATGATGGTGTTCGGCAACACCGGGGAGCGCTCCGCGACTGGCGTGGTGACGACGCGCAACGTCTCGACGGGTGAGAAGCAGCTCGAAGGCGACTACCTGCTCAACGCGCAGGGCGAAGACGTCGTCTCGGGCACGCGCACCACCCGGCGCATCACCGCGCTCGCCGACGACATGCCCGAGGTGGCGAAGGACTTCGCGAAGCACTGTGACACCCTCGAGCGCCACTTCCGCGACGTGCAGGACGTCGAGTTCACCGTCGAGGACGGCACGCTGTGGGTCCTGCAGACGCGCGACGCCAAGCGCAGCGCCCAGGCCGCCGTGCGCATCGCCGTCGAGCTCGCACGCGAGAAACGAATCTCGAAGGACGAAGCCGTGCTGCGCGTGAAGCCCGAGCACGTCGACTTCTTCCTGCACCCGCAGTTCGACCCCCAGGCCCGGAAGGAAGCGCTCGCGTCGGGCACGCTGCTCGCGAAGGGACTCAACGTGTCTCCGGGCGCGGCGACCGGCGCCATCGTCTTCGACCCCGACACGGCCGAGCGCCTGGGCCGGAAGGAGAAGAAGGCCGTCATTCTCGTGCGCGCCGAGACGAAGCCGGACGACGTACACGGCATGTTGGCGGCGAAGGGCATTCTCACCTCGCGCGGCGGGCGCACCAGCCACGCCGCCCTCGTCGCGCGGCAGTTCGGCAAGCCCGCCGTCGTCGGCGTCACGGCGCTCGACGTCGACGTCGAGCAGAAGCGCATGACGGGGAAGGGGCGCATGTTCCAGGAAGGTGACGTGGTGTCGCTCGATGGCACCACGGGCGAGGTGTTCGCCGGAGAGGTGCCGACGATGGTGCCGGCGTTCGACGACCCGCACCTCCTCACGTTGTTGAAGTGGGCCGACGACGCGCGCGTGCTGGGCGTGTGGGCGAACGCCGACTACCCGAAGGACGCGGAGCGCGCCCGACGGTACGGCGCCGAGGGCATCGGCCTGTGCCGCACCGAGCACATGTTCTTCCAGACCGAGCGGCTCCCCATCGTGCAGCAGATGATTCTCGCCGCCACCGACGCGGAGCGGGACGAGGCGCTCGCGAAGCTACTCCCCATGCAGCGCGGCGACTTCACCGGCCTCTTCGAAGCGATGAACGGCCAGCCGGTGACGATTCGCCTCATCGACCCGCCGCTGCACGAGTTCCTCCCGGGGCACGACGAGCTGCTCCAGGAGGTGACGGAGCTCGAGACGCGGCTCAAGCTCGACGGCCAGCAGGTCGACGCGCTCGGCCTCGAGAGCCGGCTGTCGAAACAGAAGCGGCTCCTGGCGGCGGTCGAGGGCCTGCGCGAGCAGAACCCCATGCTGGGCCTGCGCGGCGTCCGGCTGGGCATTCACCTGCCGGGGCTGGTGCGCATGCAGGTGCGCGCCATCTTCGAGGCCGCGTGTGACTGCCAGCGCCGCGGTGTGAAGGTGTACCCGAAGGTGATGATTCCCCTCACGTCGCTCCGGAGCGAGCTCGTCTTCGAGCGGGGGATTCTCGAGCAGGAAGCACGGGCCGTCATGGCCGAGCAGAAGACGAAGGTGAAGTACCAGTTCGGCACGATGATCGAGGTGCCGCGCGCGGCGGTGACGGCCGACGAAATCGCCGAGCTCGCCGAGTTCTTCTCGTTCGGCACCAACGACCTCACGCAGACGACGTTCGGCATCAGCCGAGACGACGCCGAGACGGGCTTTCTCCTCGAGTACCTGGAGAAGCGGATTCTGCGCGAGAACCCGTTCGCGACGCTCGACCAGGCCGGCGTGGGCGCGCTGATGGAGCTGGCCGTGAAGAAGGGCCGCAAGGTGCGCCCGTCGCTCGAGGTGGGCATCTGCGGGGAACACGGTGGCGACCCGAAGACCATCGCGTTCTGTCACCGGCTGGGCCTCACCTACGTGAGCTGTTCGCCGTTCCGGGTGCCCATCGCGCGGTTGGCCGCGGCGCACGCCGCCCTCGAGCCGATTCGGTGAGCCGCTTTTCGTAGGCACGTCTCTCTGGGCGCCGTGGACGCTCCGACCCCGAGACGCACTGTCGTCGTACTGCTGGGCGCGCTGTGTGCCTGTGAAGGTTTCATCGAGGCCCCGCCCCAGCCCATCGTCACCCCCGAGCCGTGGCCCGCGCACCTGCTGACGGCCGACGAATACAACGCCACCGTCCAGGACCTGCTGGGCACCACCTCGCGGCCGGCTGACTTCTTTCCCTCCGTCAGCGCCACCGTCTTCGATGCCAACGTCGGCGTGCTGGGGCAGGTGAGCGCCGTGCAGGGAGAGGCGCTCCTCGAGGCGGCGCGCACCCTGACCGACGAAGTGTTCGCCTCGCCTGCGCTCCGCGCCCGAATCGTCACCTGCACGCCGGCCGCGCAGGACGATGGCTGCGTTCGCCGCAGCGTCGGCGCGTTCGCCCGTCGGGCCTTCCGGCGCACGCCCGACGCCGACGAGCTCGATGCGCTGGTGGGCGTCTATGACGACGCACGCGGTCGCCTGTCGCTCGACCACCCTGGTGCGATGGCGTTGGTGACACGCGTCGTCCTGAGTCACCCCTCGGTGGCGCTGCGGGTCGAGCGGCTCTCGCCCACCGGAGGCCCGGAGCCCGTCGCCCTCGCCAGCCGGCTGTCGTACCTCGTGTGGGGCACGGCGCCCGACGAGGCCCTGCTCGACGCTGCCGAGTCCGGCGCGCTCGCGACGGCCGAGGGACGCCACGCTGCGCTCGCCCGCCTCGTCGAGAGCCCGCGCCGCAGCCGCTTCGTGCAGCGCTTCTTCGGGCAGTGGCTCGGCTTCCAGCGTCTGTCGAGCCACGTCGTCGACCCGCGCCTGTTCCCCCGCTGGACGCCCTCCGTCGGCCTCGCGACGCGGCAGCACGCCGACGCCTTCCTCGACCAGTTCCTCGCTGGAGAGCGGCCGTGGCGAGACGTCTTCCGCGCGCCGCACGACGCGTCGCCCGCGCTCGCTGACCTGCTCCGCGACGACCCGCCCGGCGTGCGCCAGGGCCTCGTCTCGCTCCCAGCGTACCTGGCGCTCTCGTCCCACGGCGCGCAGACGTCTCCGACGAGCCGCGCCAAGGGCGTGGTGACGGGTCTGTTCTGCACCGACTTGAGCCCACCGCCGGGTGTGTCGACCGAGTTCGAGGTGACGCCTGGCGCGGCGCCACGCACGACGCGCGAGAAGCTCGTCGAGCACCGCAGGAACCCTGCCTGCGCCGGTTGTCACGCCATCCTCGACCCGGTGGGCTTGAGCCTCGAGCACTTCGACGCCATCGGCGCGTGGCGCACCACCGAGGGTGGCCAGCCCATCGATGCGAGCGGCGACTACTTCGGCGCTCCCTTCACCGACCACCGCGACCTCGCCGTCGAGCTCGAGAAGGACGCGCGCCTGGGCCCCTGTGCCACGCAGAAGCTGCTCAGCTTCGCGCTCCGTCGCAGCCTCACCCCGGCCGACCAGGCCCTCGTCGAGTCGCTCGCGGCGCAGTGGCAGGCCGGCTCGATGCGCACGTTGCTCCAGTCGGTGGTCGACACCCCGGCATTTCACGGCACCCAGGAGGTCGCTCGATGAGTCCCTTGTCCCGACGGGCCGTGCTGCGCGGCGCCGGCGTCGCCCTCTCGTTGCCCTGGCTGGAAGCGCTGGCGCCGCGCCGCGCGTTCGCCGCCGAACTGGCCCCCCGACGGTTCCTGCTCTGCGCGTTTCCCAACGGCGCACCGCACGACTGGTGGGACGGCGCGCCCGCCTTCGGCCAGACGCACACCGGCGCCGCTTTTCGCCTGCCGTCGGTGCTGACGCCCTTCGCGCCGCTCAAGTCGAAGCTGCTGATGGTGAGCCGCCTGGGCAACTACACGTGGAACCGCGGTGGCGCCCGCCCGGAGCCCACCGTCGAGCCCTCCCACGCGCGCTGCATGGCCGCCTTCACCACCTGCGTCGACACCGACGAGGTGCTTCGCCGCGCGAACCTGCCCCTCGACTCCGGGGTGCGAAACGGGGTGTCGGTCGACCAGCTGTTCGCCGCGCAGTGGGCCCAGGCGACGCCGCTCGCCTCGCTGCAGACGGGCCTCGGCGTGAAGCCCGGCATGTTCGATGGGCGCAGCTACGCCTACAACCAGGTGCTCTCGTGGCGCACGCCCACCGAGCCCCTCAAGCGGCAGGTGAACCCCCGCGCCATCTTCGACGCGCTCGTCGGGGCCTCGACCGCCGGCTCCGACGCCGCCCGCCGCGCGCTCGCCGAGAAGGAGAAGAGCGTGCTCGACGCCGTGCGCACCGAGACGCTCCGGCTCAAGGCCCGCGTCAGCCGCAACGACCAGGTGGTGCTCGAGCAGTACCTCGACTCGGTGCGCGCCCTCGAGCAGCGCGCCACCGCGCTCTCCACCGTGATGTGCCAGACGCCCGCGCGCCCCGACGCCGTGCCCGAGCCGCCCGGCCCCGCCCGCGGCCTCAGCCACGGCCAGGACGGGTACGACCACGAGGTCCACGCCGACGTGATGAACGAGCTCATCACGCTGGCCTTCCAGTGCGACCGCACCCGCGTGGTGACGCACCTGCTCGACGACTCGCGCTCCGAGTTCGAGTACCGGCACATTCCGCGCGCCGACCGCGACCGCGTGGGGCTGGCGTACCGGGCCACCGACACGCTCCACTTCCACGGAGATCAGCACGGCTCCGGCGCTCTCGGAGACCGCGTCGTCGACGGCCGCTACCCGGTGCTGACGCCCAGCAACCGGGGCTACGCCGCCATCAACGCCTGGCTGTGCCGCAAGGTGGCCGAGCTGGCCCTGCGCCTCGACGCCATTCGGGAAGGCGACGGCTCGGTGCTCGACCACACCGTGCTCGTCTTCGGCAGTGAGATGCGCACGCACGACCACGACGCGTTCGACCTGCCGCTCCTGCTGGCGGGCGGCACCGGGCTGTTGGCGCACGACGCGCACCGGGCGCTCGCTCCGCTCGGGCAGGACCGGCAGCTGCGCGACCTCTGGTTCACCCTGCTGCGGCGGTGGGGTGGCACGACGACCGTTTCATTTGGTGAAGATGTTCGCGGGGTTGCGAACGCCGAGCTGACCGAGTTGCTCCGGTGAGCCGAACGGGGCGGGCTGTGTCACACAGGGGCCCGTGGCGACCGGTCGGGTCATTCCCCTGCATGCGCGCGGCGAGGTGCCCGAGGTCGACCCGTCGAACCTCACCGAGGTGGTGCGCGCGTACCGCGGGTACGTCGCGGCCGTGGTGATGCGCCTGCTCGGCCGAGACGACGACGTCGACGACGTGGTGCAGGACACCTTCGTGCGGGCGCTCGATGGGCTGCCCCGCCTCCAAGACAAGACGCGCCTCAAGACCTACCTGGCGAGCATCGCGGTGCGGCTGACGATGCGGCGGCTGGGGCGCCGGCGCCTGTTGCAGCGCTTCGGCCTGTCGGAGCGGTGGCACCCGACGCTCCTGTCGACGCCCGGCGCCAGCGGAGAGCAGAAGGCCATGCTCGCCGACGTGTACCGCGTGCTCGACGGGTGCGCGCCCGAGGCCCGGGTGGCGTGGACGTTGCGGTACCTCGAGGGCGAGCGCCTCGAGGACGTGGCCGCGCTGATGGGGCTCTCGCTCGCGACGGTGAAGCGGCGCATCGCCGCCGTCGACGCGCAGGTGCAGGAGGCGCACCGTGAATGAGTCGAGACGCGAGCAGGACTTGAGGGCGCTCGGGCGGGTGGTGGAGCCCACGTACTCGCCGCTCGAGAACGCGGCCTTCGAGGCCGAGGTGCGGCGCACGCATCGTCGACGCCAGGTGACGCGCCGGGTGAGCGCGGCGGGAGCCGTGGTGCTGGTGGCGGCCGTGGTGGCTTTCAGCGCCTTTCGCGCCCGCGAGCCCGAAGCACCGGCGGTGGCCACCGTGCGCATCGCCCCCGACGCCAGCTTCGTCGCCGCGAAGGGCGCCGCGGTGCGGACGCGGGCGGTGGAACCCGGGCTCTTGTGGCTCGAGCTCGAGAAAGACAGCGCGCGCTTCGACGTCGCGCCCCAGGGCGGGCGGCTGGTGCGCATCTCGGCAGGAGACGTCGAGGTCGAGGTCATCGGCACGGCCTTCGTCGTGACGAAGGGGGAGCGTGAGGTGTCGGTCGCCGTCACCGAGGGTCGGGTGCGGGTGCGGCATGGTGAGCGCGAGGCCCTGCTCGTCGCTGGAGAGTCGGGCACGTGGCCGGTGCGCATGGCGCTCGTCGTGCCCTCGGCGGAGCCTGTGCCCAATGACGTGAAGGAGCCCGTGGTGGCCGAAGCGCCGCCTGCTCCAGTGCGTGCCGTACCGAAGCGGCGTCCCGGCAGTGGAGCCTGGCGGGCGCTCGCCGAGCAGGGTGACTACGGCGGTGCGTGGACGGCGCTCCAGGGCGAGGGCCAGCCCGATGACGAGCCGCCCGACCTGTTGCGCGCGGCCGACGTGGCGCGGCTGAGCGGACACCCGGCCGAGGCGCTGCCACCGCTGCGTCGAATCCTCTCGCGCTTTCCCGGCGACCCACGGGCCTCGCTGGCGGCCTTCACGCTGGGCCGGGTGTTGCTCGACGACCTCGGCAACCCGCGCGAGGCCGCCGATGCCTTCCTGCAGGCCTGGGCGCTGGGGCCGAAGAGTCCGCTCGCGCCGTCGGCCGGAGCGCGCGCCGTCGAGGCCCTTGCGCGCGCTGGAGATGAGGCCGCGGCCCGCGAGGCGGCGGAGCGCTTCGTGCGCGAGTTCCCCCAGTCCAGCCGCGTCGACGCGGTGAAGCGCTGGGGTAAGGTGCCGTGAGCCGCGTGAGGCCGCCCGGCGCGAGGAGACTGCGGAGAGCGTGGTGTGTCCGTGATGGTCGTCGCAGTCTGCGCCCTCGTGGCGGCGGCCACGCCGGGCAGGCGCGTGGGGCTGACCGCCACGGGCTGCCCTGACGGCTTCGTCGCCGAGGTGCGCAGCGTGCTGGGCATCGAGCTGAAGGCCACGGTGGGCCCGCTCCTCGACGCCGCGCCGGAGCGTGTGGAGCTGTCGTGTGGCGCTGGCTCCGTCGCCGTGACGGTGAGCGGCGCAGCGGCCGTCACGCCCCTGTCGGTCGACGTCTCGGCCGTCGAGGAGCCCCTGCGCGCGAGGACCGTCGCCCTCGTGGTGGCCGACGCCATGGCGCAGGCGCCGCCGCCAGCCGTGCCGAGCCCGTCACCTGCACCCACGCCAGTTGTACCGGTGGAGCCACGCGTCGAGGCCCAACCCTTTCGTGGCGCCGTCTCGGCGTTGGGCCTCGTGCGCAGCGGCGCTGCCGTGCACGGAGGCGCCGCGCTCGTCGTCGAGTGGGCGTGGCTCCAGTGGCTGGGTGGGCACGCCGACGTGTGCTTCGCCACGGCGACGGTGTCGCGCGCTGGTGGCGCGGTGGTGTCGACGATGGTGGACGGCGCGGTGGGCCTCGACGTGCGGTGGGCTGCCGGGCCGGTGCAGCTCCGCGCCGGGCCTGGCTTTCGCGTGGGCGGCGCGGCGCTCGAAGGGCGGCCGGGCCCTGAGCGTGTCGGTGGCCTGGTGACTGGCGTGATGTGGGGCCCGCAGGTGTCGGTGGGGGCGAGCCTTGTGCCCGTTGCCCGGCTGGTGGTGTCGGCCTTCGTCGACGGTGGGCTGTGGGCGCCGCGGCTCCGGGGTGAGGTGTTCGGTGACGCGCCCGTCGAGACGGCTGGCCCGGTGGTGACGGCGGGCCTGGGGGTGGGGTGGCGATGGTGAAGCGTGGCCGCCAGGGACGTCGCGTTGGTCGCGCGCGCGTGGCGTCGTCGGCGGGTGAGCGCGCTCGATGCGGGACCGAGATGGTGACCGCCTGGCGCCTTCGTGTGGGCTGGCTCCTCATGCTCCTTTGTGCGTGCGGCGGGCTGCCAGGCGGCGGGCAGGGCGTGGTGCTGGGTCCCACACCGAGCGTCGCTCAGCAGGCCTGTCTCGACCGCCGGGCGGCGCGTCTGTCGGCGGTGGTGCCGCGCTTCGGCGAGGAGCCGCTCCAGACGCCGCCGCCCGTAACGCGGGTGGGCGACGTGTTCATCACCGAGGTGGGCTTCCGGCTGCGCGGCGCGCGCGAGCGAGACGCCACCTTCGGCCGCTACCCACCCAACTCCTTCGCTGGCCGCAGCGGGCGCCTGCGCCTCGAAGACCGCGTGGCGAGCGGACGTTCGGAGGTCGAGGTGACGCTGACGACCGGACTCGACTTGTCCGCCAACGGCCCCCGGGTGCAGTTCCGTGCGTTCCGCCAGCGGGCCAGCGGCGGCGTCACCACCTCGAACGTGACGATGATGGCGACGGGCCCACGCACGGCGGTCCGCCTCGTCACGGACAACTCCCGCGCGCAGCGCCCGCTGCAGGTGGGTGACGTGCTCGACTTCGAGCTCGAGCTCTTCTTCGCCGGGTTCGACCCCCGTGACCCGACGCCCATCACCGGTGCGCAGCAGGCCTACAGTGACACCTTCCGCTACCGCGTCGGCGCCGGTGGCCTCGACCCGGAGCCC
>JALOQF010000271.1 GCA_025459425.1 Myxococcaceae bacterium | reverse complement strand
CGAGTCCCAGCAGCTGCGCGCCATCGCCACCCAGCTGCGCGGCCAGCTCGAGGCGGCCGCCATCGAGCTGCAGAAGGCCCAGGCGTACCCCGAGCAGCTCGCCCACCTGCGGGAGCTGCTCGAGAAGGACACCATTCGCGCCGACGAGGCCGAGCAGAAGATGCAGGACCTCGTCGCCCGCATCGCCCAGGTGGACGCCGAGCGGCGCGACCTCGCCAACGCCGTCGCCGAGCTCGAGGCGCAGAACCAGCAGCTCGCCGCCCGCGTCGAGGAAGAGCGCAAGACGCGCGAGCTGCTCGCCGACGAGCTCATCGGCGCCAAGGAGGCCTTGAGCCTCTCGCAAGACCGCGTGGCCGACCTCGCGAGCCGGCTCACCGAAGGCAAGGCGCTCTACGAGAACGCCGCGGCGCTCGCCCAGTCGTCGACCGCCGAGAAGAGCCAGCTCGAGAACGACCTCGCCGCGGCCCGGGCCGACCTCGCCGCCGCCGTCGGAGAGCGCGACCTCTACAAGGGCGAGCTCGACGGCGAGAAGCTCGAGACCGAGTCGCTGCGCCAGCGCGCCGAGTCGCTCGAGAAGCAGCTCGCCGAAGCGCAGGGCAAGCTGTCGGCCTTCGAGAGCGAGCAGGACTGGAACAAGACGACGCTCGACCAGGCCACCTCGCGCACCCAGGCGCTCGAGACCGAGCTCGCCGAGCTCAAGGGCCAGCTCGAGGCCGTGCAGGGCGAGCTGAACGACCGCTCGGCCGCCGCCGAGTCCCTCTCGGCCGAGCTCGGGCGCGTACAGGCCGAGTCGCAGACGCGCATCGAGTCACTCGAGGCCAACCTGCGCGAGGTGCAGGGCATGGCCCGGTCGGCCGCCGGCACGCTGCAGAGCCAGCTCCAGGCCTCCCAGGCCGAGCTCCAGCGGCTGCAGGCGGCCTTCGACGAGCAGCGCAGCCTGCTCGAGACGACGCAGGAAGACTCGGCGGCGCTGCACGCGCGCATCGCCGAGCTCGAGCGGGTGCAGGTCGCCTTCGACGAGCAGCGCAGCCTCCTCGAGACGGCGCAGGAAGACGCCGCGGCCCTCCACGCGCGCATCGCCGAGCTCGACGGCCAGCTGTCGGCGCTGGGCGAGGGCCAGTCGTCGGCGCAGGCGCGCGTCGCCGAGCTCGAGGCCGCGCTCCAGGACGCCGAGTCGCGCGTCGTCTCGGCCGACACGCGGGCCTCGGAGGCCACCGGCACCGCCGAGGCGGCGCAGCAGGCGCTCGACGCCACCGAGGCAGAGCTGTCGGCGCTGCGCGCGCAGAGCGGCGACGTCGAGCAGCAGCTGGCGGCCGCCCGCGAGCAGGTGGCCGAGGCGACGCGGCGCGCCGATGCGGCCGAGGCGAAGGCAAAGAGCTACGAGCAGCAGGCGCGTGACGTCTTCGGCAAGGTGACGGACGCCCAGTCGCAGCTCCAGGAGCTCGAGAACGCCCGCGGCGAGGCCGAGTCGAAGGTGACGGCCCTCGAGGCGAAGCTCAAGGACGCGAACGAGAAGCTGCGCGCCGCCGACACGAAGACGGCGCAGGCCACCGCGCGCGCAGCCCAGGCCGAAGCGCGAGCCAAGGAATTCCAGACCCGCGCCGAGGCCGCCCAGCGCGCTGCCTCGTCGGGCGCCGACGCCCGCGCGAAGGAGCTCAAGGGCCAGCTCGACTCGTCGGCCGCGAACGAGAAGGCGCTCCAGCAGGAAGTCGCTGCGATGCAGGCGCAGGAAATCACCTTGAAGGGCGAGCTGCAGGCCGCCGAGGCGCGCGTGTCGGAGCTCGAGCAGCGCGAGGCCGACCTGCAGACGAAGCTCGAGGCGGCGATTCAGAAGGTGGCCGAGGCCCAGGTGGCCGCGAAGAAGGGCCCGCCCGCTCCGGCGCCAGCCGCGCCTGCGGCCAGCAGCGCCGAGCTCGAGAAGCTCAAGGCCGACAACGCCGCGATGCGGAAGAAGCTGATGGCCGCCGAGAACGCCATCGAGCAGGCGGCCAGCCTCAAGGCGAAGGTGGCGCGCCTCGAGGCCCAGCTGAAGAAGTGACTTCCCCTCGAAGCTGAAGCCGTGGCGCAGCGTCGCGAAGTCGGGCACCAGGCCGTTGAACCAGCACAGCGTCGACACCAGGAAGGACGTGTTCACGGCGAACACGTCCCGCGAGTCCTGCGCCGTGCGGGGCTGGCGCCCTCAGACGGCGGGTTCGATGAGCCCGGCGTCGTAGAGCCGCGAGAGCGAGTCCTTCACGGCCTGCCGCGACATGCCGAGGTCCGCGAAGGACTTCTCGACGTCCTCCACGCGCAGCGGCGTGGCGGCCAGCTCGGTGATGGTGGGCGTGTCATCGGGCGTGATGCCGAGCCCCTTCGCCCACTCGGCCTGGGCGGTGTCGAAGGCGCCTTTGCCCTGCCCCTGCACCTCGGCGAGCCGGGCCTTCCACGCGCGCAACCC
This sequence comes from Myxococcaceae bacterium, assembly GCA_025459425.1. GTDB lineage: Bacteria > Myxococcota > Myxococcia > Myxococcales > Myxococcaceae > Xiheimicrobium. The sequence continues at coordinate 7,411 of JALOQF010000271.1, read as the reverse complement.
CTCTTCTCCCTTCACGGTGAGACGAAAGCGTTGGCTGCGGGCCCACTTGAGCCGGGGGCGGGTCGCGTCGGTCGACATGGTTTCCCCCTATACGGCTTTCCGGAGAAAGGGGAATCAGTTGGCGGTGGGCGCCATGGGCAGCGCCGCCTGCGGGCCCGGCGCGTCGATGTTGCACGAGTACTCCTTCATCACGGGCGTCACGATGCCCACGGTGATGCCCGAGAGGAGGAACGACCACCACGGCAGGTAGCTGCCGGCCGACGCCAGGCCGTTGCGGCACTCGACGGCCGTCGTCTTGGTGCTGGTGAGGCCCCACAGCAGCGAGAAGCCCAGCTCACTCTCGACGGGGCCACCGCGCGCGCCCGAGACGACGCGGCCGTGGAAACAGCCGGTGAAGGTGCACAGCATCGCGACGACGAGCAGCTTCTTCATGAGGAACGCTCCGGTGGGACGGCGGGGTGGACTTGCAGCCGGGGCGCGTCCTATCCCCCTCACGGCCCCATGGCGATGCCTCGTGCAACCCTCGACGCGTGGACGGCGCACGAAGCCGCGCGCTTCGCCGTCTACGTGCACTTCCCGTACTGCCTGTCGAAGTGCCCGTACTGTGACTTCGCGTCGACGGCCGCGAAGCAGGTGCCAGAGGCGCGCTACGCGAAGGCGGTGCTGGCCGAGCTGGATGCGCGGCTGCCCGACGTGGCCAGCCGCGAGGTGCAGGCCATCTTCTTCGGTGGCGGCACGCCGTCGCTGTGGGCGCCCGTGTACGTCGAGGCGGTGCTGGCGGGGCTCTCGGAGCGCCTCCCCCTCGCGCCCGGCTGCGAGGTGACGCTCGAGGCCAACCCGGGCGCTGCCGACGCCACGCGCTTCTCGGGCTACCGCGCCGCGGGCGTCAACCGCCTGTCGATGGGCGTGCAGTCGTTCGACGCGCTGACGCTGACGAAGCTCGGGCGTGGACACGACGGCTCGATGGCCGTGAAGGCGTTTCACACCGCGCGCGAAGCCGGCTTCGACAACGTCTCGATGGACTTCATCTACGGCGTGCAGGGCCAGACGGTGGACCAGGTGCGCCGCGACGCCGAGGCCGCGGCCGCGCTGGGGAGCGAGCACCTGTCGGCCTACGCCCTCACGCTCGACGCCGAGTCGCTGGCCGAAGAGGTACCGCTGGCGAAGCAGCTGTCGCGCGGCGAGGTGACGCTCCCGCCCGACGACGTGGTGGTGCAGATGCAGCGCGTGGTGCGCGACGTGTACCGGCAGGCCGGACTCCACCGGTACGAGGTGTCGAACTACGCGCGGGCCGGCTTCCACTCGCGGCACAACAGCGCCTACTGGACGGGCGGCGACTGGTTGGCCCTGGGCGTCGGAGCCTCGGGCTCGTTGGGCTCGACGCGCTACGCGAACGTGCGCAGCGCCGAGAAGTACCTGGCGCTCGTCGAGTCGAACCAGTTGCCCGAGAAGGGCCGCGAGGCGCTCAGCGACGTCGAGCGCTTCGAGGAGCGCGTGGCGATGGGCCTGCGCCTGGCGTCGGGCGTCGACCTCGAGGCGGTGTGCGAGGCCTTCGGGCAGTCGTACGCCGCGCGAAAGGCCTTCGTCGAGGCGTTGGTGTCCGAAGGACTTGCCGTGCACGACGGTGGCCGCCTGCGCCTCACCGACGAGGGCCTCGACGTGCACAGCGCCATCGCTGCGCGCTTGATGTGACGAGGACTGGCCGGTGGGCGGTGGCTCGGTGCCCACGCAGGTGTAGGGTGCGCGACGTGGGCTCCGGGTGGCTGCAGTGGCTCCTTCTTTCGGCGGTGACGGGCTCGCCCATCGGGTCGGCCGTCTTCCTGCTCGTCTTCTGGTTCGTCGTCGACCGCGTGACGCTCGGGCTCTTCCCCGACCCGGTGCGCTGGGTGATGCGAAGGCGCCGCGCCGCCCAGCTCGAGCGCACGCTGGCGCTCAACCCACACGAGGGCCGCGCGCGGCTCGAGCTCGCCGGGCTGTACGTCGACCGAAAGCGGTACGCCGACGCGGTGGCGCTGCTGAAACCGAACCTCGAGAAGGGCGATGACGACGCCACCACCATCTTCACCATGGGCGTCGCGTGTCTGGGCGCGGGGTACGTGGCCCAGGGGGAGAAGCTGCTCGAGCGCGTCGACGAGCTGCACCCGGGCTTTCGTGTGCACGAGGTCGAGCTGATGCGCGGCCGGTTCCGCCTCGCGCGGGGCGACTTCCAGGGCGCGAAGGACGCGCTCGAGCGCTTCGTGAAGGCCCGCAGCGGCACCATCGAGGGGCGGGTGCTGCTGGCGCGCGCGCTGGAAGGCCTCGGCGACGACGGCACGGGCGCGCTCATGAAGGACGCGGCGTGGCACGAGTACGTGGTGGCTCCGCGGTTTCAGCGGCGGCAGGAGCGGTGGTGGGCCTGGCGCGCACGCCCTTCGCGCCCGGTGACGTACGCGGCGCTGCTGCTGGTGGGGCTGACGGTGTTTGGCCTCGTCGTGGTGCCTCGCCTCGACGCGTGGCGGGCCGCCGCGATGCGCCAGCAGGGCGGCACGTACGTCGACCCGGGCCTCGCCGACCCCGACGAGTAGGACCCATGCTCGACGCCTTCGATGCCCTGGTGCGAAGCGTCGGCCCGTGGGGCGCGGTGCTCCTCGGCGTGGCCGCGCTGCTCGAGTACGTGGTGCCCCCTTTTCCCGGCGACAGCGTCACCCTGTTGGGCGGCGCGTACGTCGCGCGGGGCGACCACCCGCTCGTCCTCGTGCTGGCCTCGTTGCTGGCGTTCAGCGTGGTGGGCATGGCCGCGGCGTGGCGGCTGGGGCTGGCGCTGCGCCACCGCCTCGACCCGGCAGCGCACGGCCCCCTCGGCTTTGGCCTCACGCACGAACGACTGCGCCGCGGGCTCGAGGTGATGCGCACGCGCGGCGACTGGGTGCTGGTGCTCAACCGCTTCATGCCCAGCTTCCGCGCCCTGGTGTTCGTCGCCGCGGGCGCGAGCGGTGTGCCGCTGGCTCGTGTGCTGGTGCTCGGCTCGACCTCGGCGCTCGCGTGGAACGTGCTGCTGCTCGCCGTGGGGTACCACCTCGGCGCGAACGCCGAGGCGCTCGAGGCGTGGCTGGCCCGGTACCGGACGGGAGCGGTGCTGGTGAGTGGCGCCGCGCTCGTCGCGTTCCTGGCGTGGCGCTGGTGGAGACGGCGCGCCCACGTGAAGTCCTGACGGGCCGCGCGGTCGACGTGCGTCACGCCAGACAGGCGGTCGACGAGGCCGGGGGCGCGCTCTTCCTGCCCGAGGTCGAAGCGGAGCCACGGGCCGGGGCCGCGCAGGCATGGAGCCGGGCCTGCTCCTTCGCGCCCATCGAGGAAGCGCGCGAACGGGCCCCACGAGGCCCTCACGCATCGTGCGCGGACGTGAAAGGATGTGGGCCGGGCCGAGTGAGACGCGTGTGACGAGGGCGATGCGACCGGGGCGTTTCTGGTGGGTGGTGTCGGTGCTGGCCCTGGGTGCCGGGTGCCGCTGCGGCTCCGACGTGAACCAGGTCGACCAGCGCTTCCGGCTCGCCTCGACCGAGGTGCTCGACTTTGGCCGCGTGCTCGAGGGCACCGAGGTGACGAAGTCGGTGACGCTCATCGCCGAGACGCGCGCAGCCGTGTCCGTCGCGGCGGCGGCGCCCCGGCCCTTCGTCGTCGACCGCCTCGTCGACATCCCCGGAGGCAGCCAGGTCGACCTCGAGGTCCGCTTCAAGGCCGAGAACGGCGAGTCGACGGGCGAGCTGACGCTGACGTCTGGTCGGCAAGAGGTGAAGCTGCAGCTGCGTGGCGTGGGCGTGCGAAAGCCGCCGTGCATTCCCTCGGGCGTGTGCCGCCTGTCCGAGTACTCGCTCGAGCTCGACCGCTGCGTCGAGACGGTCGCTCCAGACGAAGCCCTCTGCGAGCCCGACAGCCAGTGCCTCGAGCAGGGGCGCTGCCGGGGCGGCCAGTGCCTCGGCGTCGCGCGGCGCTGCAACGACAACGACGCGTGCACGAGCGACGCCTGCGCGATGGACGCAGGGTGCATTCACACGCGCATCACCTGCCCGCCCCCGACGACCCCCTGCCGCATCGCGACGTGCGACGCCCGCACTGGCTGCGGAGACATGGTGGCGCCCGATGGGACGCCGTGCGGGCGCTCCGACTGCGTCTCGGCGCGGGTGTGCGTGATGGGCACGTGTGAGGAGGTCGCCACGCCCGAAGGCACCGAGTGCGGCCCCGCCATCGCCTGCTACGGCGTCTCCCGCTGTCGGAGCCAGCGCTGCGTGCGCCCCGACGCTGGTGCGTGGGACCCGACGTGGACTGCGCGCCTCGATGGCACGCCCAGCGAGGCGCTCCCGGGCCTCGTCAGCTTCGCCGGCGCTGTGTACTTCACCCAGTGTGGCGTGCCGCTCCTCCTCGACGGCGGGGCGAGCGATGGCGGGCCGCTCCAGGATGCCGGCGCGCCCGATGGCGGCGAGGTGGACGGCGGCCGGCTCGACGGAGGCGAACCCGACGCCGGGCCTTTCACCACCTGCGTCGTGCGCTCGTACACGGGCACCGGCTTCGAGCGCTTCACCGAAGTCGTGCCGACGCAAGAGCGGCTGGCCCACGTCAGCCCCGCGGGGGTGGTGCTGCTGGTCGACGGCGGCTTCGTCTTCCGCACGCGCTCGATGGGTCGCTTCGTCGCCGGGTGGGAAGCCGAGGGCCTCGAGCCCACGCAGCTCGCGAGCCTCTCGGACGGCGGCGTGGTGGTCGCCGCACGTCATGATGGCGGCGCCGCCGTCGTGGTCGCCAGCGCGACGACGACCAGCCAGCTCGCGGCGTTCGCCGAGCCGGTGCAGCACGTCGCCATCGACGAGGCTGGCCGCATCGTGACGCTGGGCGCCGAGGTGCTGCGGCGGCTCGCCACCACGGACGACGGAGGCCTCGTCATCGAGCAGACGGTGGTGCGCGACGCGGGCTTCGAGGCGCTCGCCCTCGCCGGTGACACGCTCGTCGTGGGAACCCGCCTGGTGCGCTTCGAGGCCGACGGCGGAACCACCACGCTGGCCCTGCCCGAGCCACCGCTCGCCGCCTGGCGCACCCACGAGGTGTTGGTGACGCCCTCGACGGTCTTCCTCTTCTTCAAGGCGTGCGCGGTGCTGGCGATGTCGTGCCTCCCGACGGACGCGGCGACCTGGGTGCGCGCCTACGGGCGCACGAGCGGCGCCCTCCTCTGGGAGGACACGCTGTTGCCAGATGGCCTCGAGGGGCGGCTCGTCGAGGTCGCGGCGCTGCGGCTGCCTGGCTCGTTCGAGGCCGCGCTGGCGGCCGTCGTCGAAGAGGCGCGCGACGGCGGAGCAACACGGGGCGGGCTCGTGGTCTCGCTCGACGGTGGGCGCCTCGAGTGCCCCTTCCCCGAGGGTACGGGACGCGTCGAGGCGGCGGTCTTCACGCCGGGGCAGCTCGTGACGCTGGCGACGCGGCCCGATGGCGGCGTGGTGCTCGAGGCCTGGCAGCTGGGCCCGCTCCCGCTCGAGCTGTCGGGGTGGCCGCAGCGGAGTGGGCTGTCGTCGCAGCGCCGCGCGGTGCCATAGCGCGACTCGCTGGTGTCCAGGTCGACGCGCACCACGACGCGACGCCAGGCCACGACGGCCTCGCACAACCGTGGTTCGATGGGTGGTGTTCATGCGCCGCTCGCTCGTCCGGGTCCCGATGACGCACCTTCGACTCACCCCCATCGTGCTGGCCGGGCTGGTGCTCGCGCTGCCCACGTTCGGGCAGACGAAGGCGCCGCCCGCCGGGTACACGCCCTCGCCCGCGTTCGTGCTCCTCGACGTCGCGCTCGAGGCGACGGCTCGTGAAATCGAGCGCGTGGGGGCGCGCCCGACCATCAACTCCCGCGAGCTCTTCCTCGTGGTGGCAGCGCTGTACGACGCGTGGGCCGCCTACGACGACACTGCGCGCCCGGCGCTGACGCCGCTCGACCGCGCGCCCGCCTCCGAACGGACCGATGACAACCGGGTGCGAGCGATGGCGGCCTCGCTTCGCGTGGTGCTCGAGCGCCTGTACCCAAAAGACGCCGAGTGGGTGCGCACGGCGCTGGCCAGACACGTGGGGGCCGAACGCTCGACGGCGGCGCGACGTGGAGCGCGCGTGGGCCAGCGGGTGATGGAGGCCCGGCTCCGCGACGGCTCGAACCACCTCGGTGACGAGCGCGGCGCCCCAGCTGGCGTTCCCTATGCCGACTACACGTTCTATTCGCCGGTGAACGGCGAGCGGGTCATCGACCCAGACCGCTGGCAGCCGATTCCCTTCACGCTCGACTCGGGCCAGGTGGTGCGCCCCGGGTTCCTCACGCCGCACTGGTACCGGGTCGAGCCGTATGCGCTCTCGTGCGCCCGGCAGTTCCGCCCGCCCCCGCCGCCGAAGGTCGGCAGCGCGCAGTTGGCCGAAGAGGTCGCCGAGGTGCTGCGCCTCAACGCGACGCTGACGCCCGAGCAGAAGGCCATCGTCGAGTTCATGCGCGACGGCCCGCGGTCGACAGGGCAATCGGGGCACTGGCTCCGCTTCGCGCAGGCCGTCTCGCGGCGCGACCGCAACGACCTTGGGCGTGACGTGAAGCTCTTCTTCGCGGTCGGCGCCGCGTGCTTCGACGCCTTCATCGCCGCGTGGGACGCCAAGCGCGCGTACGACTCGTCACGACCGTGGACGCTGGTGCGCGTGCTGCACGCCGGCAAGACGGTGCGCGGGTGGCTGGGGCCCGGGCGCGGCGTGGGTGACGTGCGCGCCGAAGACTGGCGGCCCTACTCGCCAGCGTCGTTCGTCACGCCGCCGTTCCCAGGCTACGTCAGCGGCCACAGCACGGTGAGCGCCGCCGCCGCGCGCACCCTGGCGCTCCTCACCGGCTCCGACCGCTTCGAAGACGAAGAAGCGCGCCGCGCCGGAGCCCTTACCGAGAGCGGCGCCCCGCACGCCACGATGCAGCAGGTCGACGGCGTCGCGGCGAAGACCGACGAACGGGCCTGTGACGTCACCCTCGCGCTGCCGACGTTCACGGCTACGGCCGAGCTGGCCGGCTTCAGCCGGGTGATGGGCGGGTACCACATTCAGGCCGACAACCTCGAAGGGCTGAAGCTCGGCGCGCGCGTGGCCGAGGTGGCCTGGCGCCGCACCTCGCAGCTGTTCGCGGGGAACGAGCCACCCGCACCGGCAGCCTGTCCCTGAGTCCGGGTGACGAGGCGCACGATTCCGGCGGCGCCCCTGCCCTTCACTCGACCCGAGCGGGCGTGTCGCTCGCCGGCAAGCGCGGGCCAGTACCAGCCCGCCGCCATCGACTCGGGCAGCTCCTTCACCTCGAGGAACACGTCCTCGCCCGGCCCTTGCTGTCGCCCGCGCGCCCGCCGCGACGCCCGAGCCGAACACAGGCGCAGCGACTCGGTCTCGGTGA